>CAYRBI010000175.1:0-13271 GCA_964422415.1 uncultured bacterium | reverse complement strand
GGGGGCAAACACACGCTAAAGCGTGAACAACATACAACTCCCTCCCCCCTTGTGGGGGAGGGCTGGGGTGGGGGGTCAGACCATGCACGCAGTACAAACCACTCCGAGCAGTCCATTGAATTACTTGAAGTTCTGTTGGCACCGTGGATTCCCGCCTTCGCGGGAATGACGATATCCAAGTGATTTCGCCTATTCTGTCATTCCCGCGAATGCGGGAATCCAAGATCACCCTCTTATTCAACAGGCTACTAGAGTTCCCCACGCAACAGCCTCCACTTCAGATCCATGTAGTGCCGCCAGTTATCCCAAGAGACATCCGGTGGTACGGTATGGTCGATGGTGGGGATGAAGCCACCTTCCTCGACTAAGGGTGCGAGTTCGAGCAAATGCGCACGGATGGCCTCTTTCCCCAGTGGCAGAATCCGTTTATCCACTCCGCCCCACAAACGCAGGTTTTTACCAAATTTTCGCCGGAGCACACAAGGATCCACATTCGAGGCGCGTTCCATCGGCCAGAGAGTGTCCACTCCCCCCTCCAGCAGCAAGGGAACCAGCGCCGTGGGATCCCCATCGCTATCCACCGCGATATACCGTGTTCCATGCTTGCGGAGGAACTCCACCAGGCGCTTGAGATGCGGGAGGATGAACTTACGGTAAGTCGCCGGGCTCAAAAGCGGCCCATTCTTCATGGACATATCCTCATTAAGCACGAAATACTCCACCTGTATCTTCTCCAGAACCGGACGGCTGGTTTCGATGATGAGCTCGGCATAGGTCTCCATCATCTCGTGCATCATCTCCGGCTGATCATACCAGGCATAGGAGAGGGCCTCGGTTCCCATGAGCTCACGGGCACGCCAGTAAAACCCATTGGCGGCGCAGTTGACCCCGAGCACCAAGGGGTAATCCCGCTTTGACCAAGCCTCAATCTGAGTACCGAGATCCGCTGGGTAGCGCTCCGCAAGGGCAGGGACCAACCGCTTCTTCACCTGCGCGAAGTCCCTGGGTGTTTTCACCGGGAAGTCAAGAAACTGATCCATGCACATACGCCCGCCACTCACAGTTCCCTCTTTGAGGGCGCGGGTCACGATCCCTTTACCATTCCGGATGACTTCATACTCCCCGGTTTCCTCGAGAACCTCGGTTTCAAAGGGAGGAATGAAGTCATAGTTGACTGAGATATACTCACGGCGGTCCAACTGGAGGTAATCCTCACGGACAAACCAGTTCCACGAAAAAAGAGATGCCTCCTGGGGGGCTTCTTTTAACCAGCGCTCACTGGTTTGTGGCCAGACCCCCAGTTCATGGTTAGGGCAGCGGTCACGCGGCTGGTAATCCATACACGCAATGAAACGTTCAAGGTCGTTCATGGTCCAGTTCCCTCCTTGGCGATGACATCCGCGTCGTAAGTAGCCTTCAGTTTTTCTCCTGGTTGTAGAACCACAAAAGCACTCTCATCCCAGGGGCCATCTACCAGGCGCTGGACCAGTGCGGGATCGCCCTGGACCTTCTCGAAGGTCCAGCCACGCTCCCCAGCTTGCTCGCGGGCTTGATCCTCGAAGAGACCATCTGGCTCAATGCCCATCTCGATATAAGTGAACTGCCCATAATTACGGGTCAGATCATAGAGTTCCGCATAGAGGAACTTGGCATTGTCCTCGCCATACTTCTCGACCAGTTCTTCAAAGGTCCGGTCGGCTCCCATCTGGTGTTCAATAGTCAAATCATGGAGATCATCCGGGATAGCGCTCCGTTCGATCCAACCCGAGGTGAGGAAGTAGACCCCGGGATGGGAGTCGAAGTATTCACGGTAACGCTCCTTGCTGCCCAAAAAGAGAGTGATGCAGTCATGCGCCTTGGGGATCACCACCGGCAGCCCACGGGCTTGAAGGCCATTCAAACCGTTGTTACACAGCCCATATCCGAAAAGGATGGCGTCATAACGCGACTCATCCTGGGCATCGAGAGCGGCCTGCACCCGCTCGAGCATTCCCTTCGCGCCGATGTCATGCAGCCCCTTGGGCAGGAACTCCATATCCACCCGGTTCACCGAACGTGCTACCGCCATGCAGATCTCACGGTAAAACACCTCACAACTGATCACTTTCAAACGCATTCTGGTGAAAAACTCCCTATGGCTTCATACATGGCGAGGATGTTCTCGACTGGGGTACCCACCTGGATCGCATGGGTCGGGGCGATAATCATCCCACCCTCATGGAAGAGCTCCTTACGCAACTCGACCTCGCGGATGACATCCTCACGGGTTCCAAAAGGCAAGGTGCTCTGGACACTGATCGACCCGCAGAAGGCCACCTTCTTGTAGAAGTCACGGTGCAGCTCGCGGATATCCATCTTGGCGGCATCCACCTGCACCACCTCCAGGATATCCAACCCCAGTTCAATCAGACGTGGGAGCAGATCACGCACACTGCCACAACTGTGCATCATCACACGCGCGTTGTACTTGTGGGTCAAGGCGAAGAGTTCCTTCATGTAAGGGGCGAAGAGCTCGTCATACTTCTTGGGGCTGATCATGATCCCACCTTGGTTGCCCAGATCCTCACCCAGACAGACCACATCCACCATCCCCCCGGCGGCCTGAAGGGTGCGTTCAATGACCTCATAGAAGAACTCGTAGCGTTGCTTACAGAGCTCGAGATAAACGGGATCACTGGTGGCTACATCATACAAAACCTGGGTCACTCCACGGCATCGCGCGATGCTATTCATGAAGTCCGGCGTGCCCGCCCCCTCGATGTACAGCACATAATCTTGTAAACGCTCGCAGTCTTCCTTGATATGCGAGTAGTCATACCAATCAGCCGAGGGCATCCGGAAGTTCTTAAGATCCTCCACCTCGGTCACCTTCTCAAAGGGGAGATAGCAGGCCTCGGGGTAGGTTCCCTGGCCAAAGTTGTAATGGGTATAGCGTTCGCCCCAGAGCCCCTCCCAGGTGCCATCGGGGAACACGCGCAGCTCCGGGCCGGCATATCTTGGCGCGATAGACCGGAGGTCATCGCCAAGCTTGAGCATCAGGGAGTCATAATCCGGGACATGGAGGGCCTCCATGAGTTCCTGGTTGATCTCCGGTGTGCCGTAGTGATGAGTGGGTGGACGGTCATATCCTTTGTACTGCATGGCGCTCAGGAACCGTTCTTTCGAGTTCATGGTATTCAATCTCCCGTGGTCCAGGTATAGAGCGTAGCGCGGGCCTTGGGGGCATTGGGATCGATGACGCCGGTGGGAAGCAGGTTGGGCAATCCCTTGCCCCAGACACGCTTGATCTCCTCAACATAGTAGATGTAGTTGCCGAGCGGTACATCCGGGGGCACGCGGTGATCGGGCATGGGGATGAAACCGCCCTCCTCGACCAGTGGTGCGAGTCTCTCGACTTCACGGGTGATGGCCTCTTTCGACTGGGCCAAGATGTGCTTGTCCATGCCACCCATTAACCGCATCTCTTTCCCATACTGCTTGCGGAAGGCATAGGGATCCGCGCCCCAGGTGCCGATCTCGATGGGGAACATGGTGTTGACACCCGACTCCAGCCACAGTGGCGCGAGGGCATCGATCTTACCATCACAATCGAGAAAGATGATATCGACACCATACCGGTTCAGCGTGGAGGTAATGCGTTTGTAGTGCGGAACCAGAACCTCCTTGAACATCTTGGGAGAAAGGAGCGGGCCAGAGTTGTAACACATGTCCTCCCACATCGAGGCCGCCTCCGGACGGACTCCCGCCGCAAGTATCTTTTCGAGCACGGCAATGGTTACATCCGCCATGGTTTCCACGATTTCCTCGAAGAGCGGGCGGTCGTCATATACAATCTCGGAGATCCGCTCCAGACCGAACCAGTTACGCGGAACTCCATATAGTGAGCCAGCCCCGATGAAGAGCGGGTAGTCACGGTCAGGACGGGTCCACTCGGCCACCATCGCCTTCCACTCCTCCCCGGCGGGGAAACGTGCGGGGTCATCGGGACGTAGCTTGGGTTTGAAGAGCTTCTCCCAAGAGTCACGGTCTTTGAGGGCATGGTCTAGGTGACGCGGGATCGAACCCAGGAACTTACCCCGCTCGATCACCACTCCATCGCCAGCCCGTACTATCTCGGTTTCACCTTTATCCTCTAATACTTCCTCGGGGAAACCAGGCACCAGTTGAGTATTCCCACCGCAGAATAGCCATTGAGGGTCCATACCGAAAAACTGATCGGTGTTAACCCCTTTGGGCAAGCCATATCGTTCCCAGATTGTGATGGTCTCATTCCAGAAGCCGAAGTCCATGACCGGGCAACGGTCCCTGGGCTGGTAGTGCATGGTAGCGATGTATCGTTCGCGGGCATTCATGATCAAAGTCCATACTCCTCTCGTATTCGCGTGATGTATCCGGTTGTCTCTGGGGTGGCCATGCAGATGTTGGAAGTGAATAGAAAAGAAACGGCCCGGTAGCTCATCCGGAGGGCATCACTTGCACCCCCGCCCTCACAACGAATGAGCCACCGGGCCTGTCGAATAAGTAAAAGCCTCCCAGGAGACGTTGTCTCGGAAAGCAGATTGGAAACCAATACTCCTTAAGCCGCCGAGCCCACCAGTTTACGCGCGATGGTGACCGCCCCATTAGCGTTGTCACTATAACCATCCGCGCCGATCTGGTCGGCATACTGTTGAGTGATCGGGGCGCCGCCGATGATCACCTTCACATTCTTACGGACACCGGCCTCCTCGAGAGCCTTGATCGTGGTTCCCATGGCCGGCATGGTGGTGGTCAACAACGCGGAGAGCGCGACGACTGTCGCATTCTTCTCCTTGACCGCTTGGATGAACTTCTCGGGGGGAACATCGACACCGAGGTCGATCACTTCAAATCCGCCCCCTTCCAACATCGCGGCCACCAGGTTCTTCCCGATATCGTGAAGGTCCCCCTTGACCGTGCCGATCGCCACGCGTGCGACTGGCTCCAGGCCACCCGCCACCAACAGCGGCTTTACGATCTCAAGCGAACCTTTCATCGCTCGGGCCGCAATGAGTAGCTCGGGGACAAAATACTCATTCACCTCAAACCGGCGTCCCACCTCGTCCATCGCCGGAATCATGGACTGGTTCAACAATTCCTGGGGATCGGTGCCCGCATCGATGAGTTGCTGAGTGACAGTCTTCGCGAGACTTGCATTACCTTCGAGAATCGCCGTGTACAGATCCTGTAGGGCGGCCATAATAAGACAATCCCTCCTTTGTCAGCTGAAAAGTAAACGGAGGACACTATACCATGCAATCAAGTTGGGTCAACGCTATGCGAAAGAAATAACTTAGCATAGTGAAACCCCGGATTGTGCAATTCCATAGTGGAGAGAAACCCACTATCAGCCCGTTGAATAACTCGAAGTTCTGTTGGCACTGTGGATTCCCGCCTTCGCGGGAATGACGATTACCGAGGAATTTCGCCAATTCTGTCATTCCCGCGAAGGCGGGAATCCACGGTCACGCTCTTATTCAACAGGCTGCTATAAAATGGAACTGGCCCTGGAGGAGGACCCCAGGGCCAGTTGAAATCACCATGCTCACGCTGTGTCGAGAATCCTTTCTCGACACAATCTAGTAGGGATTGCCATCCCCTTTGTTTCCTTGGTGCGAGAAAGGATTCTCGCACCAGCTGCACATGTTGACGCGGCCCATGCGGTTGCTCACGCCTTTGCACGCAAGGTCTCCTTACGGCCCTGCCAATAATAGAGCAGGTAACCCGCAATGAAGATGGTGGAATAAGTTCCCGATATCGAACCGATCAAGAGCACATAAGCGAAGTCATTGATCACATCGCCACCGAACAAGAACAAGAGCGCCACCACCATCAGTACGGTCATGTTGGTGATGATCGAACGCGAGAGAGTTTGGTTCACACTCTTGTTGATGATCTCGCGCAGTGATTCACGGCTACCCCGGCGGTTCTCACGGATGCGGTCAAAGATAACGATGGTGTCATTAACCGAGTAACCGATGATGGTTAACAAGGCCGCGATGACCGTCAGGTTGAGTTCGCGCGGAACACCAAAGACATGCGCAAACCCAAGCATTCCAAGGCTGATAAGTACATCGTGCACCAATGCCACCACAGCGGCGGCGGCATAGGCAAACTGGAACCGGAAGGACACATAGACCAGGATGGCGACCCACGAGAGGATCACCACGATCAAGCCCTTGGAAGCCATCTCGCCTCCGAAGGAAGCCGCGAAGGATTCCATTCCCACGATGCTGACCTTGAATTGGTCATTGACTTTATCCAGTCCGGCCACAATGTAATTCCCGAGATCCACCTCGGGTTCATCCCCACGGGTGCGGATCACCCCAGTGGTCATGCGTTCACCCGTGCTGCCATCGTCAGGAAGAACTTGAACCACTGATTGATCCTCCGGGATAGTCGTGCCCTTCTTAACACGGATGATGAACTCCTTGGATTCAGAGCCGAGTTCCTGAATTGAGGCGGATTCGAGTTTGAGATCGTTGGTCAGTTGGCCACGGATCTTCTCGATATCTGTTGGCTGTTCAAAGTGAATCCGGACCATGGTACCACCGGTGAGTTCCAGTCCCTGGATCTTTGACCAGTTGAACAGGGTATAGCTCATCGTGACCACGATTACCACGGCCGACACAGCCATAAAGACTGGCGCAAGTTTCAGGAAGTCAACCTGCGTGTTCTCCATGAAGCGCAACGAACCAAGAGAGAGATCCTCGTTCTTGCGTCCCACCGCGCGCCAATCCTGGAAGACACGCGTCACGAAAAGGGCGGTGAACATGGAGATAATCAGACCGACAGTCAGCGAGATGGCAAAACCTTTGATCGGTCCGGTTCCATACTGCATCAAGATCAATGCGGTCAGAATGGTGGTGAGGTTACCATCCAAGATGGCCGAGAGGGCCCGGCTATAACCACGATCAACAGCGGCTGCCGCCAAACCGGCCGCGCGCCCCTTGATCTCCTCGCGCATTCTCTCGAATACCAGCACGTTGGCATCCACCGACATACCGATAGTCAAAATGATACCAGCGATACCAGGGAGCGTCAGACTCGCCTGCAGCATGGCCATCGAGGCAATCAACAGGAACAGGTTCAGTAAGAGCGCGATATCCGCAAAGACACCCGCCAAGGCGTAATACACAATCATGAACACAACGGTAACCACCAATCCCCAGGTGGCCGCGGTGAAACCTTGCGTGATAGAGTCCATCCCCAGGCTGGGGCCGATTGAACGGTTTTCGATGATACGTACATCGGTCTTGAGAGCACCCGCCTCCATGACAATCGCCAAGGCGGCGGCGGTTTCGGTGGTGAAAGAACCCTCAATCATGCCATTGCCACCCGTGATTGGCCCTTTGATGGTCGGAGTCGAGTAGACGACGCCATCCAGAATGATCGCGAGATTCTTGTGAACATTCTCTGTAGTGATGCGGGCGAACTGCGCGGTACCATCCCGGTTGAACTCAAAAGAGACAATCGGCTGAGTGACCACACCGGTCTGGAAATCAACATTGGCCCGGGTCAGGGTTTCACCACCCATCTGGGTTTTTTCCTCGATCAGGCTGAGGATTCTAAATTTGCGGCCCGTTTCCTTGGTGACCTCGAGAGGTCCCCACATGAAGGAGTACCCCGGCGGAACCTCCATGGCGCTGGCTTTGAGGGCACGGCTGACACTGGCGACATCCTCCTCGGCAACCTCGGACTGAACCGAATCTGAGCGGGGACGTAATCTGTCCTCAAGAGCTGGATTGGCCCGGATGACGGCATCAATGGTACGGGTAAAGAGGTCTGGAGGGGCGGTCAACTTGAAGACCAGACGCGCGGTAGCGCGCAGGATCCCAAGGACATCATCCGGATTCTTCACACCCGGGATCTGAATCAAGATGCGATTGGGGGGCTGCTTCTCCACCACGGGTTCAGTCAAGCCAAGTTTATCGATACGGGCGCGGTAGACGGTGAGCGCCTGATCGAGAAGGGTTTGCATCCCCGCCAATTGTTCGTTTTGAACCCTGGGTTTGGCGCTCTTCTCAGTTCCCGAGGCCTCCGCGATTTCAAGCACCACATGCATACCGCCGGCTAGATCCAGACCCAACGGCAGGGCACGCTTCCGTAATCTATG
Organism: uncultured bacterium; assembly: GCA_964422415.1. GTDB lineage: Bacteria > Hinthialibacterota > Hinthialibacteria > OLB16 > OLB16 > OLB16. Next base: position 5,137 of record CAYRBI010000175.1, on the reverse strand, counting down.
GAGACTATCGGTCAGTTCCTGACGTTCGGTCTCCAGTTCTTTGATCGCGGTTTCGCTACGGGCTTCTCCGGTAGCCGAACGGATTTCGGCTAATTGCTGGTCAATCGCCAGGATTTCCGGAGTCTTGGGATCCACAGCATTCCGGATATCGGGCGGATAACGGTACCAAACAAAGGATGGGTAGAGGTAATACACCCCTACCAGTACGGAAAAGAGAATAACCATCCACTTCCAAAGCGGTACCGCACGCATGGATTCCACTGCCTCCTATGGGACGCCACAGCCGAGGTGAGACCAAGGGTGACCATGTTCCTTCACGGCCGTGGCAAAGAAAAAGGAGCCGACCTTGACAGGCGGCTCCATGTCGAACCTGTCGAGTATAAGAAAGCAAGACCTCTTGTCAATCTTTACGAAACAACCGACCTCATCCAATCAACCGGGACGCCAGTTCGGCATCCGGGTAGACCACGGCACAGGTGGTTCTCCTTATGGCTGCTCCCGTCAAGGCCTGACCAGGTTCGGAGCCTTCCTTGCGTGGGCCCGGACACCGAACCGGCGTCCCGGGGATCACATACCAACTCGCTGTCAGGGCTCTCGATGCTTGCCCCGGTCTTTCCCCAGGGCCGAGCTCAACAGCTGCCCAAAGTCTGAAAGGGTTTCCGGTTCCGGCTCGCGCATGGGGCGTGAGTCACGGGTATCGCCCATCTCCTCGTAAGCGCGGATCGAAAGACCCACTTTCTTCTTGTCTACATCCAGCCGGGTGATCGTGGCCTTCACCTGCTGGCCCACCGAGATGGCCTCGGATGGATGCGAAATCCGCCGTGTGCAAATCTCGGAAATGTGAATAAGTCCATCCAGCCCCGGCTCGATCTCGGCGAAGGCTCCGAAATCGGCTAAACGGTTGACCGTGGCGGAAACCACGTCGCCTTCGTGATAACGTTCACCCGCTGTAAACCATGGATCAGGGCGGGCCTGCTTGAGCCCCAGAGAGATCTTCCGGTTAGCCCGGTCGATCTTGAGAACCCGCGCTTCCACGATATCCCCTTCCTTAATGACCTCGGAGGGATGATTGATCTTCTTCCCATAGGTCAGATCGGAGATATGAATCAAGCCATCCACTCCCTCACCCAAGGTGATAAAAGCGCCATATCCAGTCAGCGAAACCACCTTTCCGGTGACATTGCTGCCCTCGGGGTGATCACGGGTAATGCGCTCCCAAGGATCCTCGCTGGTCTGCTTATAGCCCAGCGAAACCTTCTTCTTGCCCTTATCAAACCCAAGCACCACAACCTGGACCGGGTCTCCTTCCTTGAGAACCTCGGACGGGTGCCGGACACGTTTGGTCCAGGAGAGCTCGCTGATATGCACCAAACCCTCAATACCCGGTTCCAGCTCCACAAAAGCCCCGTATTGAGCCAATGAGGTGACCGTCCCCGTGCACCTTGCGCCCGTGGGATACTTGGCTTCGAAGGAATCCCAGGGATCAGCGGATTTCTGCTTGAGGCCCAAGGCCACCTTGTCGCCCTCGATGGAGAGAACCATCACCTCGATATCCTGCCCGATCCGGACCACATCCTCCGGCTTGGCGACATGCCCCCAGGACATGTCCTTGACATGCAGGAGGCCATCGATTCCACCCAAGTCAACAAAGGCGCCGAACTGGGTCAAGTGTTTGACTTTGCCAACCGTCGGCTTCCCGATCTCGATCCGGCTCAGAGCCTCGCTACGATGAGCCTCGGCTTTCTTGTCCAGGAAGAGGCGGCGCGAAACGACCATGTTCTTATCGGTGGGCGGCTCGACTACCATGGCCTGGAAGGTTTGTCCCACCAGACCCTCGAGCTCGGCCTCTTGTCCGCGGCGCACACCGCTATGCGAGAAGGGCATAAAACCGGGCAGTCCCTCGGACTCCACCTTCAGTCCGCCCTTGGTCCGGCGGACCGCACGGACCATGATCGGATGGCCGCTCTGATAGGCTTCCAGGATGAGCATCTCACCCACAATCCGGCGTGCCTCCTGGCGTGACAACACTGGCTGGCCGCCACGGGTGCCCTTATAGACCAGCTGATAAGTCTGGCCGAGTTGGAGCGGTGTCTCGGGGCTCTCTCCCTTGAACTCGGAGAGGGGCAGCACCGCCTCGGACTTGCCGCCCACCGACACCATGACATCTTCGTTGGTGATCGAGAGCACCGTGCCCTCGATGATCGAGCCCGCCATCGGCATGTCGAAGGAGCTATTCAGCATCTCCGCCAGCTCGGCGTCATGCGCCTCCTCGCGGTCCTCCTCGAGCAGCTCCTCATCCTCAGCGGCGCCGGATTCAGAAGAAAGAGTCTCGTCCAGAACGGCGGGCGAGGGGGCCGGAGGGGTAACCTCCACCGGCGTGAGCTCAGATTTCGCGGTCTCCACGATCGATTCGGGGCCCACGGCTGGCTCCTGGACAGCTGGTTCCATGGACTGCGTTTCCTCTTGCATAACCCTTTGACTTCCTCCGTACTCAAGATCCCTTATCTGTTCAATAAGAGGAACAAATCCCGGCATGACTTTCCAACTGGGAGGTCATGCGGCGGTACTCTCAAACATAAGGATAGATGCGGTCAGGTCAGTTGGAGATGAATATCTGGGAGTAACTTCAAGTGGGGTGACCAAAATCGATAGATCAGGCCGTTAGAGGAGAACCACAAGGAAGACTCACCATAAACACAACTCCTTGCCGCTTCCTTCTAACCGCATACCCAGCCGCCGACTGACTTCCTCCTAACCGACGTGAACCTTACGACCTTCTTGTATCATCGCGGAGCGCCCGCTGCCGCTTATCCCCATCGGACCACACATATCAGAGCAAATTTCACAGGGATTGAACAGCCTTCCTGTGAGTGTTGTCAACTCCATTTTGCGGTGCACCAGAAAAAAAAACTGTTTGGCTCTGTTTTCCGTGCCCCTTACGCCCATTTTCACCGGGCAGCCAGTCTCTCGGTCAAGGCCCGAATCGCGGGCTGGTCCGGATTAATCTCCAATGAACTCTCGAAACTCCGTTTGGCCAGGAACTTCTGCAGACGCTTGAGCTGGCCCAAACCCATCAGGTTGTGGGCGGTGACTTCCTTGGGATTGGCCTGCACCACTTCCTCACACATCTCGATGGCCAGATTGGGATCATCCTGCATGAGCATGCACAGAGCCGCCCCCAGCTTAGCCCGTACCGCCACCTCCGCGGACTCCTCGAGCGATTCAAAGGCGGTCCGGGCCTCAACCACCTTACGGTCGCCGAGATCGAGGTAGGCCTGGAAGAGCTTCGCCACCGGGGCCTCCTTGACCTCGGCGGGAGCGCCCTCGATGAGCTTCCTGGCCATCTCGGTATCACCCTCACGCAGATACAGACCCACCTCATACAGCAACAGCTCCTTCGAGGTTCCCATCTTGGTTTCACAGGCCTTCAAAGTCGCTCGCGCCGCTTCGATCTCCCCCAGCCAAGCCTGGGCCCGGGAAAGCGCGAGATAGGATTCCTTACGGTCGGGCTTTAATTGAATGGCCTTAGTCAGGGAGGTAATCGCTGGCTCAGGAGCGGAAGAAGAAAACCCCTGTAGAAACAACAAGTATTCATCCTCGGGGGCTTCCTTGAGCAATTGGGTCAAGATGGAGTAGGCCTTGCCTGTCTCGCCCTTCATCACATAAGCCTCGGCCAGACGAGTCATCAAACCACGGTCGCCACTGAGCCCCTCGATGGACTGGGTCTTCTGGAGCATGGCGGCGGCCTCATCCCACTTTTTCTCACGGAAGAACACCTCCACCAAATTTCCGACCAGCACCTTGTTGACCGGGTCTTTCCCAACCGCCTTCTTGAGCAGGCTCTCGGCAGCTGGGATATCACCCTTGTCCAGGCTTTCCATGGCTGCTTGGTTGATCGAGGCGGGGGTTTCACCACAACCCGCCAGCATCACGCCCAGCATGACAAGCATCACAACAAGGCCCCCAAGGGCCGGCCTCTGGAAATGCGGTTCGAACAACTCACTGACCTCCATTGTTGCACCTAGCGTAACGTGAGCGGAAAGATTCCATCCCAACTCCACAGGGGGAGTGTAGGGGTAGACCGCGAGCGAAGGAAGGCTTCTCGAATGAAGACAGATCACAGATCCTCATCCCAACCGCTCCACAAGCCGCGCTAGGATATCCAGCAATAGCCATAACAAAAACAACAGGATTCCAATCGAGAAATCGATCATACCCACGCGCGCGAAGGGGAACATCCTACGCGATATGGCCACCCAGGGAGTGATAATCAGTCCCAACACGATCGAGGTACGGTCATAGGGATCCATTCCCGAGAAACCCGCGATCATGTTGAGCAACAACAGTATGAAGATCCCAAACAGGAAAGTCCGTGCGAGCTGGAGGAACACCACTGGTAGCAACAGCAGCGGGGTATCCACCGCATGCAGCCCGGAGGGTTGAAGCACATAGGGAATCGACTCCAGGGCCTGTGAGCCCATGAAGGGTAACAGGGTCACCACCATCAAGACCCATTGAAACAAGCACAAGATCACAAAGATCGAGATGAAGACCGGAAGGGGACGGTAGGAGGGAAGCAGCTTCCGGATCATCAGCACGAAACGTTTGGCCAGGTCATGCACGATCATGACTAGGACATTCCCGATGAAGGTGTCCTGATGGCGGGAGAGCTGAATGTCGATGTAGATGATGAACAACAGCGAGGGGATCAGGAGCCGTGTGAAGAATTCCTGGAAGCTGAGAGTAATTCCAAGCACGATCACGGCGGGATTGGGATGGTTGAGTATGGCCGCTGTGGCATAAATCAACCCCCGGCAGAAGAGCATGATGACCAGGGCAAAGAGCGGAGTCAGGTCGCGGTCGGGAAGGCGGATGATCCGGCGTGAGATGCTGTCGAAGGGACCACAGATCCACCTCGCCGTACTCCAGACAAACCGGGTCAGCGGGTCCATCCCATAGAACCGGAAGGGCTGGACACAGAAATCATATAGGAGGATCAGCGCCATGGCATCTCCCCCAAACCGTGCCAGGAGAACTAGAAGGTCCATGGTTTACCCCCCCCCACCCCAACCCTCCCCCACCAGGTGGGAGGATGCGGAACACGCTGAAGCGTGAACAACATACAACACCCTCCCCC
>CAYRBI010000174.1:0-13351 GCA_964422415.1 uncultured bacterium | reverse complement strand
TTCCTCGGTTACCGTCCCGTGGGCGAGGTCTTTGGCAAACCGGCATCTTGAGGCCCGGCACACAAGTCTCGAAGCTCTGGCCATTCACGGGAGGCCCATTTCGAGCACGAGCAGACTGGAAATAGAAGCAACCGGATAGAGGGCTACGTGGAGAATTCGAAGTCCCGCGAGTGCCTGAAGAGAAGCGTTTGCCCAAAGACCCAGTTCGTTGCCACGCAGCCAGTCCAATAGAACCTCCACTTCTTTCACATCAAGACACTCGATTTCACTGCGTGGTAGAGAAGCCGAACGGATCTTGGGTAAAGGCCGGACCACCTCCGGATAGCTTTCAACAACAAAACTCCAAGCCGCCTTAACAGACTTCATAGTCCGTTACCAAACTTTTAATTCTGTTGACACCATGTAGCTGGCTTTGCCCGGTTGTCTTGTCAGTCTTCTTCTATCTTGTCTGGCCTTTTCAATGCCCACCAGACAAATAATGCTGTCATAATGTAGCAGCCAACTCCAAAGGCCAGGCCGTAAATACGCAACAGAGTGAACCCAAGTGTGTGAATGTAAGCGGCCAGACTATAGAAAACACATGTCAGGTAGCTGAGCAGACAAAAGCACAGCCCTGCCGTGGGAAGTGCGAAGGCCCAGTATCCCGGAAGGGAGCTTCGGTTGCACAACCACCGGGCAACCGCAACATAGGCTGACATCATCCCTCCCAACAGAATAAACCGGCAGTATCCACTCTGAATCGTTGATTGGTCCAAAACCCACCCGGTCCTCATCAAGAATATTTTTTCCGTAAACAGCTTTCCGGTAACGAGCGTTCCGATATCTGGGCCACACCACAAGGCCAGAGGCACGAGGGCCACACCAAGAAAAAGGGCTGTGCCAAGGGTACCCATTCTTGCCTTCGGATCCAGGTCTTGTAGCTTCGGCACTCGGAAGGAGCAACGATAGGGTGTGGTGATGAGTAGCAGTACGAATGCATGCCAGTTTAGATATAACAGCAACAAGCTGTAACTGAGCACAACCAGGAATATGCGCCACTTTAGTATGGCTAGCAAAGCCAAGGCTGCAGTAGCGAGTCCAGGAACGGTCAGGAACTGAATGCGGTTGGACTTGCCCCTTTTTTCTGGATCGGAGAATCGCAGTATTTCCGGCCAAGGAGTCAGCACAGAAACGACCGCACAGCCAAGCCAAGCCCAGTGACTAAAGGACTGGCACATCAGAATCATGTCATCTACATTGACAAAATTCCACATGAATCGTGGGTAGTGATCCCGCCCCAGACTCAGTAGCGGGCTTGCCAAAGCACAGAGGAATAAGAGAAAGCCGGCCCTAACAGATACCCCAAACAGGCCCTCGCCCTGTGGTCGTGACGTGAAGAGCAGTAAGGGCGAAGCAACAGCAAGAGCTATGCCACGGACAGTATTATATATCATTGAACAAGTCGGCCTACAGCTGGACTGAGACCCGTATGTGAAACCTGCCATCAGCACAAAAAATGCTATAAGGGTAATTTTGGCGAGACTGAGACAGTCGAAGGGATCGTTCATACCACTGGAAGGTATGCCTACCAAGGCTATTGCAAGAGCCAATCCCATGTAAACAAAAAGCCGGAGATGAGTCGGTACACGTATGCCACGATGAAGCAGTAGCACTCCGGCTACAGCAACGATCAGCCACGCGAATAAAGCCACGCGATAATGACCCGCGGAAACATGAGGAAAGAATCCACGCTGAACTGGCATCAACCAAGCGCCAAGGAGACCAAGCATCACAGTCAAACCCAACCGCATGACGGGCTGTGGGATATGGGTTATCGAGTTCAGATCTACATTCCCTTTCATATTCCCAACCTTGACAAGGTTTTATTGGTTTCTTCGAAGCCTTTGGGTCACAGACCGACGGTATGATTCCCAAAGGACTCAATCGACATATGTTTTATAAATTCATTCGATTAAGCGGCTTCCTCGTTTTGGGAAGAAGGAGAACCAAGTACAGCATAATACGCTTAAGTTCCTCTGACAAGCACTCATTCCTTTTACTGCTCATAATGAGAGGATACCCGTTGCTTTAAGCGACCTCCTGAAAATTAATAGTTCCCTCTCCTGTCAGAAGGTGATAAATTCAGGTTATCCTCGGCAATAACACAGGTGAAATGTGTATTTTTATAAATCGTCCATCATTCATATATTGATTTTACTGCTGCTCGTTTATGCCTTCCATGGTTATCATGGTACGCCAGCTAAGAGTGGCTCAGCAACAAATCCCGAGCAGGCAAACACACGAGTGTTTGAATCGTTACCCACGAATCCTGTGAATATTCAACCCGTTCAATCACTGGATGGAGAGGTTCTTTGTAGAAACTACCAAAAAACCTTTGACTCGGATCCCGGCTGGCAAAGCTTTAAAAACCTTCCCCCTGTAAATGGCCTTACCGGACACCAGGAGGTTATGAATACTTTCTCCGAATTGATCTGCAATCCGAATTCGCCCGTTCACTATTCAAAGATCATCGGAATTGCCTATCGTGGAGGCGAACCATCAAACTCACGTTGGGTTGCCTACAAGAATGAAGATGGCGCCGTAGATATATTTACCGCATTTTCATCAAGTCTGCCAGGGCGGAAAGCCAGCGAATATGCATATGGTGTGCTCTGTGCGATGACAGATCCAGCTCTTTATACATCGGCACTGGGTGGCCGGTATCCTTCAAGTCTAAAGAGAATAACACTCTTGTCGGTTGGCCCAGAATACGACCGAGATGGAATGCCAACATCATTTAGAACCAACCTGCAAGGCAAACGTGTACTTGTATTTTCAGGATTCCAGATCGAAGCCGAGGTTCGTCGAGTTACTATAGAAGCCGAGGGTAAGGTAATTCCGATTATTATCTCTGCAGAGGCTAAAGAGATCAACATGATGAAGTGGTTATTGCAGATAAAATTTGGCCTTACAGACTTAAGCGGGAAAAGTTATGGGCTTGTCTACAACAGAGTGCGAATAGGAACATCTTTCCATGATATTGCTCTTAATAAATATACCGGAAGCATCGACGAAGAACTTCAGTTAATGTTAGAGACCACGACGAAAGAGGATCCTGAACTCATTAAACAAGCCTGGAAAGCACACATGCAGAGTATGCGGTATTAAACGTTTTCAGATCTTCCACTGTAACGTACCAGATTCCCAGAGATCTTCAGGTAGAATCTTTGTCCCCTTGCGTGACTATTGGAAAGCATATCCTGCGATGAAGTCCTCCCTGATGATGGCGATGACTTCATCTTTGTAGGTGAGTTTACATTGGAGTGCTTCGATCTGGACGTGACTGGGCTTGGGATCCTTCCAGTGGATAAGATTTTATAATGCATATCTCAAGAAACCAACTGACGGTTTTCATGTGAGGTGGAGCATATCTTCACGAGAAGATCTGGTGTATCCTGAAGCTGTTGGAATATATATATTCAGTACCAAACATTTTGAGATGTGGAGGGGAATCTTGTGATTAATAGCCTGATTCTTTACTCAATGATGGCTGTCCTAGCACAACCACCACTGGAGCAACCGAAGAAGGACATTCTGGTTGGAGTCAATTACTTCGCTGGCTGGTGGGAGATTATGCCGAATAAATGGCATGATCACACTGGAAAAGACTGGCGTGAGGAGTATCCGGGACGTGTCCCTCTTCTGGGCATGTATAACAGTCAGGAGACCCTGGACAAGGAAATTAGAACAGCCTCTGAGTATGGTGTGGATTTCTTTCTGATCCTCTGGTATCCCGTCCATACAATCGACAATCCTGAGCCAGGGTTGGCTTTTCTAAACTCGGCTTTGGAACAGTATATTCAATCAACAGAATCCGGACGGATGAAGTTCGCCATCGAATTCTGCAACCACGATCCTTTTATCGTTAAAACCGATGAGGAATGGCAGAAGTGTATCCAGGCCTGGTTGCCGGCTTTACGGCATCCGTCTTATCTCAAGGTGGATGGAAAACTGTTTTTCAAATTCCATAGCATTCATCACCTTTTCAAACACTGCGGGAATGATATCAATCTCTGCCGTCAGCGCATTCAGTCCTTGAGAGGTGCAGTCAGAAAAGAGGGCTTGGGAGAGATGTTGATTGGTTGCGGGGTATCCGCACAGGAGAAGGTTGGGAAAGAACATCCCGCCTGCGAACTGTTCGATTTCACAACCACATACATGGATATTCCCCAGGGAGAACAGACCGTACAGGATCATCCATATAGGGATATTGCAGAATTTGCACATCAAGGCAGACTGATTCATGCGGAAGACGCACTTCCGTATGTTCCCTATCTTCCGGCTGGCTGGAATCCCCGTCCCTGGCATGATCCCCGTCCCTGTTACCAATTGCCAAACCGTGATGAGTGGAAACTAGCTTTGTCACAGGTCAAAAGCGACCTGGAGCAGCATCCCATGCTAGGGCTTCCCGGGCAGAAATTGTTCACCATCTATGCCTGGAATGAGTATGGCGAGGGAGGAATTGTGGCTCCCACACAGGCTGACCAGACCATGAAACTTGAAGTTATTCGAGATGTTTTTGGATCAAGGATAAACCAGTAGAGCCAAGACATCGGGCACCCCAACAAACCCCTAGTGCTTTATTGGGGTGATGTAGCAACAGAAACCTCATCCCTGAATCCCCTCTCCAACGTGGCGAGGGGAGTGGCTCCCCCTTCTCCTTGTGGGAGAAGGGGGGTTGGGGGATGAAGTCTGAATGTTGTATAACCATATCAACAAGGCACCAAGACTACCTACCCCCTATTCACCACCTACTAATCTGCAGAAGTCTTCTTTATCCCCTTTTTTCCGCTTTCACCGCAAGATCCATGAGAGTATTATAGTTGCGTTCCTGACAGAATTTACTTCCACCATCCTGCTCAAATAGTCTCAATTTGGAGATGACAGTTGTTGTGCCTCCGTCAGGTGATACTCGCTCCTGATTGATCAGACCCTTACCGTTTGAATCCTGGCGGATATCCGGCCGCTTGTCTTATGAAGCGTCCGGAATCAGGACTCTGATGAAAGGAGAAGGCCTGTGAGAGTCAATCAAAGAACATGTCTCTTCTTGTTCCTTACCTTGCTGCCAACCTTGACTTGTTATTGTCAAACCCCCACTCCAACCCCAACGGAAACACTCTTTCCCACACCCACTCCAACACTGATCGTGGGAGATCTCGATGGGGATGGCTTCATCGGGGTTGAAGACCAACTGTTACTTACGCGGAACTGGCACCGGTACACTCAATCAGCGACAAGTGAAGTTCTCACCATCACGGTCACACTCACCAACCTTCCCTCCGGCGCACGCCCTCTACGTCTGAAATACATCCCCGCCGGATCCTTCATGATGGGCTCTAGAAAATATCCTGGTAATGAAGATCCCCGTCATCAAGTTTTTTTGGGTTATGGCTTTTACCTGGGAGAGACAGAAGTGACCCAGGCCCAATGGAAATCCCTGATGGGAAGTAATCCATCGACAGACCTCGGTATGGAATCCCATGGGGTGGGCGATAATTTCCCGGTTTACTATGTTTCCTGGGACGACTGCCAGGCCTTTTGTACAGCCCTGAACGCGTTGGGACACGGCACTTTCCGTCTCCCCAGCGAGGCGGAATGGGAGTATGCCTGCCGTGGTTCCGCGGCCAATCTATTCCGTTATGATTATTTCTCCTTCGGAGATGATCCGGAGGTGGCTAATCTTTCAGACTGCGATTTTGGATCCTGGTTCGACCAGAATATGTGGTGGTGTGGCAATTGTTCCTGGGAAGAGGGATGCCAGTTGGTGGGCACCAAAATGGCGAACGATTATGGGCTCTACGACATGCACGGAAGTGTCGAGGAATGGTGCCAGGATTATTGGCATAACAATTATTCGGGAGCTCCCACCGACGGGAGTGCCTGGTTGGAGGGTACAAGCACTTACAGGGTATTCCGTGGGGGAGCTTGGGATTGTTACGCCTATGACTGCCGTTCATCCCTGCGTTGGCGTTGGTCGGCAACAACTCAAGAGTACAATACCGGCTTACGAATTGTCCGGGAGGAATAGAAAACTCTCTTTGAGAGGATGAACGCTATTCACTCGAGGGGATACCAAATAATCAGGACGGGGGCATAACCGGAATGATTACGCCCCCGCCCAAATGCCACTAACTGAGTGATCTTGTTCTCCCACCACCAACGTACTTCAGTACGCGATGATGCTGAACCATTGAGATCACAGACTATACTGAGGCACCTTCAACCGTTCGCCATCTTTCAGCGCGGATTGGTTGGCGACAATTCCGCAGACGGTCATGTTTATGGCGGTGATAATATCAACCGCGGGTTTACGATCCTCCAGGATGGAATGGACAAACTCATTCATGAGATAGCCATGTGAGCCACCGTGCCCACCCGGATCCACACTGGGAGGAAGCGGGGGACGCTTGAGATCGGGGAGTTCCTTCAGGCTACCATGATACTCCATGCCATCCATCCAACCCTGTTCGCCAAACACGCGGCCGGTTTCAGCGCCCTTGTCCTTAATCCCAATACACATGAGCATACGGGCGGCGCCACCCTCTGCGGTCTGGAAGAGAGCGATCTGATCAGTGAATCTATTTTTCCATTGGTTGGCTTCGGGCTGCCATTCCGGGAAACCCGCGTTCGAACCAGTACAGGATACCGAGACAAAGGATTTATCAGTAACACCCACATAATAGGCCGTGGCATGGGTGGGATACCACAACGGAACTGAACCGACCCGCCAATTCTTGTAAGAGCCAATCGGCGCGGAATGATAGTGGTAATACTCTCCCTCGGTGTAAATGAGTTTTCCAAAACCACCCGCCTGGTAGATCTGACGCATGGCGTAGAGATCCTCATGATAATACGAGGTCTCAAACATCATATACTTCTTGCCAGTAGTCTTGACTGTCTCCAACAACATCTCAGCTTCTTCTATTGACCCATAGGACACAGGTACGGCGCAGGCGACATGCTTGCCGTGTTTGAGAACATCAATACAATGCCGTGGGTGACTGGGCGCATCGGTGGCCACGAATACGGCCTCGAGGGTGTCATCCTTGACCAGTTCCTCAAGCGAGGGATAGGTCTTTTTGCAGCGGGTAACCTCGGCCAAGGCGGCACAACGATCGGGAAACAAATCACTGACCGCGGCCACCTCCACATTGGGATGATCCTGGAAACCGAAGGCCGCGCCAAACTGGCAGGTCCCATACCCGACAATCCCAACACGGATCTTCCGGTCAGAAACGGGCTTCCAATCCTTCGAGGTGTTCTCATTGCCACCGACATTCTTTAAGTCCTCAGTGGTTTTTTCATCCAGAGCAAAGGCTGGACTGCCCAATCCCAGGGCGGCAGCACCCAGACCAGCGGCCTTCATGAAAGTACGGCGTGAGGGTGAGCTCTTCTGGGTGGGTTTTCCAGCGGAAGGTGTATCGTCTTTTGATGTCATCAGGGTCTCCAATCTTTTCTCTCATGTCTTTATTGCATATCCATGATGTCATATTTTCTCAATCGACTATGAAGACCCCCCCCAGTCTTGTCAAGTCAAATAGAACCGCCTCCATCATACACACTGTGCATTCAGCACATGCACTATTTGTCCAATACAAATCAAATGATATCTTATTCGATTCTACAGCGATCACCCTAATCCTTTGTTTTTTATTTGGTTAGCGGGAACAAACACGCATGGCACGCTAGCTGCTCAAATTAGTTTATCGGACAGCTATGTGAGGTACCGGGAATCCCCCGCACATACATTCTCCGACCATGGCACTTAAAGACCGGTGAGGTGAGTTCAGATGAAACGGATTCTGTTGATTAATCCGAAGACCGTCAACAAATACTACCATGTTTCTAAATCTTTTGTGGACAGGTCCCTATCGCGCCTTGTTTCTTGTTATTTCAATGGGCAATTCGATATTCCAACCCATTCTCACTGTACAACAATGCCGCCCATCACTCTATTCGCACTGGACTCTCTCATCAAAGATCATTTTCCAACTATGATTATAGACGAACAGGTGGATGAGATTCCCTTCAACCAGGATTGTGATCTGGTCTTTATCACCGCCACCACTCCTCAAATTCACAGGGCAGTTGAAATTTCTGAAGTTTTCCACCGGAAAAGAATTCCCACTGTGATTGGAGGTATCCATGCGAGTTGTCTTCCCGATGAATGCCAGATGCATTTTTCCTCGGTTTGTGTCGGCGAGGCGGAAGGTTATGTGAAGGAACTGCTCGAGGACTTTGAGCACGGATGCCTGAAACCGAGATACACGAATCACAAATCCATATCGATGGAGGATACCCCTTTTTATCATTACGAAGCGGGTGGTGGAAAGTATTTGCCCTTCCATGTGATCAGTTTCTCACGGGGGTGTCCTTTTAAATGTGATTTCTGTTCAATCCAGTCCACCCTGGGCGGATACCGTACACGCACTGTTGAATCTGTTGTCAAGGAAATCGAGCGCTTTGGTTCACGGCATGTGTGGTTTCCTGATGCCACTCTGACTGGAAATCCCTCAAAAGCCATGGAACTCTTCCAGGCCTTGAGGCCCCTCAAGGTTCAATGGCTGGGACAAGTCACCCTCAACACATGCCGTGATAAAAAACTCCTTGACCTGATGGCGGAGAGTGGCTGCTGGCTGGTCAGCGTTGGTTTCGAGTCATTGAACGAACGCAACATCGCCGCCACCGCAAAAACACAGAATCATGTAGAAGACTACCGGGAAATTATTCATGATCTTCACCAACGGAATATCGCCATCGAGGGAAATTTTGTATATGGATTCGATGAGGACGAAATGGGGGTTTTTGAGAGTACGGCTGAGTTTTCGATTGAGACTGGGATCGACCTACCAGAGTATTATGTCCTGACTCCCTATCCCGGTACGAATCTTTATGCCCGCCTTAATGCGGAGGGAAGGATTGTTGACCAAAACTGGGCACACTACGACAACACTCACTTCCATTATCTCCCGGTATTCACCCCTCGCCGAATGACCCGTAATGATCTCCGCGACGGGTGCCGTCACACCGAGCAGATAGTCTATTCCTCCCGGAATACCATCCGGCGTATCAGAAATTCAGGCGTCTATCGGGGGCCTGTCCTTCTTGCCAACTTCATTTATGCCAGCCGAATCTCAAATCGAAGGAGCTTGATCCCCATGGGGGAAAAGATCGGAGATAGCCAAGGACTGGATAATTTACCAATAAACGACGGACTGGCACCACTTCCTGTCCGCTGAAAAAGGAAAGGACCACGGTCATGAACCACATCCTTCCATGGAAATCCACCAGAAACCTTCTCATACGCGGATCGCTAATCATTGCTTATATCACCCTCGTATCCCTCTCGTGTAAAACCGTCTTTCTTATTTTTGGGCGTGGCATATCAACGGCCGCTTTCCATATCTTTGTGTCCTTGAATGCCTTCCCGCTCCTGCTCTGCAAATTCTACCAGGATTTTCTGTATGGGGGGCCAAATGGAAAGGGGATCAACTATTTCTTCGTGATTACCGCGGTGGAGTTTTCGCCGCTGTTGCTGCTGTCGATCATCCCAGGACTCTGGACCAGGAGTCCCATCCGGTTTTGTCTCGCGGTGTATTGTGCCGCATTGGTCATTTTTACCATTGGCGGCGCAGCATGGTTGTACCTTGAACCCAGTCTGCTTGCCAGTTGAGAGGATGTTCGGTGGAAATTCTGGAAGAATAACTCCCGCTGGAAGGAAAAGAGAATCCTTTCCATCCAGCGGGGAACGAATTGAATTTCGGAAAGATTACAGACTGTACTGGGGCACTTTCAGCCGTTCACCATCTTTCCGTGCGGATTGATCCGCGATAATGCCGCAGACGGTCATATTCAGTGCCGCCACAACATCCACGGCGGGCTTACGATCCTCCAGGATGGCATGGATGAACTCATTCATGAGATATCCATGTGATCCACCATGCCCGCCGGGTTCGACACTGGGAGGAAGCGCGGGACGTAGCAGATTGGGAAGCTCCTTCAGGGAGCCATGGTACTCCATACCATTCATCCAACCCTGTTCGCCAAAGACACGGCCATCTTCAGCACTCTTCTCGTTCATGCCACAGCACATCATCATACGTGAGGCGCCACCCTCGGCGGTTTCAAAAAGAGCGATTTCGTCGGAAAAACGATTACCATACTTATTGCCGTCAGCTTGAAATTCACGAATGCCCGTACTCACACCAGTGCAAGAAACAGAGACGAAAGACTTTCCGGTCACGCCCACATAATAAGCCGTCGCGTGAGTGGGATACCACAGGGGCACATACCCCACCCGCCAGTCCTTGTAGGAAGGGATCGGCGTGCCCTGATAGTGGCAGTACTCTCCTTCGGAATAGATGAGTTTTCCAAATCCACCCGCCTGGTAGATCTGACGCATGGCGGTGAGGCTCTCATGGAAATACGAGGTCTCGAACATCATGTATTTCTTGCCAGTGGTTTTGACCGCATCGAGCAACATGTCCGCGTCCTCGAGTGATCCCCACACAGCTGGTACAGCACTGGCGGCATGTTTACCATGCTTCATCACCTCGGCGCAATGCTGCGCATGATGGGGGGCATCGGTGGCTACGAACACGGCCTCGATCTTGTCATCCTTAACCAATTCCTCGAGGGAGGGATACGTTTTATTGCAACGGCAGGCTTTCGCCAGGCCCTCGCACCGTTCCGGGATCAAATCACTGACCGCCACAATCTCCACATTGGGGTGGTCTTGAAATCCAAATTGCGCCCCAAATTGACAGACACCAAAGCCAACGATACCGACACGGATCTTGCGGTCGGAAACAGGCTTCCAATCTTTCGAGGTATTCTCATTACCACCAACATTCTTCAAGTCCTTAGTTGTTTGTTCATCCAGGGCAAAGGCTGGCCTTCCCAAGCCAAGGGCGGCAGCGCCTAAACCGGCGGCTTGCAGAAAAGCCCGCCGTGAGGTCGACTCTTTCCGGTTTTCACCTCCAAGCAAGGAAGTAGATCCGGTCGGTTCGGAGGAATTCCCGGTAGACAATATTTTGTTTTTTGATGTCATTCGTTTCTCCTATTATCTTGGAAAGGGCCTTATTACCCAAAACCTAAAACTCAATATGAGCATCTCTCATTCTTCTGTCAAGACGAATAGATGCACCTAGAAACAAACATAACAGGCTGTTGATATATTTGAGGCCGTTACCGGACTATTCCCCAATTCTCCGGAAAATCAACAAAATATCCGGCGATTCGCTTTACATTATCACGAATCTCATAGTCTACCACCAAACGTTCATTCGGCCCGGTTTGAACCGAGCAAGGGTAGCTTCCATCTTGGATGGGGCTCTCATCCGCATTATAAAAATAACAGTTGAGTTTGTCTTCAACATTCCATTTCAGATATCCGGGATCAGATGTCGTCACAGCGGACACAGACACCATTCTTCTATCCGCGTAGATCAGGACCGGAATATTATTATGCAAAGAGATCTGCGGAGGTGAACTCGCGCGCTTACTTTGGACATTTGTTGGTTGCGGAACCGTCCAGGTTCTTCCATTGTCACGGCTTTCCGAGCGCCAGAAGGTACCATCAGAACCCTGTTGATTATTACGATGAATTCCAATTATCCGTCCCGGCTCAACCTCCAACACATCCCACTCATCACCCAAAAAACCCTCAGTATCCGGTACACGCACGGATTCCCAGGTCTTCCCCTTATCCTTGGAAAGTCCCGCCATCGATCCATTACCCGGCGCAATGTAGTAGGGCAGGAGTAGATCTCCATTCTTCAATACAATGGCGGCGCTGCGGGTCCGCGAATTGGGGATATCGATGGGAGTGGGAGGTGTCCAGGTCTTTCCCCCATCCGGTGATTGTATCACCATGACGGCGGATTCATCCTTGGCGGTATAGGTGTTGAAGCACACAAGAAGAACCTTGTCAGCAGTCTCCACAATCGCCGTATTGCGGTCATCCACCAATGGCATATCCATAATAACATCCGGTTTTGACCAACTCCGTCCCCGGTCGGCGCTACGAGTAAACATCACCCGTCCGGTCTCGGAATACATATGCCGTACTCCCTCGCGGAAAACACAATAAAGGGTCCCATCCGCGCCCTTGGTAATCCACGGCCAGCCCGGATACTCGCCCTCATAGAGGACCACATCCGCTTTACTCTTGACCCGCTGGCGCTCATTTCCTTCCGCTACCGTGGATAATGATGCAATTAGGCTTCCAGCGGCCATATTCCCTAAAAATGCTCTACGTGTCAGCATAGGACCCATCGCTCCTTTGATTCCAGGGGAAAAACATCGAATCATGAAGTTTTTAATACCCCCGCCACTGGTCGACACTCGTAGCAATTCCAACTGGACCGCCAATACCGGAGACGCTTCCATTGGTCTGCAGGTCATCATCTCCCTTGGAGCCATCCTTAAACCACAGCAGGAGCGAGTTTCCAGCATTGCTCAGAAGCCCCTCCGATCCATCAAAGTGGAAGGAATACCAGTTGGGTTTCTTATCATCATCGCGTGTCAATCCATACTTCGCGTAGGAGCTCCAAGAATAGGTTCCAGGCACCAGCATCAATACTCCCACGCTCGAACCAGCCGGGATCCCGGTGATTGTGAACTCGAAGAATCCGAGTGGGAAGGGTAGATCAACCGGGGGGGCATCGGGGTCCGGCCAGGTGGCGGACCGTACCTCCGCCAGGGCCGCGCTCGGTGGTACACACACCAGGGTGACATATTTTCCATTGATCGCATTAGGCAGCGAGGCCACATAATTCTGCACGCTATCGAGAATGCCGTCCTTGTTTCCATCGCCATCATTCAATGCCGCATTCTCGACCACATTGGGAACGCCATCGGAATCGTCATCCACCAGCGCGGGATCGATTGTTGCAGTGGGTGTGGGGGTAACGAGTGGGGTTTCGGTGGGAGTAGAGGTGTTGGTGCAGGTTACAGTTGAAGTCACGGTGGGAGTGGATGTGAAGGTTTCCGTGATAGTCATTGATGGTGTGGAGGTGTCGGTCATGGTGGGAGTCCAGGTTTCCGTGGGAACAGGCGTGAGGGAATGGGTTGGGGTGCTGGTATCCGTGACGGTACTGGATGGAGTATCCGTCGAGGTCCGTGAAGGAGTTGGGGTGATTGTGGCGGTAAATGTTCTGGTTGGGGTGGGATAAACAACCGTTACGTGATGAGGAACACCGGCGGTACCAGAAGAGGCTAGATTTCCAGTTCCATCCACCGCCTCGATGTAGTAATCGATGCCGCTGGGATCAAAGACAGTACTGGGAAGGTTCTTCGACCAGGTGTTCCC
>CAYRBI010000173.1:10479-13435 GCA_964422415.1 uncultured bacterium | reverse complement strand
CCGTTCTCCTCCTCGTCCTTATCCTCTTCCACGATCTTGGTGATCGCCGCAACACGGTCGCCTTCGTCAAGGCGGATGAGGCGGACGCCCTGGGTGGCGCGTCCAATGGCGCGGATCTCGGAGACACCCTGACGGATCATGATCCCATTCTGGGTGATGATCATGATTTCCTCATCCTCGCTGAGGATTTCAACACTCCCCATGACCAGGCCATTGCGTTCCGAGGTCTCGATGTTTCCGACTCCCTGGCCGCCACGGTGGATAAGACGGTACTCGGAGATGGGGGTGCGTTTTCCATACCCATTCTCGGTTACCGAGAGGAGGTAACTGTCCGGTGCGGCCACATCGGCGCTGACCACCCGGTCGTTCTCCTTGAGGGTGATGGCCTTAACCCCGCGCGCGGTACGTCCCATCGCGCGGACATCCTCCTCGGAGAAGTGACACGCCTTGCCTTCGCGTGTGGCCAGGATCAGGTTGTCCTTACCGCTGGTCTTGAGCACGTTGATCAAGTAGTCATCCTCATCCAGGTCGATGGCAATAATGCCGTTCTTACGGATATTGGAGAAGGACGAGAGATTGACCTTCTTGATAACCCCATGCTTGGTCACCATCACCAGGTACTGGTCCTCCAAGAACTCATGGACCGGGACGAAAGCAGTCACCCGTTCGCCTGGTTCCACGGAGATACAGTTGATGACCGGTTTGCCACGCGAGGCCCGGCTGCCTTCCGGAATGCTGTAGACCTTCAGACAATACGCCTTGCCCTTGTCCGAGAAGAGCAAGAGGTGGTCATGGGTGGAGGTCACGAAGAGGTCTTGGACGTAATCGTCCTCCTTCATGCTCGTGCCCTTGATACCCTTCCCTCCCCGCGACTGGGAACGGTAGGCCACGGTGGATTGGCGTTTGATATAACCCGCATGGGATACCGTAATCACCATATCCTCTTCGGCGATCAGGTCCTCGATATCGAAATCTCCCTGCGCCTCCACGATCTCGGTACGGCGTTCATCGCCATACTTGTCGCGGATATCGGTGAGTTCACCCCGGATGATCCCGCTGACACGGACTGGGTTGGCCAGAATATCCCGGTAGTCCTCGATGGCGGTACGAAGATCCCGGAGTTCATTTTCGAGTTGCTCGCGTTCCAATCCTGTCAACCGCTGCAGGCGCATATCGAGGATCGCGCGCGCCTGTAACTCACTGAAGCCATATTCCGAGACCAAGCGGTTGCCAGCCTCCTCGCCATCTTGCGAGGCGCGGATGGTGGCGATGATCTGGTCGATGATATCGAGCGCCTTGATGAGGCCCTCCAGGATATGCGCGCGCTTGAGCGCCTTGTCGAGGAGGTAGCGGGTACGCCGGGTGATCACCTCGCGGCGGTGATCCAGGAAATGGTGGAGCATCTGCGCCAGCGAGAGATAGACAGGACGGTTTTCCACCAAAGCCAGCAGGGTGATCGAGAAGGTGTGCTGCAAGCGCGAATGGCTGTAGAGCTGGTTGAGCACCACCTCACTGTTGGCATCCCGCTTGAGCTCAAAGACCATCCGCATCCCCTTGCGGTCGCTCTCGTCACGGATGTCGGAGATACCCTCGATCTTCTTGTCGCGGACCATGTCGGCGATCTCTTCGAGGAGCTTCCCCTTGTTCACCATATAGGGGATCTCAGTGACAATGATCGCGTCCTTGTTCTTGAGGGTCTCGACACTGGCCACGGCGCGGATCACAGCCCTGCCACGTCCGGTGGTGTAAGCCTCATAAATGCCGCCGCGCCCCAGAATAAGTCCGCCGGTCGGGAAATCGGGACCGGGGATGTAGCGCATCAAGGCATCCACACCCAACGTGGGATCCTCAAGCAGGGCTAGACAGGCATTCACCACCTCATTCAGATTGTGCGGGGGGATACTGGTGGCCATGCCGACGGCGATACCCGACGAACCATTGACCAGTAGATTAGGAACAATCGCGGGCAGGACCGAGGGTTCTTTGTCCTTCTCATCAAAGGTGGGGACAAAATCGACCGTGTCCTTATCCAGGTCGGAGATGAACTCCTCGCTCACTCTAGCCATACGGCATTCGGTATAGCGGTAGGCCGCGGGAGGATCTCCATCGATCGAACCGAAATTCCCTTGGCCATCGATGAGCGGGTAACGCAAGTTCCATTCCTGAGCCATACGCACCAAGGCATCATAAACTGCACTGTCACCATGCGGGTGATAGTTGCCGAGGACCTCTCCGACGACCTTGGCGCATTTGTTATAGGGCCGCGAGTGCACATATCCAGATTTGTGCATCGCGTACAAAATACGCCGGTGGACCGGCTTGAAGCCATCGCGGACATCCGGCAGGGCGCGCGCCACGATCACGCTCATGGCGTAATCGATGTAGCTCTCCTGCATCTGTTCCTCAATCGCATGAGGTTTAATTCTCTCGTCGGGACTCATGATTTCTCCATGAAAAACGTGAAGGCCAGAGGATGGATGAGCTCGCCCTCCAGCGGAACCAGGGATTAGATATCAAGAACACGGACATTCAGTGCATGACGTTGAATAAACTCACGGCGCGGCTCGACTTGATCGCCCATTAAGGTCGAGAAGATGCGCTCGGTTTCGGCCTCATCCTCGATCTGTACCTTCAGAAGAGTGCGCTTGACGGGGTCCATGGTGGTATCCCATAGCTGTTCCGCGTTCATTTCACCTAAGCCTTTGAAGCGCTGGACAGTCATGCCTTTTTGGCTCAATTCCTTGATCGTGCCGAACATCCCTTCCAAGCTAAAAACTGGACGTTCATCCTTGCCGCGTACATAGACCCCCAATGGCTCCTCGTTAAGGTGCTCATAGGGTTGGATGCGGTAGCGGTGGAGTGGGACTCCCCACCCCATGAGTTCCACCAGGCGCGGATTCAATTCTCTTGACTCCGGAATCTCGATTTCAATCCAGGGCGTATTCACCTTGTCATT
>CAYRBI010000173.1:0-10379 GCA_964422415.1 uncultured bacterium | reverse complement strand
AGTCTCTTCGCGTTGAACCATTAAGGTCCGCCGCAGTTCCTCGGTCTGGTCCTTGTCCATGGCCCAATGCTTCTCATGACCACGCACGAACATGGCGACCGGGATTTTCCCATTGGCAATGAAGGTGAGGAAGTCATTGAAGTCGACTCCCTTGCGCTCGAGCACCTTGGCGATCCGTCCCAACACCATGATGTGATCGGCGAGTTTATGCAGCGCTTCGCCTTTCAGGGGTGGGCGCGGTTCCTGTCCCTCCTTTTCGGGAAAGCGGAATTCAGAATCTCCACAGCCAATCAGGATCAATTCACGATTAAGTTCATCCTCAGTCTGGATGTAGTGGTCGGTCTTCCCCTTCTTGACCAGGAACAAAGGGGGTTGGGCGATATAGACATGCCCCGCCTCGATCAACGCGCGGAACTGGCGGAAGATGAAGGTGAGCAGAAGGGTGCGGATATGCGCTCCATCGACATCGGCATCGGTCATCAGGATGATCTTGCTGTAACGTAACTTACTGATATCGAAATCTTCCTCACCGATACCGGTGCCTAGCGCGGTGATCATGGTACGGATTTCTTCATTGGACAGCACCTTATCCAGGCGGGCCTTTTCCACATTGATGATCTTGCCCTTGAGCGGCAGGATAGCCTGAAAGGCTCTGTCCCGGCCTTGCTTGGCGGAACCACCAGCGGAGTCACCCTCCACCAGGTAGAGCTCCGAGCGTTCAGTTCCCCGCTCCGAACAGTCGGCCAGTTTTCCTGGCAGGGAGCTGCCATCCAGGATTCCCTTGCGGCGGGTCAACTCCTTGGCCTTGCGCGCAGCCTCGCGGGCTTGGGCAGCGTTGGTGGCCTTCATGACCACTGACTTCGCTACCGCTGGATTCTCCGCCAGGTATGTGGTTAACCCATCCCGGAGAACCGAATCGACAATCCCCCTGACTTCACTGTTAAGCAGTTTAACCTTCGTCTGGGCCTCGAATTGGGGATTGGAGAGTTTGACACTGATCACCGCCGCCAGTCCTTCACGGACATCCTCGCCCTGCAAGGAGAACTCCTCCTGCTTAAAGAGTTTGTTCTCCTTCCCGTAGGTATTGAGGACACGGGTAAGCGCGGCTTTAAATCCCTCCAGATGCGATCCGCCGCTCGTGGTGTTAATGGTGTTGGCGAAACAAAAAAGATTCTCGTGATACCCTTCGTTGTATTGGAGGGCAATCTCCACCAGATAGTACTGTTCTCCTTCGTTGGTGGGCTCGAACTCCTTCTCGATATAAATCGGCTTAGTGGGAAGACAAGCCTCGCCACGGTCCTTGTTAAGGTACTCAACAAATTCCGCCACCCCACCCTCATAATGGAAGGTCTCATCCCGGCCCGAACGCTCATCGGTCAGGCGGATCCGCACCCCACGGTTCAGAAAGGCCATTTCACGGAAACGTGCGGCCAAGAGATCGAAGGAAAACTCATCGGCCTCGAAGAAGGAGAAATCGGGACGGAAAGTCTGCTTAGTGCCACGCAGATGAGTTGGGCCGATCACCTCCACATTCCCTATGGAGACACTCGCCTCAAACCGTTGATGATAATGGGTGCCATCCCGGAAGACATTGACATCAAAAAACTCGGAGAGGGCATTGACCACCGAGACCCCTACGCCATGCAAGCCACCCGAAGCCTTATAGGACTTCCCATCAAACTTTCCGCCAGCATGAAGAACCGTAAGCACTACCTCAAGGGCGGATTTTTCCGGATAGGTGGGGTGACGATCAACAGGAATTCCACGCCCGTTGTCCGATACGGTAATGCTGTTGTCAAAGTGGATGGTCACATCGATCTTATCACAGTAGCCCGCGATGGCCTCATCCACACTGTTGTCGACCACTTCGAACACCAAGTGGTGCAAACCTTGAGTCCCGGTCTGGCCAATATACATACCCGGTCTCATTCTGACTGCATCGAGCCCCTCCAGAACAACGATACTGTCCGCCCCATATTCGTTTACAGGGGTAGACACACTTTGCTGCATGCCCATCTCAGTCACCACTTTGTCTCAACAATCGGTATAGAATCGGCGGGGTTTTGAAATGCGCAAATGGCTTTCCCCATCCCTCTTAGCCCAACAAAGGACTATACATTTAACCCATTGAAATGTCAAGAGTTAAACCCAAAAAATCAAGGCCATTCCCTTGGCAGTTACAATGAATATGACGATAAAATGTAGGCATGTATATGACACCAGTAAGATCGCTTCCTTCTCATGGTTGAAAAGTGGAATCACAGATTGGTTTACATCATGGAAAAGATTGAAAGGATACGGTCAACAGGCTAATAAAACTATGAAGATGGGTATAATCTAAACATATTCCTGGCCCCCGGAGATGGACTCCAACTCCGAGGGCCAGGAAATGTGTAATTTGAGGTTGGAGCAGCAGCTTACTCGGCAGAGGCTTCGGTGGGCTCCACAGGCGCCACAGCCTCTTGTGGCGCAGCGGCTGCGGAAGCTTTCTGCGTCAAGAATTTCTTGGAGCTCTTGACACGGGCGGATTTACCAAAGCGTTCACGCAGGTAGTAGAGGCGTGCGCGGCGGACATGGCCACGGCGAACCACCTTGATGCTCTCAATCAAAGGCGAATGAAGGAAAAAGGTCCTTTCGACTCCAATTCCAGAGCTGACCTTACGGACCGTCACCATCTCGGAATGCCCCCCACCATTTCGGCGGGTGCAGATCCCTTCAAATCCCTGGATACGCTCGCGGTCACCTTCGCGGACTCTCAGGTTGACACGAACTGTATCTCCCACGCGGAACTCCGGAACGTCCGTGCGTATCTGAGCCCGCTCAAACTTTTCTAGTGCAACGTTGGCCATGGTGGTGGTCCTCCTTCTCTTCTTTCTATCGAATCGTTCAATTCCCTTCCCCAACCAGGCGTTCGAGCGTAATGGCCACCGCACTACGTACAGAGAGGTGGTTCCAACGCCCAGCCCGGATGGGTGGGAGTGTATGGTCACATAAGTCCAGGATCCTGCGGCTGAGCCCATAGGCGGTGCCGAAGATGACCAGCACCGGCTGGGGAGCCTCTTGGATCCTGCGTGCCAGCTCCGGAAACGTAAGCTGGGTGCTTTGGGCACGTGCGCTGGTGGCGACCACAAGCGCCCGCTGCCCTTCTTTCTTCTCGATCGAGGCCAAGACCTCGTTCAGGTCGATGGCGACTTCGACCACTTCGAGGGCCTCGCCCCGGTTGGGAATCGAGAAGTTACCAATTCCCGCGTTCCAGTAGGAGATCATTCTCTGCGCGATATAGCGCATGGTCTCCAGTGGCGTCACCACAAAGTACCGAGCAACCCCATAGGTCCGGCAAGAACGCGCGATATCGTGCACATCGAAGTGGGTCAACGAACTGGCGATTTCATTGCCAGTCTTATCGACCACACCGCCGTGCATGAGCGCGACATAGAGCGCTCCCATCAGACTCCCTGCCCATGCTTGGCGTAGAGATCAGGCCGTTTCCGGCGTGTCATCTCCACGGCCATGCGTTTACGCCAAGCCTCGATCTTGGCATGGTTTCCCGAAAGGAGCACCTCCGGGACCTCCAACCCCCGTACCACCCGTGGACGGGTGTAACGCGGGCAGTCCAGCAACCCTTCGTAGTGAGAATCCTCTTCGACCGAGGCATATCCTCCCACGACATCCGGCAGCAGCCGGATGACTGCATCCGCGATCACCATCGCGGGAAGTTCGCCTCCAGTGAGGACCACATCCCCGATGGAGATTTCCTCGGGTTGCATCAAGTCGATAAAGCGTTCATCGACTCCCTTGTAATGCCCGCACACCAGGATCAGGTGCTTCGCCACCGCGAGTTCACGGGCAAGATTCTGATCGAGTACCCGGCCCTGCGGAGAGGTCAAGATTAACCGCCGCTCCTCGTGGACGCTGCCTTGCATGGCATCTTCGACTGCTTCCAGCAGCGGATTCGCCAGCATCACTAATCCTTCGGAGCCACCATACTGGGTGTCATCCGTCTTGTGATGCGGATCTTTTGTATAATCCCGCGGGTTGAAAAAACGGAATTCAACCAGCTCCCTTTCGGCGGCTTTACCGAGGATTGAGGTTTGCACCGGCACGAACATCTCCGGAAACGTCGTGATGAAATCGACCCGCATCACGTTCTCAACTCACCTCGGTCGCTTCCTCCAGCCCATCGAGAAGATTCACCAGCAACACCGCTGGCTTCCCTTCTCCGCTGGCGGGCTCAAAGACCGCATCCACTTCTTCAGTCAGGGGAAGAAGGAACCTTCCGCCTGCCTCGTTCTTAATCTCGACCACTGAGTTCGCGGCGGATTCGATAAAATCAACCACAACTCCCAGGAGCCGACCATCCCGGCTGTGAACCTGCGCACCAGCGAGATCGGCCCAGTACACCTCATCTTCGTCAGTCTCGGGCAGATCCTCCCGCCGGGCCACCACCAACGCGTTCCGCAGGGCGGTGGTGGCATCACGGGAAGTGTAACCATCCCACTTCACGACCCAACCTTGCGCGTCCTCCCGTGCTGAGAGCATCCGCACCGGCAGAACCTTCACCTCGCGTGTCAGGTACAACGCTAACGGTACCTCTTCGTCAAAGACCACCGCCATATCTGCCTCGGGCCAGACATGAACCGATCCATCCAAACCGAAAGGCTTACCGATCCGGGCCACAATAACCCAGGGATCCGGGGGTAAGGCAGTCATTCGAGGATGACGACCTGAACCTTTCCTTCCTTATGGCAAGCGGCCGCTTTCCCGACCAATTCCCGCAGGGCTTTGGCGGTCTTTCCACCTCGTCCAATCAAGCGTCCCAGATCCTGAGGGTTGACCTGCACCTTGAGGACCGTGGCATCGCCTTCCTCCTCGGTCAGGATGGCTACATCCTCGGGATGCGAGACTAAAGAACGAGTCAGGTATACCAGCAATTCTTGCGACATGGTCACCAGAGCTACTCCTTCTCAGGGCGAATTCGTTCGACCAGCTACTCGACCCTGAAAAACTCAGGAAGCGGCTGGTGCTTCCGAACCTTCGCCTGCCGCGGGGGCCGGAGCTTCCGTAGCTGCGGCAGCAGCCTTCTGGGCCTTGGCGGCGGTTTTAGCGGCGGCAGCCTTCTCAGCCTTCACGCGGATACGGTCAAGGCTCTTGGCCACCTCTTCCTCGATCACCTCGGGAGATTTCCCCGCCTTAAGGAGCTGGTAACGCTGCCAGACGCCGGTCTGCTTGAGCAGGCTGCGTGCGGTCTCGGTGGGCTGAGCACCCTTCTTCAGCCACTCGATGACCTCCTCCTGGTGAACCTTCAACTGGTGCGGTTGGGATAGAGGGTTGTAATACCCCAGAACGCTCACTGAACGTCCATCCCGTCTCGCTCGCGAGTCAACCACCGCCAACCTGAAAAAGGGACGGTGACGCGATCCAATGCGAGTCAATCGGATCTTGAGTGCCATGGATTCCTCCTAAACAAACGGACCTTTTTAATGAATTCAATTCCTGCCAAAGGAAGAGAAAAACCCGCGCCGGGTCGGCTGCTTGCCCTTCTTCTTCCGGTCTTTCGCGCTGGGTGTGAACTTGCTCCCAATGGACTTCTTCATCATCTTCTTGATCTGCTCGAACTGACCGAGTAGACGGTTGACATCTTGAATGGAGGTGCCGCTACCGGTGGCAATCCTCTTGCGGCGCGAACCTGAAATCACTTTGGGGTGTTCACGCTCACCGCTGGTCATGGAGCGGATCATCGCCTCGACCTTGACCAGCTCTTTCTCGCCCATGTCTAGGTTCTTGACCGCCGCATTGGTACCCAAACCGGGCAGCATCGAAAGGATCTCACGGACCCCACCCATGGTGCGGATCTGCTTGATCTGTTCGAGGAAGTCCTCGAAATCGAACTCATCCTTACGGATCTTCTTCGAGAGCGCGCGGGCTTGTTCCTCAGTATAGGCTGACTCCGCCTTCTCTATCAGGCTCAGAACATCGCCCATGCCGAGGATACGCGAGGCCATGCGGTCGGCATGGAAGACCTCGATATTGTCGAGCTTCTCACCCATACCGGCGAACAGGATCGGACGTCCCGTCACCGCACGGACCGATAGGGCCGCGCCACCACGGGTATCGCCATCGAGCTTGGTGAGGATAACCCCATCGATCCCGATCTTCTGGTTGAAGATCTCGGCCTGCTGGGTGGCGTCCTGGCCAGTCATGGAATCGGCCACGAAAACGCGCCAGTAAGGGTTGATGGCCTCGCGGATCTTTTGTAGCTCCTCCATCATCTGATCATCGATGTGGAGACGTCCAGCGGTGTCCAGGATCACAGTATCCAGGACCTCGCGGTCAGCGAAGATGAGACTACCGGTGGCGATATCCACCGGGTTAATATCCGCACCGGGGGCATAGACAGGAACATCGATCTGTTGACCGAGGACCTTGAGCTGATCGATAGCCGCCGGGCGGTATACATCGGCAGCCACTAATAAGGGACGGCGCCCTTCCTTTTTATAAAAACTGGCCAGTTTGGCGGCGGTGGTGGTCTTGCCGCAACCCTGGAGCCCCATCAGCATGATGATCTGGCGGCTGCCACGGGGCAGAACAGGAGTCTCCTCCTTGCCCCCCATCAGGGCGATCAATTCTTCGTGGACAATCTTGATGACTTGTTGGCCGGGGGTGAGACTGCGCGAGACTTCCTGGCCGATCGAGCGTTCCTTGACCTGGCTGATGAACTTACGGGTGGCGCGATAGCTGACATCGGCATCCAGCATGGCCACGCGGACTTCACCAAGGGCCTCCTCGATGTTCGCCTCGCTCATTTTCGAGACGCCACGCAGGTCGCGGAACAGATTGCCAAGACGGGATTGCAGACTATCGAACATTTGACTCGAACCAGACCCCAGGCTGCGGCAGCCCTATCAGGCCGCTGCTTCCTCCTCGAACCTTTCTCCCGCCGGGGTCTCTTCCTTTTGTTGGGGAAGCAGCTCCCTCAGCGAAGCGATGTGCGCCATGAGGCGTCCCTTGGGATCGGCGGTATCATCGCGTAAGGCGATTTCCATCTCTTCCAGGACGGTCTCGACCTTTTTTCTCCAGCCAGTCTGGAGGTTTTGGCCACCGCTTTTGCGCTGGATTGTGAGCAAATGGAGCGTGGCCTCAAATTTATCTAATGCCCGGCGGCCATGCTTAATAGCATCATGCACCGCCTGGCGGGAGATCCCATGCCGTTCAGCGATCTCCGAAAGCGAAAGATTCTCATCGTAATACAGCTCGATGAAGGTCTTCTGCCTGACTGAAAGCAGCTCCCCATACACATGGAACAGATCTGAGATCTGTATTTGGCTCTGGAGAGCTTCCTGTGTTCGTGCCATGAAAAGATACCCGACGCAAGGCCAATAAATACAGCCGCTTATTCCAAGGCGTCGAAAAGCAATTCTCCTTTACACAACGGGCAGGAAGGATACTTGCAAGGAAAAGAGTTTGTCAAGGCTTTTGGAAAGGAGAGAATGAATTCAGGCGGTGGAGGGGCGGGTGGAACCATTCCATTGTCTGTTGTTAGCCGGGGACAAGGCAACGAATCTTCATCGTTCTCCTAACAACTTAATGCCGCCGTCCCCGGTGTGCAATGAAGATTGAATACTCTACTTCATGGGCTGTTAAGGAACACAAGCGCGTATCTCCGGTTTCAAGTCATGGTATGCTGAGGGCTTCACAATAACCGCATTCGTGCCATCCCAGACCAGTTCGGAAGCAATAAAGGCAAAGGGATCGAGGCGCCTCTTTTCTAACTTGTAGCCTGGCTTCACACATTCGGTGGCACTCAGCACTGGCCCCTGATGGGACACAGGGTGAAGAGGTCCCTCTTTCAGGTCCACTCGGATGATATGAGATCCATCGTATTGGCCTGAGAGAAAGACAATCTCGTCATCTCCTCTCCAGAGCATGGGGGAGGTTGGCCCGCCCAGTTCTTTGGGATCATCTCCCGGTAGT
Source organism: uncultured bacterium (assembly GCA_964422415.1). Lineage (GTDB taxonomy): Bacteria > Hinthialibacterota > Hinthialibacteria > OLB16 > OLB16 > OLB16. The sequence continues at coordinate 2,408 of CAYRBI010000173.1, read as the reverse complement.
GTGCGATACCTCTCTTCACGCGCGCAGATGGGTGGAAAAATGGGAAAACCAACCATAATTTCCGGGTCGTTGGTCATCGCCACCACCGGCAGCCGGTTCTCCATAGCGCTCCGGGCAAGGTCATAAACAAGAACCACATCAACCTCATCTCCCGGCAACCCATGCGGAGGAGAGTAACGCTCATACACAATGTACCGGCTTGAGGGGGAGATCACGGGGCAGTAACAAACAAAGTCGTCGAGGGGGCGGCCATCCGGCAAACTGATGAGGTTAAAGTGGGTAGGTGAGATTGGACGCCGTTGTGACTGGGTCCGAATCATCAGCCGGTTCTCCAGCAGGCTCAGATTGACATGAGTCTCATTCAATGGTGGTCTGTGATCTTTAAGGATCAACTCATGTACGCTCTCTTTTCCCTTTTCAACCAATCTGAAGACATATTGGTTCATCCAGGAACTACCTGGAGGTGATTCCTCTCGTAGAAGGGCCACCGAATATTTGTCGTTTTCGGTCTGGCGTTGATCCTCCAGTGTATCACCATTCCCCAATCCCAACGATGGCAGGGGAGATGAAAGGATCAAGAAGACTAAGGTGAGTTTCCAGAAAATGTGGATGCGCATGGTGACCTCCGACTGCATTTTGGGGATCATTTGAACCGGGGGAGAGACAGGTTCTCTCCATGGTCCGGAGGAGGGGTACCCCACGAGAGAGGTGGATAACACAAATGGCATCTTCCCCCCGTGAATCGGTCGTTCAGGACACAGAATAAACGGTAAGAATACTAACAGGCAGGTTACCATCACCTCCAGGCAGGTCAAGACAAATAATTATCCACCACCTTTTTTATCTCTTAAAATGGATTCCCGTTTTCACGGGAATGACAGGATCGAAGACCTCTGAAAGATGAAATTGGGAGTTGCATGGAGGGTAACGATCAGCTACGCTGCCCCTTAACAACCTGTTGAAAAAGGGCGTGCCCGTGGATTCCCGCTTTCGTGGGAATGACGAAACACACGAATTCTTTTGGAAGTCGTCATTTCCGCGAAAGCGGGAATCCACTGCCCTAACCCAACTACGAGTTTTCAATGTGTTGTTAACCAATACCACAACGGGGGATTACGATGAGCCTATCCAAACAACTGCTGCCAATCACCCTACTGTCACTGTCTATCGTCCAAATGATACTTGCCGCGCCTGCCATCCAGACCGTCCGTCCTGATGGCACACCCAACCGGGCCGCTTGGATGGCGCAGGGCGGGTTCGGTGTGATGACACATTATCTGATCACCCCGCAAGGCAACACCCCCGCCGAGAAGACAGCCGATCTCAACCGGATCGTGGACAACTTCGATGTGGACGGATATGTCGCGCAAATCGAAGCCACCGGCGCGGACTGGCTCATCTTCACCATCTGCCAGGGCACCGGGTATCTGTCGAGCAAGAACGAGTTTATCGACCGGCTGCAAGCGGGGTTTTCACCACGAAGGGATTTGATTCCGGAAATCAGCGCCAAGTTGCACGAACATGGGAAACGGGTGATCCTCTATATTCCCGGGGCACACACGCCGGCCGATCCGACTGTGAAGCAACTCTTGAGAATCGGAACAGAGGGCTATGCGGATCGTCATAATGAGTTCATCCGCGACTATGCTCTGAAACTGGGCAAGCTCTGTGATGGATGGTGGTTTGACAGTTGCATCCCACAAGAAGAGGCCGCCTGGGGCAAAGAACTGGAGGCTTGCCGGGCCGGTAATCCCGATGCGGTTGTCGCCTTCAGCGGCGCTGAGTTCTGCGCCACCAATGGGCAGGTCAAACCCATCTGCCCGATTGAGGACTACCACGCCGGTGAAATCCACTTGCTTGAGGATGGCAAGATCCGCACCGATTTTATCTATCCTCCCGGCGAGGGCATTTACATCACCGCCGACAGCAAGTTGCGCAAACAGGGAAAAGAGGCCACCACCTACATGCCCGATGCGCAGTTCATCGACAGTGTCCAATGGCATGGCCTGCTGCCGATCGACCTGACCTTCAACCCAGCCGTGCCCAACCAATACTGCCACTACAGCGACAAGGTGCTCTTCAAGTTCGTGGATGATGTCAAGTCTGTCGGTGGAGCCATCACCATCAATGTCCCCATCCAAAACGAGAATGGCCACATTCCCGCCGATTCGCACTCACAATTGGTGAGGCTGGGGGAACACCTGAAGACAAAATGAACTCATTGACAGGACTTCCGGGGTGAGGTGACTCCCAATGCGGGACCATCTCCACCCAGCTTTTCTATTGATACAACTCCGTGTGGCCCGGATCGACCTGGGAGGGGGTGGGGGTCATGGTCGGGGTGGGGAGTTCGTTGAGCTGGAACTCGTAGGCGCCCATGTCGTAGGTGTCGGTGACCTCGCGTCCGA
>CAYRBI010000172.1:0-13478 GCA_964422415.1 uncultured bacterium | reverse complement strand
CGTGTCACCTGGTAATGCTCGGTCTCCTGGTATTCCATGCGCACAATCCCCTCGGGGGTGAGGTGGTAGATGAAAGCCTCTGGGTATGCCATCAGGATCGGGGAGTGAGTGGCGATCAAGAACTGGGAGTTAGCTTTGACCAGATCATGCATCCGCGCCAAGACCGAGAGTTGACGTTGAGGCGAGAGAGCTGCCTCAGGCTCATCCAGAATGTACAGCCCGTTCCCTCCAAAGCGATTCATCATCAAGGCCAGGAAAGATTCCCCGTGGGACTGCTCATGCAGAGAGTGGCCACCATAGGATTCGATGATTTTTCTCGCCGCACAGGGCTCAGTATCGAGTTTTTCAATTTCCGTGGCCACATTGAAAAAGCTTTCCGCGCGGAAGAAGAACCCATCCTGGGGTTTCTTGGGGACCTTCACCAGACGGATGCAACGGTACAACTCTGAGTGTGAGGAGCGTGTAATGAATTTGAAATTCTTGGATCCACCTTCTGGATTGAATCCCAATGCCACGGCCGCAGCCTCCAGTAAGGTTGACTTCCCGGAACCATTTTCTCCGATCAGGAAGGTGACTTGTGGGTGTAATTCCAACGAGTCCAGGTTCCGGATCGCGGGGAGCGCAAAGGGATACTGGTCAAAAGAGGGAACCTCGGATCTGAGTAGTTCAATCCGCCGCAGATGGTGGCCACTTGTCATAGAGGACAAGCTTCCAGGTCTGGCAAGAAAGTGTCAACGCCGGTTCTTGGCCCTTTTCTCGATGTCCTTAGGCCCCTTGTGCCAAAGCGACTGGAGGATGAGCAGATCGGACTGGCCAATACTACCATCATTGTCCAGGTCTCCCATTACTGCTGTTGCGGTGGGAGTGATACGGCTCGTAATAACCTTTGTGGGCGTGCTCGAGGGAGTAGAGGTCTGAGTCATGGTTGGGCTGGGAGTTGACCGGAGTGTGGAGGTGACTGTGGGGGTCACAGTTGGGGTGAATGAAGGGATCCTCGTGGGAGTCATGGTCGGGCTGGTAGTTGGCGAGACTGTGGAGGTGAACTTGGGAGTGACTGTTAATCTGGGACTGGCTGTAGGTGTGGCGGTTGCTGTGGGGCTGAGTGTCACGGCGGGGGTGCGGGTGGGTTCATCACCCAGACGTTCATCGGCCCCGATGTCGCACACCTTCCCACTGCGTGCCTCCCCATCGTAATCCTTTGTGGGGATAGAGGAATCAGCATCTGGGCCGATCCCTTGGCTCAGGCAGGGACTCCCCTGCTGCAGGTGGTAATCGCTATCCCCCACGAACATGGGGTCGGTACACTGGCTTCGTACCGCGATTCCAGTCCAGCACGCTGGGACAATACAATATTGAAGGCCAAGTGTGGTGACACTGCTCGTGGTAGTTATCAGGGGAGTGTTATCCCAGAGGATGCAGTTTTTACATGAGGGGGAGGATGCGGACATCAAGAAATCTCCGCCACTACTGGTGGCGGAGTTGCCCGCGAGTGTACAGTTGATAAAGGAAGGCGAGGAATTTAGGCAGTACACACCTCCTCCGCACAGATTCGCGTTGTTCTTGGTAATGAAGCAATTGGTGAAAACCGGCGCCGAATTCTTGATGCAGTAGATTCCCCCTCCGAAGGACAGGCTGCTATTCCCCTGAATCAAGCAAGACTCAACCAGGGGAGATGAGTTGTCCCAGCAGCAGAATCCCCCGCCTGTGCCACCACTCGCATTATTACCAGTGATACAGCAATTGAGGATGGATGGAGAACAGGACATGGTACAGATCGCTGCTCCATTCACGCCATGATTCGCGGTCAGGGTGCAGTTGGAGAGAACCGAGTCATAGGCCTTCTCAAAGAAGATTCCCCCCCCATATACATCAGTCTGGTTGGGGTATTTTCCACGTGTGATCTGAACTCCATCGAGCTTGGAATGTGCTGCGGCTTTGACGACACGCCGGGAGTTCTCGCCATCTAGAATCGTCGGATAGTTTGTGAGATCACGCCGCCAACCCGCTGTGTATGGGTCAAAACCACCGTAAACATCCACATAAGGTTTCATGACAAAGGCGGTCGATTCGACCCCCGTATAAACACCGTTAGCAATAAGGATCGCATATCGGTTCGTACTGGATGCATTGGTGATCTGGGCTAGCGCAAAATGCAGGGTTTTCCATGGTCCAGTGGATGAACCTCTCCCCGAGGCGGTATCATCTCCCATTTCTAGCGAGACATAACGGACTTTGTCTCGAGTATAAGCTCTAATAATTTCTGCCGTTGTCTGAGATTGCGCAGCTCCCACAACGAGCATTTGGAGTACTCCCCACAGAACCATTGTCCCAGTTAATGCTTTTAAAGTCATGGTCCTTCCCATGTTGGATGCGATAAAAAGCCCAAAAGCCTTAAATGCAATATATATAAAAAATCATCTCAAGTCAAATCTGACTTTGAGCCGTTCGTGGCCCATTATTATCATTAATATCCATACATACCTGTTTTTACCTGCTTGGCGAATGGAATTTACTGAGTGAATAACAGTAATGATGTGAATTTATGGATATTTACAACAACCCCATCCTTTTTTTGGTTATCATATATGGGTACGTTGAGGGGGAAGGAAAAATTACACAAAAAAGAGTTCTTTGATGTGGGTCCGTTTTCTTTGTGCGGATCCGTTAGCTTTAGTAAGAACACCAGTCAGGAACCAATGTTTCCTGAGGGAATACCTTGAGGGCGATATCTCTGTGAAAAATGGGAAGCTCAATCGTGAGTCCTTGTCCATTGCTTATCGTGGTTTCCAAAGTTCCCCGGCTCTCGCCGGTCCAGGGATCAGAGAACTCGATTTGATAGGCATCATTGTTCAGTCCCGGGATGGTGAGGCTGATTCCGCTGAGGCTCCGGACCGGTTCAAGATTCCCCGGAGCGGAACCACTCCCGAAGGTATTGAGCGCATCCCGCACCCAGGCATAGGCCCGGATATTCGATGCCAGTCCGAAACCCACCACGCCCTGTGAGAGGGTGAGATTCGCGGGAGCCAAACCCTCTTCCGCAATGGGTTCGTTCTCGAAGAAAGCGGCCAGAGGTGGGTACTGGAGAGTATGAAGCGGGAAACTCGGCGGGATACGTGAGCGGCTGGTGTCAGGCTCCAGGTAACACCCCCACCACCATAATCCGGCTCCGGTACCAGTCATGGCCGCCGTCCACAGGGTGTTGTGGAGATGGGTTCCCTGCATCAGGTGTTCACGATCCGCTGTGGTCCCACTGTAGGTGCTGGGATTGAAGTTGTTCTCGGCGGCCCCCTCCAAGCCGAACTCCCCCACCATGACTGGTTTCTGGTAAGTGGAGTAGAGACCGCGGACTGTTTTTGCAACCAGCAGGTCCCGCTGGGAGGAGGGAGCGGAGTAATCATGGACCTGGAGTAAATCGATCTCGGGTAGTTCCCACAACAAACCGAAGTCAGATCCATCCGAACTGGTGCTGACCAGATGGCGGAAGGGATCCTGTGCTTTGAGCCAACTCCCCATCTCCGCGTGCCAATCCCGGATGTCTCTCCGGACTGTCTCATTATTAAACCAGTTCGCGGTATATCGGCCAGAGAACTGGACTTCATTGAAAAGCTCCCAGCACAACAGATTTGAGAAGGCTCCATACCGTGCCACCAGATAACGGAGACGGCGCTTGTGAAGTTCGATGGCCAGAGTATTGGTGAAGAACTGCCCGGGTTGGGAGGAAAGGACAGGGCCTCCATTAAGGCTGTTATAAGGATTATCAGACCAGCGGGCATCCACCCAGGAACTGAACTGCCCATGGTCGTTGAGTACCAGTTGAACCGCCACGCCATGGGATTGCGCCAGTTCCAGTATCTTCTCGATCCGGTAGGCCGCCTGGAGGGAATACACTCCCACTCCGTTGTAAAAACCTGACCAGTGTCCACTCGACCACTCCAGGGCACTCCGTTCAAAGTCAGTCATCCAAATACGGGTCCAGTTGCCCTTAGCCGAAGCAAGCGAGGCCAGCAGTGAGGAGTAGTATGCGGTTCCATTGAGGTTGGAGGGATTCCCATCACCGAAGGCGATGTTGTGTCCGAGTGGCAGGTATTGCGTTCCATCGCTGTATTGCAGGAAAAGGGGATTGGTGGCGTGAACCCGGATGAATCCTTGTGCTCCAGAGTCCACCACGGTGAAGGTGTTCTCTGGACTGACCGCTGAACCGCTGGATTCCCGTGCGCGTAGAAAAAAGGAGTAGGTCCCCACCTCTTCGGGGGCAAAGCGAACCTTCCAGTAAGGTTCCCCGGTGGAGGTATAGGTCTCATAGGAAGGGTTGCTGATACTGAAGTCTTGTGTGTAGAAGGCGGGCACTAGGATGGTATGCGAGGCGGGGCTGATGAACACCGCGCTGACATCGATTATCTCCGGGTCGAAGGGGGCCGCGCCCGAATATGTCCGGTTCAGGTTGAAAGAGATCTCATACCGGCTGTACCGCTCCACCGGATCCGTGGAGGCTGTGACATGGAGTATCTCAAGTGAGGAGAGAGAGTCTGTCTCTATCCCCCTGCTCTGGGCTGTAGCCCAGATGGAGGAGAAGAGGAGAAGATAAGGGAACAATCCACGAATAGAACGGATCACCCAACAACTCCATGGAAAAGAGAAAAGGGGCACGAACTGCCGTGCCCCTCCTTTAACATTTCTCTCAGTGGCGCTGGGTTTCAGTACAAGAACCAATTTTGAATGCCCGAAGGTTGATCCTTATAGGCACGGACGTGGTCGATCTGAATGGTCATATCGGTGTTGTGGCCAAAGATGTTGATGCCAATCGTATACACCCATTCTGGAATCAGCATGGCGCTCAGGTCACCAGTTAGTTTGTGCCATTCATTATCGGCCTCCAGCGAGAAGGGGGAGCCACCCAGAATATTGTAGGTGCCCCATCCCGTGCCAGTCTGAACAAAGAGTTGAATCGCAATGGTAGCTCCTTCGACCTCATCGGCTACATCAGTTTCGTCAGCCTTCATCATCCATTCCAGGTTCTCATAGTTGCTGATGTCTGTGGGCTGGCTGGTATAAGCCCCCCCGCTAAATCCTAAGTTCCCAAATCCATTACAGATCGAGATCGCTCCGCCGGTTGGGGTTTCGCCACTCAGAGCGCCTCCCAGGGAGACGAACCGCAAAGCTCCATCCACCCCCGCATCGGCTACGATAGAGAATCCATCCTGGTTGTTTTCCCCTGTGTTACCTTGAATTCCTTCGAGACCGAAATTGGCGAAGACCGACTGGAATCCGTTATCCGGGCTATCCGGAGTGAACTGAGCGAAGTACCTTTCCTCAAGAGGTGTTCCGAGAGAACGGACCTCATCCAAAGACCAGGTGGCGGAGTAAGTTGCGGCTCGAATGGTGACTCCATAAATGCGGATCCAAGCCATCTCAGCGGGTACGAGGTTTTCGAGTGGAACGGTTACGGTTTGAGGTATCCCAGCGGTAAAGGTGACATCATGTCCAATCAGCGCGTCCGAGCCCCTGAAGGTATCATCCACACTTGCCTTCAAATAAAACTCGACATTGATGGTGGGAGCATCTCCGGTGTACATGAGGTTGACAAACTCGAGTGCGGATAATCCGGTCAGGTCGACACCACCAGCGCCGGGTTGGAATACCGCATCGGTGTTGTTATAGCCATCACGAACGGCGCTTGCGCTCCCGTCCGTCTCCCACATGAGTTTTCCACTCTCAGCCCGGATGTTGCTAATGTTTCCATACCATGCGCCCCAGCCTTCTTCACTTGATTCGAAGTCATTGAGCACATGCGGTGATTGAGCCACACCACTTCCAGTAAAGAACCAACTGACCACCATGAACAGAACTGGGACAAAACGCCACTTCGGCATCGCAAGCTCCTTCCTATGAGGTGATCTTCATCCGCCTGATAGGGCCATTCCGGCCTGGTGGGTCAACCACCAGAGGTAGGGATTGGACTGGCGCCCACTCCGGCTCCTTTGAATTTAACCGAGTCTTCGTAGAGTGTCAATTCAAGAGTAATCATAATATTATGATGGGGTGATTTCTGCATTCTTGTTGATTTTATAAGAAAGACCTCAACAAGAGTAGCCGAATATACTATCATACTCTTATCGAGGCCGGCATCTCCTCCGGGTGGTCTACGAGATGTGGGTCATGAACACAACAAGGTGAATGACTGGAGCTGGCGCACAGGGATCGAAAATGTTCAACGAACAGTATTCAATTGACATGTCTGAACTGCAGGGACATCCCGTTTCCAAGGACAGTCCCGTGCCTTTGTATGCCCAGGTTCAGGAAATCCTGAGCAATTTCATCCTCGAGAAGGGGCTGGCCGATGGAACCGAGTTTCCCACTGAGGCTCAGCTTTGCGAGGTGTTTCAAGTCAGCCGTATCACCACGAAACGAGCATTGGATGAGCTCGTACGTGAGGGTCTCATCCGGCGGGTCAAGGGTGTGGGTAACTTTGTCTCCACCCCAGTCGATTCAGTTGCAGCTCCCAGCCGGAATTATGGCTTGATCGCGGACAGTTCCTTCGATCTATTCTCGAACAACTTCTATTCAAAAGTTTTCCAGGGAATCTATGAGAGCGTGGTCGATGAAGGTGGGAGTTTGGTCTTTGCGTTGTCGGACCGCAACATCACCGATCCCGATAGTCTCCCGGCTATGCTCAGAGGGCGTGGGATCTCAGGGCTGCTTATACTTGGAGCGCTGAGTGATCAAGCCCTCAACTTGATCCGCGAACAACGGATCCCCACCGTCCTGGTCGATGATGACCGTCCGGGATTCAACCGGGTGATTACAGATAATGTCCATGGAGCAGAGGTGGCGGTACGTTACTTGACTCATAAGGGCCATACCAAGATCGGCCTGCTCACCAGTGACCGGACCACCAGCTTCCGGCAGCGGACACAGGGCTTTATCCGGGCGATGAAGCAAGCGGAGCTTTCGTGTCAGCCGGAGTGGATCAAATCAGTCTATGGGTTTGCTCAGGAAGCAGGTTACTGTGAGTTTGAGGAGATACTCTCCCTCCCATTGGAGAACCGTCCCACGGCACTCTTTGCGGTTAACGATCACTTTGCCATGAATGGGATCCGTGCGGCGGAAGGACTTGGTCTGCGGGTGCCGGAGGACATTTCCATAATGGGATTTGATGACACACCCTATGCCACCATGTCACGGCCCCACCTGACCACGATCCGTGTACAAACCCGCAGGATGGGAGAACTGGCAGTTACTACCCTGCGCCGTGTTATGGATTTCCGCCGGGGTGAGGCGGAATGCCTGATCCTCTCCACCGAATTGGTCGAACGCGCCTCAGTTGGCGTGCCCGCAAGGGATGGTCAATTGGTGATTGTCTAGGCCGGGTCGTCCCTTACTTTTCAGATTTGTAATGACAGGTCACCTGAGTGGCGATCCCTCCCCGGGGTGTCCACTTGGATTCCAACCGTGCCCACCGGGGTGAACAAGCCTTCACGAAGTCATCCAGAATCTTGTTGGTAATGTGCTCGTAGAAGATTCCTTGGTTCCGGAAAGAAAAAAGGTAGTATTTCAAGGATTTCAGCTCGACACACAGCCGCGCGGGGGAATAGGTGAATACCAGGGTTCCGAAATCGGGTAGACCGGTTTTAGGGCAGACCGAGGTGAATTCGGGACATTCGATACGGATCTCGTATTCCCGGTCGGGATATTGGTTCTCGAAGGTTTCGAGAGAATAGGGGAGGGTTGCTTCTGTCATGGGGGTCCTTTGGGTTTGAATAGGATGCAGGAAAGAGAGGGGAAGTGGGGGTGTTGACCCTTCCCCCCCCACCCCCACCCTCCCCCGCCAGGGGGGAGGGAGTTGTTCGGAGTTCACACTTGAGTGTGTTTTCCTACCCATCCTAGCGGGGGAGGGAGTTGTTTGGAGTTCACACTTGAGTGTGTTTCTGCTCCCTCCCCCCTGGCGGGGGAGGGTTGGGGTGGGGGGGAGGCTACAGCCCCCTTCCGTAAACTCTTCAACCTGCAGCGGTAGGGTGGGGCTTGCCCCACTGTTTTTCAAGCCCGCTGGGTTCCGTGAAATTCCCGGCCCTAACAGAGGTTTCACGGGAGCCAGCCACCCACTTTCCCTTTTGTTCCAGTTCGCCTGCTTCCCGCTCAAGAACCCATAAGTGCTTGATCCGCAAACTGTTAGTACCAATAACCGGTTGTTTACCGGAGGCTTGGTCTGCTACGGCATGAAGATTGCTCATATTAAATCATGGATTCGGGGGAGGACCCGCTGCTGGCTGCGCGAACTCGCGGGCTGGTAGACCGACTCGCAGGCAATAGGGTGCGGCTCTGGGGCGAGGCGCCCGCCCCGGGGTAATGTCGGGTATTCACACGGAGGATGAATAAGGAGCTGCTAGCGCAGTCAATCCCCATGGCCGATACCGCGATTCTGGGAAGGTCTTATGGAGAACTTCTCGTGAGCTTGGGAGTGCTCACGGAGGATGGTCTCAATCGGGGCTTAGCGATTCAGTCTAACCAGGGAGGCGATCTGGATGCCATCTTGGTTGAGAATGAGATCGTCCCGCTTGAGAAACTCCAGGAAGCTATCTGTGACCACCTCGGAATTGAAACTGTCGGCATTAAAGACAAAACCATCTCACGCGAGGTTCTCAACCTCGTCCCCGTCCGTTTGGTACACCGTCACATCATGGTCCCTGTCGAAAGGGAAAATGGTTGTGTCAAGGTGGCCACCGCCGATCCCCTCAACTACGACGCGCTCGATGATCTCCGCCTGATCCTCAAATGCGAGGTGGAACCAGTCCTGGCTTATAGTCAGGATATCCGCACGGCCATCAAGCGCTACTACGGTATTGGTTCGGATACCGTCGATAGTTTGATGGAGGAGGATGAGGGCGAGGCAGGGCCGGCATCGGTTTCAGACAGCGAGACGGACATCGATGAACTTTCCGAGGATGCTTCCATTATCCGCTTCGTGAATCAGGTGATGAGCGAAGCCATCAATGACCGTGCCACCGATATTCACATCGAACCTTTCGATAACCGCCTGCGGATCCGTTACCGCATTGACGGTCTGCTTTATGAAGCCTCGTTGCCGCCCGCTGTACGGCGGTATCAGGCCGCCATTATCTCACGTATCAAGATCATGGCGGATATGAACATCGCTGAGAAACGGCTCCCCCAGGATGGACGTATTACCATCCGGCGTGGCGGGACCGAGTTTGATTTACGTGTTTCCACGGTGCCGACTCCGTATGGTGAGAGCATCGTCATTCGTATTCTCAACAGTAGTGGCGATCTCTACGACCTCAGCCGGCTCGGTATGGATGAATACAACTACGAGATCTGGCAGAAGATGATCCATCGGAGCCACGGGATCATCCTGGTGACCGGCCCAACAGGTTCTGGAAAAACCACCACGCTGTATGCCTCGCTGGCCGAGCTCAACCGCACTGATGTGAAGATCATCACCATCGAGGAACCGATTGAGTACCAGATGGAGGGGCTAACCCAGATCCAGGTCCAGCCGAAGATTGGATTGACCTTCGCCACTGTTCTACGTTCTCTCTTGCGTCAAGACCCAGACATCATGCTCGTGGGTGAAACCCGTGACCAGGAAACCGCTGAGATCACCATCCGTACCGCACTTACCGGCCACTTGGTGTTTAGTACTCTTCACACCAACGACGCCGCGGGCGCCATACCGCGTCTGATCGATATGGGAGTGGAACCGTTTCTGGTGGCCTCTTCCCTGATCGGCGTTATCGCCCAACGTCTGGTCCGTGTGGTTTGCCCCAATTGTAAGGAACCCGTGAATCCGCAGCCGGAATTACTCCTGGCCCTCGGTTATCGTCCGGAGGACTATGAGGGGGTGACCTTTTACAAGGGGCGTGGCTGTGAGTCCTGCAAGTATCTCGGATACAGCGGCCGTACCGGTATTTACGAAATGATGCCAGTTGGAAATGAGATCCGCGAACTCTCCACCCGGCGCGCTTCGGGAGCGGATATCAAGAGAGCCGCCATGCAGCAGGGAATGCAAACCCTGCGCCAGTATGGTTGGGGCAGGGTCAAAAGCGGAATGACTACCGTTGAAGAACTTCTGCGTGTGACACAGGAGGATGTGTATCTGGAGAAATCAATTACGGAGGAGCTCAACAAGGAGAAGAAGGTCATCGAGGCCGGATTCGAGCTCTAAATTATGGCCCGTTTCGCTTACCGCGCCAAACGCCCCAATGGGGAGATTGTGGAAGGGGTTCTCGAAGCCGAGAACCGGCGTTTGGTTATATCCAAGCTGCAAGGGATGAAGGTCTTCCCGATTACGGTCGAGGAAGAGGGGGGGAAGGGGCTGCAAAAGGAGGTCAAACTAAGCGCTTTTGCGCGTGTCCGATTTTCCGATGTGGTCAATTTCACCCGGCAGCTCTCCGACCTCACCAAAGCGGGGATGCCGCTTGTCAGATCACTGGATGTGCTGGTTGAGCAGAACGAGAACGAGAAGATGAAGGTCATGATCAGAGCGATGAAAAACGACGTCGCTGGGGGAACGCCGTTTTCCGACGCTCTGGCCAAGTACCCGAAACAGTTCTCGGATCTCTATTCGAGCATGGTCCGGGCCGGGGAAGTGGGCGGTTATCTGGACACTGTCCTCGATCGTCTGGCTGACTTCCTTGAAAAAGAGGCGGATCTGCGTAGCCGCATCCGGAATGCCATGGCCTACCCGATTATCATGATCTTTGTGGCTCTGTCAGTTATCTTCATCCTGACAGTGTATGTGGTGCCTACCTTTGTCACCATGTTCGAGGATCAACACCTCGAATTGCCCATGGCCACCAAGATCTTGATTACCACCAGCGATATCCTGAGAGGCTATTGGTATCTGGCTGCTGCTGCAATGTGTCTGATTGTTTATGCCTTCCGGCACTTTGTTTCTTCAGCGGAGGGAAGGCTCATGGTTGATAAATTCAAACTGAGTCTGCCAGTCGTGGGCGATATGGTTCGCAAACAGGAGATTTCCAAGTTCTCACGTACCTTGGGGACATTGTTGGGGAATGGTGTCTCCATCCTGAAAGCCTTGGATGTGGTCGCCGCGGTTATCAGCAACAAAATTCTGGCGGATGAGGTGGCAGCTCTCAAAGGGGATATCTCCGAGGGTGCGCGGCTCTCGAACAAAATGAAACAGAGCCAGATCTTTCCACCTGTTTGCACCAATATGGTGGCCGTAGGTGAGGAGACCGGCGAGCTCGAACGAGCCTTGATCCGGATTGCGGAAACCTACGATACAGAGACGGACCGGGCCATCAAGACCATGGTGACCTTGATTGAGCCCTTGTTGATTGTGTGTATGGCGCTGGTTGTAGGCTTCATCGTCATGGCGATGATTCTGCCTATCTTTAAGCTTTCTACTGGAATGAAGGTTTGATGGATTTACAGGATGGGAGGGACATCAGTTATGTCAAAAAGGGAAATGACTCAAGCCACGAAAAAATGGGAGCTGAAGACTTCGGGAGGGATCGCAACCTGGAAATTGGTGGTGATGGTCCTTGTGGTCGTGGTTCTGGGTGCACTCGGTGCCTATTCGTTGGAGATGCGTAAAACCGGGGCCACAGCCCCCGGGATTGATTTTGGTTTCAATTCGGCTGCCACCACGGAAACCACCGCGCAGGGAACCGCGCTTTGAGGGGACTGTGCTGGAAGAGTTCTATCGAATAACTTTGTGGGGGGTCCGTCGAATTAGATGGGCCATCATATAGAATGGTGAGGGTGAATATGCAAACGCAAGGAGGTTTTCGGGCGATGACGTTGCGGAGTAGTGATAACAGACAGAAAGAACGTGGTTTTACACTGATCGAACTGATGCTGGTGATTGTGATTCTCGGCATTCTGGCGGGTGTCGCGGTAACCAACCTGACCGGTGTGGGCGAGGATGCACGCAAGACCAAGGCGAAAACCGACATCGCGGCGATCATGAATGCTTTGCAGATGTATGAGGTTCGCATGGGGCAATACCCCACGGATGATGAGGGAATCACGGCCTTGTGCGAGAAGACCGAGGATCATCCTTCCTTCCTGACTCAGGTACCGGTGGATCCATGGGGACAGCCGTACAACTACCGGGAGGAAAGCGAGAACGGTTCGGACATCCCCGATGTCTGGTCAAATGGTAAGGACAAGCAGGAAGGGACTGATGATGACATCGGGAACTGGACAACTGAGGAAACCGAGGGTGGCGGTAGCGCCACAGTGGGGACTAGTTCCAGCAGCAGTAGTAGTAGCAGCAGCGCCCCGAGCAGCTCCAGTTCCTCCAGTGGTAGTGGGAAGTAAACACTCATAAGTGCAACCTGATCGTCCCTCTCTCGACCTTTGCCATGTCTGAGAGAGGGACGATCCTGAACCCGGCGGACCTGCCCCCCCGTTCCTATGAGAATGAGGAATGGTGTATTCAGTATAGGCGGTCTGAAGGGGGAAGTATCTGCGAGGAGAGAGTCGATATGCGCGGTTCATTCTTCGCAAATCCCAAGAGCATTGTGGGCAGTTGGCGGACGATGACTCTGACGGAAGCTCTCCTGGCTGTTTTTACGGTCGGGTTGCTCCTGGGATTATGGTTAGGTGGGGTGACCGGAAAAAGGGAGATGCGTGAGCTCAAAATGCTCGAGCAACGCATTGAGAGTCTGGAGCTTCAGCGGACTCTCCTGGAAACGCCCTTCTTTTCTCGTCCTGGTCATGCGCCTCAAGGTAGTTCCCCAGAAACGGATACGGACCTGGATCAAGAGTCCATACCGTTGATTCGAGTCTAAAACGTGACAAGAGCTCCCATTGCCTTATACCCCTCTCTCTGGAGAGGGCAGAGACATGCTTTCACCTTGATCGAACTGGTGGTCGTCATGGCGGTCACGTGTCTGATGCTTGGGATGGCCATTCCCTTGTTCAATTCCACACTGGCGCAGATGCGTGCTGACAGTGCGGTCCAGGAAGTCGCCATGACACTTCGTCTTGCCAACCAGAAAAGTGTCTTCCTACAGACCAAACACGATCTGGTCGTGGATTTTAAGGAACAGTCTTTCTGGTTGGAGTTCCTTCAACCGGGAAAACACTCCAAGAAACTGAAGATGAGACCCGATCAGACCCGGACACTCTCAGGGGGATTTCAATTCCTTCTAGTCTATTTCCCCAGTCTGGATGACAGCGAAAACCGTCACAATGCACGTGTCTCCTTCTATCCCGATGGTACCGCGACCGATTCTATCGTCTTCATCGGGCGTGTCTCACCCAAGGATCCAAGCACTTATGACTCCCTCTTTGGGATCGAGATCCGCAGTGGGGATGGACGGGTGCGCATCCTCACCGAGGAGGAAAGAAAAAACTATGACTATCTCCTCTAGCAGCCTGTTGAAAAAGAGCGTGACCATGGATTCCCGCCTTCGCGGGAATGACAGAATAAGCAAAATCTCTTGGAAATCGTCATTCCCGCGAAGGCGGGAATCCATGGTGCCAACAGA
>CAYRBI010000171.1:0-13591 GCA_964422415.1 uncultured bacterium | reverse complement strand
AAATCAAGCTTAGTTTTCACCAAAAGTTGTCTAGACAATGGGGAGTACCCCAGGACGTCCTCCTAATGATCATTTTGAACCTGATGAAGCACTCTTTGTAAGGTTCAACGCCAGCTATTTGGACGAAGCAAAGGCGAAGATATTTGGTATCGAAACTTTTATAATTTATAAAGTCGATCAAAGCACCAACCGGAGCTTTCCGGATGGTGAACCCGAAGATGTCCTGCTCCCAGCATATAGTGACTGGGGTATTGCCTCTTTCAATGTTTCTGAAATACCTCCACCTCACACAATTGTCACTGGACAAAGGTTCGAATTCCGAATTCGACATGACCCAGTAGAAGACAACTACTACCATAGTGTAATTGAAGTGTTTCACTCTGGTGACCCGGTTGTCCTCAATCATGAGAAGGTCGATAAACGAGCTAGATCGTATCTCCGCCTGGAACTGAACAAGAAAACAAAGGTCCTAAAATCTCTTCCTCCTAATTAATCTCCGTACTTGTGAGCACATACATTGTACTCTTGATTCCATGGATGAACTGGAGAAGATTGTTCTCAGCTATCGCCTCATAGATTCACCCCATATCGGTGCCCTCTTTCAGAAGCGTACCCCCGTTTCACCATGGCCCCCTCTGTCGCCTCACCTCCCGTAGAATGCTACATTCCCCCTCATGAGCGATCAATTTGATCTCTTTGGTGGCATTCTCACGGACCCCCATGGAAAAGGAGGCACAGGAACTCCCCCCAAGGTTCCAGCAGCGTTCCATCCCCTCGCCGACCGGATGCGTCCGAGCTGCTTGGATGAGCTCCTCGGGCAAGATGCCATCATCGGTCCGGGGACACTGTTACGGCGTGCGGTGGAACGAGGGAATATCCCCAGCCTGATCCTGTGGGGACCGCCGGGAACTGGAAAGACCTCGCTAGCGATGCTCCTGGCGCAACAATCTCATGCCCATTTCACCACCATGTCAGCGGTATCGGCGGGGGTAAGAGATATCCGCGCCGGAGTCGAGGAGGCTAGAGAACGGTTGAGATCCTCTGGAACACGCACCATCCTGTTCATCGATGAGATCCATCGCTTCAACAAGTCTCAGCAGGATGCACTGTTACCGCATGTTGAGCGCGGCCTGCTGACACTCATTGGCGCAACCACCGAGAATCCCTCCTTCGAGGTCAACTCCGCGCTCCTCTCCCGTTGCCGGGTCTATGTCCTTAAGCCACTGGAGGAGGAGGAGATTAACTCGCTTCTGGAGCGGGCGCTTACTGACACGGAGCGTGGTTTTGGAGGAAATGAAATCGAATCCAGTCCCGAAGCATTGAGGGCTCTCGCCCAGGCTTGTCATGGGGATGCCCGTACCGCGTTGAATGCCCTGGAGATGGCGGTAGTGGCCACGTTGGAACGTCCTCTCCAACTTACTCCCGAGCTGCTCTTGGAGGCGCTCCAGAAAAAGGCTCTCCTTTATGACAAGGATGGCGAGGAGCATTACAACCTGATCTCGGCCTTTCATAAAAGCTTGCGCGGCAGCGATCCAGATGCGGCCTTGTATTGGATGGCACGGATGCTGGCGGCGGGAGAGGAACCGCTTTATGTCGCACGCCGCATGATCCGGTTCGCCAGCGAGGATATCGGCAACGCCGATCCGCAAGCACTCCCGCTGACGATGGCCGCGATGAATGCCTATCACGCCCTGGGATCTCCGGAGGGTGAACTCGCCCTAGCGCAGGCGGCCCTCTACTTGGCCGCCGCTCCCAAGAGTAATGCCGCCTATACCGCCATGAGTGAGGCGATGCGTACCGCTCAGGAGAAGGGCCCTTTACCGCCGCCGCTCACCATCCGCAATGCACCCACCCGTTTGATGAAAAATCTGGGCTATGGAGCGGGTTATCTCTACGACCATGACTCTCCAGAGGGGTACCTTCCCCAAGAGTACTTCCCTGAGGGTCTGGAGGGGACACGCTTCTACCATCCGGTTCCACGCGGCTTCGAACGCGAGATTATCAAGCGGTTGGAGTATTGGCGGAGTTTGCGGGAAAAAGAAAAGACTGAGTAGCGGTCAAGGCCTGGCATCCTCACTTTACGATCACTTGCACACCTTTGCCCTTCAATGCAGAGATCTGCTCGAGGCTTTCCTGGATTGCGGGTGTGCCACGTAGGTCAATTTCCATGTCTGGGGGCCAATTAACCGAAAGAAGAGGGGAGAGGTCTTGGGGCAAGTACTCCATCTTGTTTTGATCCTTGATACCAAAACCATCCAGGATAGGTTCTCTAGCTGGTAATAGAGGTGCCCATTTATGGATGTTCATCATCCATCCTACCCCATCCAAGGAATTCGGACGGGGTGGTGGGTAAGGAGAAAGATGTAATCTACGCAAACCTGTCAACGCAGCCAATGGGCCCAGATCCGATAGACTCACTCCGCTGATATCCAATGCAGTGAGGTTTGTGAGGTTCGAAATAGGATGAAGATCGTGAATCCTGTTCTTTCCTATTCCCAGTTTCCTGAGCTTCAAAAGTTTGGATAATGGCGCAATGGATACCAGCGAGCAGCTGGAGATATCCAGGGCGCGTAATTGATCCAGTTTTTCAAAGGGAGTGCAATCACGAATAGGATTATTGTGCAATATCAAGGAGACAACCTGTTTCAGACCACATACCGGTGAAACATCCGTGATCCGGTTGTGATGTGCCTCGAGTGAAAAGATATTCTGCAGTTGATGGAGCGGTTGAAGGTCTTGAATAAGGTTATGACTGACATCCAAATAGGCCAAATTCGTGAGATTGGAAAGAGGGCTTATATTTTCCAATTGACAACGCACCAACCGGACATGAACCAAAGATTTCACGGAGGAGATCTGCTTGAGAACGCGGGGATCACCCCCGATGAGGATAAGGGAATTGAGGTGGGGGCAATCTTTGAGGAAAGTAAAATCAGAAAGGACCGGTTGATATAACCAAAGCCAGCGCAAGGATTTTAGTTCCGTGATGTATGTGGCATGGGTAACCGCCGGAGTAGAGATGGAAAGAAAATAAAGATCAGGACAATAACGTAGCCCCTCCAAATCAATTTGTTCACCTCCCAAGACGAGGGAGTGGACCTTCTTGAGATCGGATCGAGTGAGAACTCCCGAGGGTTTACTCAGGTGTTTGCGGACAGCGCGTTCAAAACCAGCATCTGATAAGGTGACCACCCCATTGTCTTCTTGTTTGACAGGAGCATTTTCTGTTGATGGGTGAGTGTACCGCTGCCGCCAAAAATGCCGTTTATAGGTCTCCAGGCGGTCTTCGAAGGACTCCTGACCAGTTCCGGGATAGTCAGATAAATGCCATGGGAAAGCCACCCACAGATGGACAAGTCCATCACCATCCGCGCTGGCGAGGAAGTTGTTTTCAGGTGAATAATCCAGCCTCTGTACTATTGTGGTATGACCATGCAGGGTGATCAGGTCTCTCCCTGATTCTGTCTCCCAAACCTTTAGGGTTCCATCCTCGGATGCGGTAAACAGACGGCGGCCATCCTCCGAGAAGGCTATGTCGAGGACAAAGAGCGTATGGGCACGGAAATCCACTAAGCGTTGACCATTTGTAAGGTCCCAGAGAATTGCTGTCGCGTCATCACTGCCAGTTGCAATATACTGGCCATCTGGGCTGAAGGCGACAGCCCGGACACGATGTGAATGACCCATCAACGTCATTATTGAAGTGCATGAAAAGGGGTCCCAGATGGAGACTTTGGACATCATCTGACCGGAGGCAATATTTCTTCCATCTGGTGACCACCTGACATTGCGTGTTTCTGTTTGAGCACCCTGCCAACAGGAGATCTCATTCCAATTGGCTGTATCCCATAGCCAGGAGGTCCCATCACCATCCACCCCCGCCAACCATTTCGAGTCTCCAGAAAATTGGAGTGAAGTGATTCTGCTCAATGGACCGCCGAGATTCTTAACAACGGCTCCTGATTTGGCATCCCACATGTGCACCATGCAATCATTGCCACCCCCCGCGAACCAGCGTCCATCTGGACTGAAATCCATTCCTATGAGTTCCTGATAAAAACCTTCAAACTGTATGGAACGGAGCCCCGTTTGTGTATCTAGAAGGGTGACCATTGGATCCAAAACATCGCAGTTGGCAAGCTTGTTTCCATCCGGATTGAAAGAAAGCCCCCGGACTTGTATGGGATGGCGGACTGTAAATGGGTCTTCGCCGGGTGAATAAACAGGCCATAAACGGCATGTTCCATCCGCTCCCGCACTCGCCAAGGCTTTCCCATCAGAACGAATGGCGATGTTGTTGACTCCCCCTGTATGGCCAGAACTGACTCGTTCTTCCCGCCAATCCTCCGTGTTCCATATCCGGACAATCCCTTCCAGAGAACAAACCGCAAGGTATCTTCCATCGGGCGAGAAATGGAGATCTGGAATCAACCGGGTGAAACCAGTGAGTGTTCGTAGAAGAGTGCTGTTGTGCCAATCCCAGATTTGAACCACCTCATCCATGCCCGCCACGGCCAGCAGGTTTCCATCTGGACTAAAATCAGATGTACGGACCTGCATTTGGGCCGGAAGCCGTTGAATCAGTTGATATGTGTCAGTTTCCCAAACCCGTGCAGAACAGTCACAAGGATCACCCATCCCACCACAAGTGGAGAGATAGTGACCATCCGGAGAAAACACCGTAGCATAAATCGGATCCTCTCCGTGAGTCATTATTCCAAGAACCTCTCCCGTAGCCATATTGAAAACCCTCGCGGTGCAGTCGAGACTCCCCGCCGCGAGACGTTGGCCATCAGGGGCAAATGCCACACTGCTCACTGAATCAGTGAATCCCTCCAGGACCTGGATAGTCACCCAGCGTGAGGTGTCCCATATCTCGACCGCACGCCCCTTGCACCCGGCGGCGAGGAAATTTCCATCGGGGGAAATGGCCAGGGCATTTACTCCCCCATGAGATCCCCGTAAACAATAGAGTTCTTTTTCTGACTGGAGATCCCAGATCCGGAGGGTACCATCGACACCTCCGGTCGCGAGCCAAACCCCTTGGGGGCCAAACACAGTGGAGGTCACCCCGCCCTCATGCCCTCGAAATGCCATCAGATCCTGGTTGCACAAGAACATCAGATGTCCCCACTCCCAGTTCCGGAAAGCCTCGGGGGCAGCGAGGAGGAGATCATAGGCCTGTTGAAATCGATAATCTTCGATGGCCTGTTCGGCCAGTTTTATCGAGGAGATATACAACTCCTCCTCCGCCTTGTGCTTAGCCTCGATGACCTGGTACAAGACAATTCCTAAAGCCACCGCCACCAAGAATACGACACAAAATGTGACGGAGAAGATAGACAGGAAACGCTTACGAGTCCTGTCTTTCCGCCGGACCTCCAATGCCCTCAGGCTACGAGCTAGTTCCGAAGCACTGGAGAATCGAGTCGAGGGGTCGCCCGCCAGGCTGTGCTCCAGGTCCTCACGAAGAAGGGGATCCTGTATATCCATTCTCCAGTCGGCTGTCAGTGGACGATGGAGGTCACCCACAATCAACTGGTACAGAACCACGCCGAGAGAGTAAATATCCGAGCGGATCGAGGCCGGCTTGCCGACCAAGAGCTCGGGGGCCATATAGATGCGTGTTCCAGAATGAGAAGCCATTTCCGTGGGTGCAAAGGTCTCCGTGAATCCACCGAATGGCGTGGAGATCAAGGATTCAGAACTCTCCAGGCGGCCAATTCCAAAGTCTCCTATTTTGACCTCGAAAGTGGCTGAATCCGTGGATTTCTCGGCGATCAGAATGTTGGAGGGCTTGATATCTCGATGGATGATTCCCGCGTCATGGGCAACCTGGAGAACATCGGCTATCCGGGCGGCAATCTCAAGACGGGTTGCATGGGCCAGATCTCCCCCCCCATGTTCAGGAAACCATGCGCCCAGGTCTTTCCCCGGTACATACTCCATCGAGATGAAATAGGGTGGTTCTTCGAAGTAGACCTCGTAGAGGCGGACAATATTCGGGTTGTCTCCGACACTATGCCGAAGGACTTGAAAGAGGCTGGCTTCGCGTTTGAGTGAACGTACTCGTTCAGCGCGGAAGCAGAATTTGTAGACCCGGAACTCACTTGTGGCCATGTGACAGGCCTTCCAGACTTCTCCAAAAGCTCCCTCACCAAGCTTCTCAACAAGCAGCCAACCAGGAGAGGTGGGGATTTCATGATCGAGAGCGGGACGCCATCCCAGCACTGGTTCCTGATCGGGGGAGATATGCCGCCAGGCAAAGGTAGAATCCGATGGCGCCTTAAGCGGCGCCCATCCCATTGCTCCCACCTCACAGATCCCGATGGGTTCCTCCCACTCACGCAACCGGTACGGACCATGATCGAGCCAGGAGACCTGAATACCAGCTCCGATATCAGAGTCCCGCAGAATCGCGCGGGCATTATCGAAGACCGGTTTCGAGGTCAGGATCTGGTAGGGTTGTGCGATCCCTGGAAGAAGCTTAGTGAGTTCAAAGGGGTGGCCGGTGATATCATGGAGAGAACCGCCCATCCGCTCCCGGTGGAGGGTTACCTCCCCTTCATGCACAACGACTCGATATGGTGGTGGGCCTTCACCTAAAGGATCGGAATTCCTTCCTCTGACAGCAAGCAAGAGCGCAAACCGGACTGCTTCAGAAGGACGGCGGAATGCCAGTATGCAGACATCATCATCCGTCACCAACCGCTCTGTATCCGGGAAGAGGGAGAGTGTCTCATCGATGTCTACCTCCAGACGATTCCAGGCGCCTCCTTTTTCATTGCACTGCTCGATCAGGCAGATGGTCCGGACTTCAGTCTGAGCAACTCCATCTCCAAACAAGCTGACAGCAGGATCGCCAAAGAGCACATATTGAGCCCAGGTCAGATCTCGTGGGCCCCTTGAGGCGCGTGTCTCCAAACGAGCTTGTTTTACTGCTAGACCCACCGGTGCTCCCGTCAAAACCTGCCGGTAGAAGGCCGCCGCGAAATAACGGCTGCCTTCATCGATAACCTCGCGGAGGGTTCCGATATAATGTTCGCAACCAGTTTTGATGAATGCTTCAGCAAGCCCAGAACCGCCGGTGTTACTTGGTTCACTCGATTCAGCGGCGTAACAAGCGTTGTTAAACACCAGGATGGGGGCTCCGCTGTCCTCGCAGGCCAGACCGAGCGCGTGGGCTGTATACATCCCATCTTCCAAGAGCCAGCCACATTCGCCTTCGGAGGGCGCAGTAGCGTGGCCTGAGAAATGAAGCAGGTTGATGCGCGGGAAAGCCTCGGTCACTGTGTTCGAGGTGATCCGTGAGTTGAACCACTCCACCCGCAGCCGGGGATCCTGACCAAACAGATCGGCGAGCTGGTGACCTTCCTTGAAGGATTCACCCAGATCATTAGTTGGATTGGAGAGAATCAAACAGGAGAGCGGTTCTTTTCGGTATGGTTTGCTAGCAGGAGAACTCCACTCCACAATATGCCGTCCCATGGAAAACCGGCAGCCAAGAAACTCAGAGCCATCATGCAAGAGTTCCCATGGGAGGGAGGATAGAGAAGCATCAAGTTCAAGGAGCAGAAACTCCCCAGTAATTTCTCTGAGCCGGCGCCTGATGCCCGTTCCAAGGAGTTGTTCAAACCAACGGTTTCCGAGAGTTTTAAGGGACTCGGCGGAATCAATCCTCCCACCATGGAGGTTGATCCGCCGCAGGGCGGAAAGGATATCTCCAGCCCCTTTCTGGATCTCACCTAGCGAAGCCCGGCTCAATTCAACAAGGGATTCTTCAAGAGATTCTCTCCCTTGGGAGAGAGTTATCTCAACTCCATCATGGCCAACAACGGCCTTGAGGATAAGGATATCTGGATCTAGCGAGGACTTTTGCTGCATGAGAGCGCCCCAAGGGGGCTAAGTCAGAGAATACAACCAAATAACCACAGGGTATTCCCTGGTGGAGCTCACCGGATTCTCTTAATAGAAGCACACCAACCCACTGAGAGTATAGCCGGGTCCGGAAAAAAGGGGGGAATCTATTTTGGTTTCGGTTGTGATTTCATTTGGATTTGGTCAACGTAATAGGAGGAGATTGAGCATTGGCAGTCTGTTAGAAACCCTCCAAAGTTGATATTCTTCTGATATGCGAAATAGGAGGAATCTATGAAGTCCTGGCTCTATCTGGTTGTTGGTTTACTCGTGTGTTGGGCTTGTTGTGTCACAGCCACACCGCTTGATGATTATGTTTCGGCGCCTGACCCAAACTACTCCTATACTCTCGCCAAAACCATCAACGGCACCGGCTACACCGCCACCATCTGGGAGATGACCTCTCAAGAGTGGCGCGATTCCACGGAAGTCGACCGGACACTCTGGAAACACTGGGTGTTGGTCATCGTCCCCAGTTCTGTTTCGAAAACCAAGGCCCTGATGTATATCGGAGCTGGTAATAACGGTGGATCGGTCCCCACCTCGGTCGATTCCACATTGCTTTCCGCTGCCTTATTAACACGGTCTATCATCGCGGAAGTGAGAATGATTCCCAACCAACCCCTTGTTTTTTCTGATGAGCCCGACTCCCAGTATGTGACGAGTGGCCGTGTCGAGGACGAGTTGATCGCCTATGGTTGGGACAAGTACAAACAAAGCCTGGATGCTGGCGCGGAAGATCCAGTCTGGCTTCCGCAGCTTCCCATGACCAAGGCAGTCGTTCGTACCATGGATCTTGTCCAAACGGAGTATCCAACGATTACGGGATTCATGGTGGCGGGCGGCTCCAAACGAGGTTGGGCCACATGGAATACGGCGGCTGTCGATTCACGTGTGGAGGCGATTGCCCCATTGGTGATCGATCTCCTGAATCTTCCTCAAAGCATGCAGCATCACTGGGAAGCTTATGGGTATTGGGCGGATGCATTGAAGGACTATGTCGATTTGGGGATCATGGATTGGGTAGGAACCGCACCGGGCGAGAGCATGTGCGATATCATCGACCCATATTCCTACCGCGGCCGGATGACCATGCCGAAGTTCATCATCAATTCATCGGGTGACCAGTTCTTTCTTCCCGACTCATCGCAATTCTATTTCAATGACCTACCCGGAGAAAAACACCTTCGATATATCCCCAACACGGAACATACATTGAATGCCGAGGCCGGATATAACCTTCTGGTCTACTACCACTCTTATCTCAATAATATCTCCCGTCCCAGTTACTCCTGGACCAAGGGAGAGGATGGCACCCTCACCGTGCAGACCACCACCCCTCCCACCGCCGTGCGTCTCTGGCAGGCCACCAATCCCACCGCGCGCAACTTCCGTCTCGACACCATCGGAGCCACCTGGACCAGCAGCGTGCTCAGCGATCAGGGCGGTGGGAAATATGTGGGTAGCGTAGCCAAACCCACCCAGGGCTGGAGCGCCTTTTTTGTGGAACTTGAATTCACAAGTGGGACCCTGTATCCGTTCAAGTTCACCACCGAGGTCAGTGTCGTCCCCGATGTGCTTCCCTACGCAATCGAGCCGACACCAACACCAACGGAAAATCCCTCCGTGGTGGGGAGATGGTCCTTGTTTGAGTAAGGTCAGCCTCAACTTCCAATTTCCGCCATATGGATAGAGAACAATCTGCGGATATCTCCGCAGATTGTTCTTGACACCCACCTCCAACTGCGGTATTGTCCGCAGATGAGGGTATAAGGAGGTGTGGCCATGGCCAAGTTCACGGGCGCTGAACTCGATGTGATGGAGATCCTTTGGCGGGATGGGGAATGTAGCGCCACTCAGATCGAGGAGCGGATCTCACGCTCCATCACCAACTCCTCCATCCGCTCCATTCTCACCATCCTCCTGGAGAAAGGGCATCTCTCACGCCGGAAAAGGGGGAAGGCCTTCCTGTATACCGCCACAACCCAGCCTGAATCGGCCTTCACCACCGCCTTCACCCGGATGATCGATGCCTTCTTCCGGGGATCGACCGATGCCTTTTTGGCACACCTAATTGAACGTGAGCATCTTTCCGAAACCGAATTGCTTAACCTTAAGCGTATTGGGGAAAGGAAACCAACGAAGAAGGGCGGGACGCAGTCATGAACTCATCAATACAAGCTTTCACCTGGCTCGAATGGGCCGCCGATCTATCGCCCTTGCCGGATTTTCTACTCAAGGCGACGGTCATCCTGCTGCTGGCATGGGTGGGAGCGTTCCTTCTGCGTGGACGCAATCCGCACTGGCGGGTTCTGCTCTGGCGGTCTGTCCTGGTGGGGCTCCTGATCCTACCGGGATTCGCCGCTATGACCCCCAAAGTTTCATTGGTGGTGGCGGGAGCCTTGAATGAAGACACTCAGGCCGTTTCAATAGCAATCTCTGTCCCTCATGACTTTTCCATACAACAGGAAACAGTTGCTTCGATAGATTATTCTGGATATCCCCAAGATACGTTGCCGGCCAGACCTCCAGCGGCCATAGAAAGAGTCTCACCTCCTCTCCAGATACCGCCAGCCAATCCAGCGATTATTCCGCCAGCCGGTGCTTCGGAAGAAGGGCCGTTTTCGCAAGGGAACAGGATCCTCTTTTATTGGATATGGGGAATCGGAGTGGTTCTCTTGCTGATCCGTATGATCCTCTCTCACCGCAAGGTGCGCTCCTTTGTCAAGGAATCCCAGCATGGACCACTGGAGGTGGTCTGCTTGGTGGAACAGGTTGCTCGTGACCTGGGAATCCGAGGACAAGTGGAGGTCCGCTCCTCATCTCTCCTCCAGACCCCCTTCCTAACCGGTGTTTTCCATCCGGTATTGCTGCTGCCCACCAAGATGACCAGAATGGAGTACCGGAAGGATCTACCGGCCGTACTCGCCCATGAACTCTGCCATGTCCGGACTCTAGACCTGATCTGGGGTTGGGGCTTCCATCTCATGAGCATCGTCCTCTGGCCCCATCCGCTCATCTGGCGGATTCGGAGGTCCCATATGGACGCCTGTGAAGAGGTCTGTGATGCCGCCGCCGCGAACTACATCGGCTCCATGGAAAATTATTCCAGTGTCTTGGCCCGGGTCGCCTATGCGCTGCATACCTCACCACCAGCAGTATGTGGAATCGCGATGGCGCGGTTATCGACCGTGAGCCGGAGACTGGCGGCGCTCAAACGGCTGGTTCAGGTGCGCCCCCTGAGTAGAAAAATGACAGCCGGTGCGTTGGCGGTCACTTTCTCAACACTGTTTCTCATTGCCGCTCTAGATCTGGTCCGGGCAGAACCCGAAGTGGAGGCCCCTCAAGTAGCGGCAACGGCTTTTGTTTCTGAGCCTGAAAAGCAAGTAGTCGCTTCAAGCGTCCCGAAGATAAAATTACACCTGGTTGACAAAGCCACCCAGGCGGTTATCGCCAACACCACAGTGGAGATGCGCATCAACGTGAGTGGCGGCTGCGGTAATTATGTGGACACACCCTTCAAGACCGGACCGGATGGGGAAGCCACGTTGGTCAGTACCGCCACCAACCCAGCGGCATTTGGTTTCCACGCGTCGCTTCCGGGATATGTTTCGATGGGAGGAATGTGGTACCGGGAGAGCGAGCCACGAATCACTTCGATGCCCAGCTTCGTAAATGTCGAGTTCGAAAAGGGAACCACGCTGGGGGGAGTTGTGAAAGACGAAGCAGGAAAGCCGGTGGCGGGAGTCCATGTTGAACCTGACATTTACCGCAGAGATGATAGCTCCAGGAAAAATCCGATCCATTATTCTCTGAGTAACTTGACCGGAACCACGGATTCCAATGGTCGTTGGTCCTGCGCGGCGATTCCTCAATCACTCAATGATTACCAAGTCGGCCTTGCCTTCTCTCACCCGGAATATGTGCTAGAGAGATCCTGGAACACGGGAAATGACGCTGAGGTATCACGCCTGCGGAATGGATCTTTCGAGATAATTATGAGGAAGGGGAGTTGCCTGTCGGGACGGGTAGTCGACGAACTGGGGCATCCCATTGTGGGAGCCACCGCCAGGATCGGCCGGTTCAGCGAGAAAAAGGAATCTAGAACCGGAGCTGACGGCATATTTGTCATCGACCATGTCCCCGGCCATTCCACTTCGATGGTTGTCAAAGCTGAGGGCTATGCGCCAATCGTGATCCAGGCCGCCCCGAGTGACAAAGGCCTTCAGTTTCTGGTGGAAATGAAGAGGGGGGTGCCACTGCGGGGGCGTGTGGTGGATGAGAAGGGAAATCCCATCGAGGGAGCCACGGTGTCTACCGATAGCATGGGTTTCAATGTGCTCGAGGAAATGTTGGATGAAAAGACTAAAACCGATGCAACTGGCCGCTTTGAATGGATTCATTCACCCTTGGAAACCTTGAATTATTCGGTCTTGGCCGAGGGCTATCAGGGATTCCGGCAACTTTTATTGAAACCAGGGGAGACCGAACACATCATCACACTTCATCCTCCCATCCACGTTTCCGGGCGGGTTCTCGATGCTTCCACACAAGAACCAATTACGGAGTTTGAATTCATTCCAGGAATTCAGTGGACCGGGAAAAGTATGCAGATCTCCTGGCAAGAGGAAACCGGTCAGGAGAAAACCTTACATGGGGGAACCTATGATTATGTGATCAATGACGGCCATCCTGGTATGGCATTCAAAGTGAAGGCCAAGGGATATCTTCCCGCGGAAACTGCTGTCATCCCACGCGATGCCGCACGCGAAATGGTGCATGATTTCTTGCTGGTCAAAGGCTCCGGCCCTTCAGGCCGGGTGGTGGATCTGGATGGAAAACCACTCGCGGGAGCCTCGGTGGTCCTTTGCAAATCCAAGGAGGCAGGCTATATCTGCAATGGTCTGGATGCATCGTTTGGGAGCGCCAAGCCGGTGCAAACTGGTCAGGATGGAAGATTTACCTTTGAGGAACCCACCGATGTGTTCAAACTAATTTGTGTTCATGACAAGGGATATGCCACCATAACTCCGGCAGAATTTTCCCCGGATCATCCGATTCAGATTCAGCCCTGGGGACGAGTGGAGGGACGGTTGTTATTCGGCACAAAACCAGCTCCATCCGAGATCATTGTTCTTTGCTTCCCGTTTGGCGATATACTGAAGGAACCAGAATGCACCCTGGATTACAGGGCTACCACGGATTCCGAGGGAAAGTTTACCTTCGATCATGTGTTCCCTGGTCAAGCGAACGCGCAACGGCAATTCATGATTGGATCCAGCGGATCGGGGATACGCATGGGGGTGACCCACTCCACACATATCGAGATTCGTTCCGGGGAGACTACTACTGTACAAATTGGCGGAACTGGACGTCCGGTCATTGGTCAATTGAAGATGCCCGGCGGCGCCAAGGATGCCGAAAAGGTTCAATGGCGATTGGTACATGGAAGCATCGGGCAAATTCTTCCGAAAGAGATCGAGGCATCCATTGCTGGAAAACAAAGAAACGGTGAACCTGTTTTGGATAGACCCCATTACTCTTTTATTGCGCACGAGGATGGTTCATTCCGGGTTGAGGATATCCCCGAGGGGAACTACACCTTTTCTTCTCAGGTCCCTAAGCCTGATGCGCCAGACCCGATGGAGGGAGGTTCATTGGGATCGGTATGGTA
>CAYRBI010000170.1:0-13630 GCA_964422415.1 uncultured bacterium | reverse complement strand
ACCGGTACCAATACCAATACACCAACCATCTCTCACACATCCTCCTTTACCTTGACTCCCACACCAACGGCGACAGTAATTCTGTCAGAATTACAGAAGGCGCTATTTGAATTCTCATTATTCTGGCACCAGGCTCAGTATGGTCCTCAGGAACTCATCGATCTCTTGAGGGGGATCCATCCGCTTCCAACCCCAACCAGGACATTCACCCCAACTCGAACCGGTACTCCCACACCGACAGCGACTCTGGTTGAGGTGTCGGGAATGATTTCGGTGGTGGGACGTGACAATGGAATTCCGAGCCAGGTGTTTTTCGGAGTCGCTGAAGGCGCTGTTGATGGACCGGGTCCCGAGGATGCTGAATCACCTCCAGCTCCACCCTCGAACAACCTGATAGTCCGTATCAGAAATACTGAAGGTGATACTCCTGTCTCCCTCAGCAAGGATTTACGTACACCATTCACCTATGGGCAAAAGAATTTTCTGGTTTTGGTGAGTTATCTGGGATATTTTGGAGGCACGATGAGCTGGGCGGTTCCAGAGAGCAAGGAATACACCTTCATATTAACCATTCCAGTGGCATATGGAGGAGGCACGTACGATATGGGGACCGTGAACTCCCTCACGATTCCAGATGGGAACGATGGGGATTTGATTCCCCTGATTGTCTCCATGATTGGTATTTCCACTCCAACTTTCTCCGAAACTCCCACTCCGACGCGGACCATCACTCCCACAATGACTTTTACCCTAACCAAGACTCACTCACCAACGTGGACATCAACTCCAACCCCAACTTGGACTCGGACCGGTTCACGTACTGTAACGCCAATCAAAACTCCAACGCCGACATATACCCTGAGCGAAACCTCAACTCCCACTCTGACTTTACCCGGTTCACGGACTGCTACTCCCACTCAAACGCCCACATTGACGCTCACAAAAATACCCACACGAACATATACCTTAACCAAGACCTACACCACCGGGACACCCACCCGGACCTTGACCGGTACGCCGACTGCAACATTATCCAGCACACCTACACTGACATTTACCAAAACCTTCACACGGACTTATACTTTGACCAAGACTTACACCACAACTTGGACGCCCACCCGGACTTTGACCGGTACGCCGACTGTAACATTATCCAGTACACCTACGCCGACGTTTACAAAAACCTTCACACGAACATATACCTTAACCAATTCGTTCTCCCCAACAAGGACACCCACTCAGACTTTTACTGAAACTCCCATCCCCACATCCACTTTCACCAAAACACCCATTCCCACATACACATTCACCCATACTCAACTCCCCACATACACATTCACTCATACACATCTCCCAACATTCTCTTTTACGCATACTCCGACATTTGACACTCCCACCTTCACGCACACACCAACACCCAACATAAACTATGCTTTCTCCGATGATTTTAATGATGATGTGATAGATCCAAATAAGTGGAACGCAACCAATACGAATTATATTATCGAGCAGTATAAAGAACTGCAAATCATGGATGCGTATTATCTGAATACCATCCATGAATACATGCCTTCGACTGTCCGGCCTATCGTGATCGAAATGGATGCCGCCCTCCAGAGCAATGTTGAAGACAGTCTGTCAATAGTAACCCGGTCAGATGGGGTCCGTCCCACGGCATCTCCACATATTGTTCAGAATGGTATGTTATTTTATGTGTACCGGAATAGTACTGGCGAGGGCCTATGCAGAATATCAAGAGTCATTGACGGGGTGGAATCAGAGATAGTTTCCAAGGGTGTTGTGATTCCACTTTCCTTTAAGATTAAGATAGTTGATTACGGCCGCTCGCTATCATTATCTATTGATAGTGCATTAATTATATCGGGGACGGATAACAAGGGTACCTCCTCAGGTTTGATTACGTTGTATTCAATGCAATTCTATGTGACTCACCATGCGGTATGGATTGATAATTTTTCTCTGACCCGGTCTCCGTAAAGAATAATCTTGATGAGAGTGCGAATCATATCGAATAAAATGAAGCCAGATTGACCTGTTAGCGTCACATTGCTTGGCTCTGATTTGGAGGTTGATATGTGGTATAATTCCATGCTGCTCCCCTGTTTCTTGATATTTCTATCGGCATGTGCAATTTCTCCCGTCAGTGGACAAGAAGCATTTCCTGAGCAGATGACAGGCATAGTATGTACTCCCATCGAACGAGCTGTTCCAAAGTCACTGAATAGGACTGGAACTGTCTCACCTGTTGCGGATGTAGCTCTTGCCGCTCTTTCGGCGGCTGAATCGGATGGCCTGTTTATGGATTATGCACCGCTCCCGGCTGGTAAAAAGGTCAAGATTGGAATCGATCGAGCTATTTCTGTGGATGGGCCATCCAGTATGAAGTCCACCCTGGGAACGATGACTCTACTCAATGATGGCACTGTTTTGTGGACACTTCGTATACGTTCAGAAGGAGCCAAAGGCATCCGGCTCCACTTGACTGAGTGTGATCTTGGCCCATCAGGTGAACTGGTGGTTTATAACAATGATTCGCCAGCCGAAGCGGTTGGTCCTTTTTCCGGTAGGTGCCCCAATGGGAATGGTGTTTTTTACACACCCACAATTTTCTCCGATGAAGTGGTTTTGGAGTACTCTGTCTCGAGCCTGTCTTCCACTTCTCCCTTCCGGATTGTGGGCATCAACCATCTGGCCACCAATGGTGAAGTGACTACGGTCGAGAAAGAACTCAACTGCCACAACGACATCACTTGTTTCGGTGGTTATGCATACCGGAATGGAATTGGCCGGATCTACTTTGTTGATGAGGGTGATGGATATGTCTGTTCGGGAGGATTGCTCGTTGACAGAGACCCGAACACGTTCATTCCTTACTTCCTTACCGCCAACCACTGCATCAATACTGAGGTGATCGCCGATACCATTGAGGTGTATTGGGGATATGATACTACTTCTTGTAATGGGACTGCACCCAATCTCGGCGGTCTTTCCAGGAGTATTGGTTCGGCAGTCCTTTCAACCAATCCACAATCAGTCTCTGACTACAGCTTACTTTTACTGGACCAGGATCCTCCCCCAGGAACATATTTTCTGGGATGGAATGCATCCGATTCGCTGGAAGGATCATCGGTCCTGGGAATTCATCATCCGGAGGGATCCTACAAGCGGATCTCTTTCGGATCAATCACACAGGACCAGGACTTTAGCGAACTGAATGAATCTTTCTACTGGATTGTCAAATGGACTTCAGGTGTGACCGAAGGAGGGAGCTCTGGAAGCCCTCTGATCCTCTCGGATGGAGTGAATGATGGGCAAGTAATCGGACAATTAACCGGAGGTAATACAGATTTTCCTTGTAACAATTCAAGCTCGCGTGATGCTTACGGCCGTTTCTCGAAGACATTCGAATACATCCAGCATTACATTAATTCGGTTGTGCCAATTTATACACCCACTCCAACTTGTACTGCATCACGGACAATCCAATACTCGCCGACACCCACGGCTACACAAATTCTGTCAAATCTGCAGAGGTCGTTTCTTGAATTCTCGTTGCGTTGGCGCCAGGCTCATTATGGCCCGCGGGATCTCATCAATCTCCTGATGGGGGTTCATCCCACCGCTGGTCTGACCTCCACATTTATTCCTACACGGACTAATACTTCCACTCCTTCGCCGACTGAAATTGTAATAGTTGGTGATGTAACCGGGATGATTTCAGTACTAGGACGCGACAGTGGAATTCCGAGCCAGGTGATTTTTGGTGTGACTGAAGGAGCGGTCGATGGCGCCGGTCCGGAAGATGCGGAATCGCCTCCGGCTCCACCATCAAACAACCTGTTTGCCCGCATCAGGAACACTGAGGGGGGAACGCCTGTCACGCTTGGCAAGGATCTGCGAGCGCCATTTATTTCAGGCAGTAGGATGTTTGAAGTCCGAGTGAGTTATATGGGCGATCCCGGTGGGACAATGAACTGGGTGGTTCCTGAATCCTATGGATACATCTTCACGTTAACTGTCCCAACAGAATTAGGTGGTGGAACGGTTGATATGGGGACTGTCACCACACTTGCGATCCCGGATGGGATCGATGGACAAACACTATCCTTCACAGTGGTGATGACCGCGTCTGGAAAATTCCATCTAGAGAATCAAATCCAGACAAGACAATATAGGCGGAAATCTCAAGACAGCCCTTCAGGTTCTATTAGCTCTATTCCCAAGTTGGATGGCGTTCTCACTTTAAATCCGGGATGGAATCTTGTGTCTTTCTCACGTTTGCCCTCCCATCCCTCGTTCCAGGCGGCGCTGGGAGCCAACCTGGCTACAGTCTGGACCTATGATGCAATATCAACACAGTGGTCTAATCCAGATTCGATCGAATTCAAGAGGGCTTATTGGATTCGAGTTATAAATGCGCAGTCGATTTTCTTGGATGGTGCTATACCGGCGGATGAGAGCTTATCTCTGGTGCAGGGGTGGAATTTTACCGGACCGGTAACAGACTTAACGGGAGTGGCCCAGAATCCGGATATCACAACCATCTGGGGCTATGATGGGCAATGGGTAAATAATCCTGATCCGCTGCAAGCCAGCAAGGGGTATTGGATCAAGGCGGACAAGGATGTGGTGGTGGGGGGGGATGAAACACCAACTCCTTTACCTAATTCTGCTCCTTA
The DNA here is from genome assembly GCA_964422415.1 of uncultured bacterium. Taxonomy (GTDB): domain Bacteria; phylum Hinthialibacterota; class Hinthialibacteria; order OLB16; family OLB16; genus OLB16. The sequence continues at coordinate 8,930 of CAYRBI010000170.1, read as the reverse complement.
CGTCATTTCTCTTCCGGATGAGAATGGTGTTGTGACGGAATCCTATGATTACCATGTTCAAGTTGCCGATCCCGATGGAGACTCAGTGCTGTATTCCTTACTGGAAGCACCATCAGGAATGGTGATTAGTTCAACCGGAATGGTTCATTGGGTACCTGGTATGGCGGGTGACTACCCGGTCAACCTTGAGGTCAGTGATGGAATAAAATCGATTACGGAGGCGTGGACAATCAACGTTCAGAAATGGATTGTTGAAGCCACCTCTGTTCATGTTGGAAATAATTCGCTCAGATCGGAAGTGATCAATTTTGATAGCCCATTATATGGTGCGATTGTTGAAGTGACTGGCGACGAAATCAGTCAGAGTTCATCCGTTCATATTCTCTCAACCACTAGCGGAATTCCTTTTATGGATGAGCTTCCCATCACCTATGTTGATGGTCTTCCTGAAGCGTCCGCTGACTTGCTGATTAAAATACCCGTTTATCCACCCTTTGTTGAGGAAGCAACATCAGCTGAAGAACTGGCACTCTTTATATATAACGCATCTGATGATATTTGGGTAGAGGTTGAGGGAGGACAATTCAAATCAAATATCAACAGGGAGAAGTTTTATTGGGGATATATCTGGGGATGGTTTTCTTGGAATGTAAAGAGAACATCCTACCGTACATACAGTACAGTCGGTTCATGGAAAAGCGGGGTTGCCAAGTTTGCCGTGAGTGTAAAAGAGAAGGCAACCTCGATTTCAGAAACGAAATCCAGTATCCAGTCATTTACCCACAACCTTCTGACGAAGAGCGATCAATTTCGTTTGGTCAAGGGAACCTCGAAAAAGTTCTGGTCTGGCACTGGAAAGAATCTTCTTTTATTGCATGGTGTATTGAGTGGGTATAATAACTTTACCGGAAACACGGATGTCGCCGCAAGTTGTAAAGACTGGTATGACAACATCATGTTCTGGGATTACCGGTCAGTAAGGCCGATTGGCCCCAAGCCAGATTTACTCTCGAGGAAGTTTTTGAAACGATCCTCAGAACTCATTTTTCGCCAGTTTTCCGCCCAGTATGTGAAGAAGGTAATAGGTCAGTCCAATTCGAAAAACATAACGCGAGGCCACACTTCTGTGAATGAGGGGATTCCTCTCAAAGACCGGGATAAAAATGAACAGAAATTTCACTTCGATATCATCGCCCATAGCATGGGAGGCCTAGTTGCCAGGGAAATGCTTGAGAATAGCACACCTCTTTCTCAGGATGGAAAGACGACAATCGATGACTTCTGTGATCACCTCGTGACTCTGGGAACACCCCACAAGGGCGGAGAGATTGATCCATTTGAGTTAGTCTATGGTAAAGTAATCAGGGAGATATTCAAAATTAAGACTGGCGCTTTGGGATTAGCCTTATTCGAAACGGTAGAAACAGTCTTTTCTGGTGCTATTGACCTCATTCACTATTACCCAACACTAATAAATTTCTCGGCGAAAGATTTCACCAAGCACCTTAATAGCGATTGGCCCCCATCCATCCTTATCGGCAAGTACTATTTTATTGCTGGTATTAAGGAAGGATCCTCTGATCCTACGGATGGGTTAGTGGAAACGAGCAGCGCTCTAAATGGAATTGATTTTGTTGTGGAGGATCATTCCAAAGTCTACCAGGGATTTGACCATGGCATGTTACACACGTCATTTGGTTCGGATATCGGACCAAAAGATTGGGTCCTGTGTAAACTCGGTATATTCTGTGAAGATGCCTACGAGCCAAATGATACTTCTGATCGGGCATATGACCTCACCGGAGACTACAATATGAGATTATCAGACCTGCAGGAAGAGGGGAAGCAGGCGGATCAGGATTGGTACAAGATTCAAGTACCAGCTGCGGTGTATGGTCTCCGGGTTGAAGCGACTTTCGAACACTCAGCAGGTGATATCGATATCGTCCTGCGTGACATGGATGGAAAGCAACTTGGTCTGTCGAATGGAAGGAAGGATACCGAACGAATCGACCTCAGTGATGCACAACCAAAGGAGTACTTCATCACTGTGTACAGCGGAACTTCGTCGTTGAAGGGAAAAGGCAACAACTATGACCTTTTCTGGGGAGCGATGCCCACACCAACACCAACCCTAACCCCCACGGATACATTCACAGCCACACCAACAGATACAGTGACCATCACCCCGACGGATACGTTCACACGAACGCCCACAGCAACGAAGACATTTACCTTAACCCGTACAAACACACCCACTCAAACACCTACATCAACGAAGACATTTACCTCAACCTGGACAAACACACCCACCTCAACGCTGACTTTAACACCCACACCAGTGCTCAGTAGAATCGAGATTACTGGTCCAACCAATCTTTCCGAGGGGACATCAGGGAATTATGTTATCACAGCATATTATTTCGATGGTATACGAGAAACAAACCAGGATGTCACAAAAGAGGCCATGACCATCTGGAGTGTGGATCCACCGGCATATGCAAGTATGGATTCCATTGTAAAAGGTCGACTGAATACTTTTTCGGTACCCTCCGATCAAACGATCACACTATCGGTGAATTACACAGACAATGATGTGACCAAAACTGGGCAGATGATAGTTTTAATAATAAACACCCCCGGGGTTCTTGACTGCTCGTCGGCCACCGTCCTTTCTTGTGGTGACAGTGTCGATGGAAATACGCTGGGTAGTCAGAACAATGTGGATTCATATCCATGTATCTCGGATATGGAGGAAGGTGGGATTTGGGATGAGAGTGGACCGGAAGATGTTTATCGTGTCGACATATATGGAACTGAACCATTCCTCCAAGCCAGTCTTTCAAACATGAGCCTTGATGAGGGGCTCGATCTCGACGTTGTCATTCTATCTGACTGCGAGAGCAATTCTTGTCTGGCGATAGAAAATGATGTCGCCACAATTTATGAACCTGAAGCTGGCACATATTACATTGTAGTAGATGGATATGAAGGGGATGTGGGAGCGTATACCTTAACAATCGAATGTCAAAATATGCCTCTATCAATCTCCTCAATCTCTCCCAGTGAAGGAGAACGGGGAGAGTACATGAATATCTCTGGTACTGGATTTGGAGCCTCTCACGAAGAGAATGAGCTCATGGTTAACGGATATTCAGTTAACATTGATTACGCCTCCTCGACTACAAATCTTTATGTTGAGGCCTTACCTGATTATATCCCAATTGGATCTAGTATCTCCGTAACGGTTAAGAACATACTAACTAATCAAACCAGTAGACCCTATATCTGGATAATTCGCCCGACCATCTTAGGAATCGATCCAACAAGTGGAAAGCCTGGAGATTCAGTGACAATCCGCCTCCGTGGCAGTGATACCTATTCAACTTCTGTTTCAGATTGGAACGGATATCCAGGTGAGATTAGATTCGGTACTGCATCCGCTATTGTAACTGGTGTCACAAAATCAAATAGTCAGACATTTGTTGTTGTGAAAGTACCATCGATAGTCGAAGGAAATACAACTGTAATGGTTGAGTATAATGAGGCTACGGGAAAGCCTACATCTTTCACGGTTGGTTCATCCACAAGTTCTACAGTGATCTTTGTAACACCGGAGGGAAATGATGAAGCTTCTGGGTTGAGTTGGAATACAGCTCTCCGTCGACCAATTATTGCCGCACTAAAAGCAAGTTTCATGACACAAAATGTGGAAATATGGATTGCTAAAGGATTCTACCAGGAGGTTGAATCCACCCTAAACATTCCGATAGCGAAAAATGTCAGTATGTATGGAGGCTTTACAGGAAACGAAGTATTTTTGAACCAAAGAAATCCAAAGGAGTACAGTACAATTCTGGATGGTAACAATAATAAGGAGGTATTGATAAACTATGGAATACTTGACGGAGTATATGTAACAAATGGAAGGCCCACGTCAGATTCGTCCACAAATAAGGGAAAAGCAGGTGGCATCTACAACATGGGAATTGTAAAATCTTGCTCTGTGTATAACAATAATGCTGAATTACCAGCTAAAGCGGGTGGAATATTTAATGATGGTGGAACCATTCAAAAATGTGAAGTTTTTGAAAATACTTGCGGGGGTCTTAGTAGTACAAATGCCGGTGGGATATACAATAATTCTGGTACAATAAAGGAATGCATTGTTTATAAGAATCTTGGTCGTGATTCTGGTATTAGTAATAATAATGGGTTGGTTGAAAACTGCATTATCTATGCCAATGGAGGAGAGATCGATTATACTACAATTATAGGTGGGATTGGAAATTACGGGGGCACCGTAAGGAATTGTACCATTTTTGGAAATAAAGTTGTAGGATTTGGATTTGGAGGAATTGGAAATCTCGGTACGGGGGTTGGAATTATTGTTAATACAATTAGTTGGGGTAACTCTATAAATGATATATACCCCTCATCTTCTCAGACCATTACTCATTGTTGTTTCAATGAAGCAAATGGTGATAATGGAAATTTGGCCCAAGATCCACAGTTCTTTAATATTCAAGGGGGTTCAACAACCTGGGACTTCCACCTTAATTACACATCTCCTTGCGTTGATACCGGAACAGATGAAAATGCTCCAGAGCAAGACATAGATGGTATCTCTCGGCCTCAGAGCTTAGGCTATGATATGGGGGCATATGAAAGGATGCCAATGAAAGATTAGTGTAGTAAAAGAATTGTTATTAAAAACCCAGAAATTCTATTGTTGAAACGAGGTTTTTAGAAAATCGACACACCCTTCTGCAAATTGTAAGGGAACATGGTAGGATCATTACACCATACACATCTTTGTACGGTACATTTAATTGTAACGATCCGGTAGTTTTAATTGTCGCTGATCATTTTCAACATTTCAAGTACAATTGTTTCGTGGATCATATCATTAAAATGTTCTGAGATCAGACTTATGAGAGGAAAAAAATGAGATTGATCCAGTATTGCCACTTTCGTATGAATCTTTGATAATATTAAAAATAACAATGGGCTGTTAAAGTTCCCCACCACGCGAAATAGCTCTCCGTAAGGGAGGGCGGACACGGTGATGGTAAGGGTCATCAGTCTCCATCTGGCAGTGGTAGATCTCGATAAGACGAAGCATGGCGGCTTCCGCAGCTGGAGTCTCCAGTCCGCCTCCCGCAAAACGTTCACGGTCCAGCACGGTCCGTAGATAGAGGATTTCCCATTTCCAGTTCTGCTTCGCCCAATCGGGTAAACGCTTCTTGATGCTTTCCGCCAGATCGTAAGCGTGCAGGACCTTGTGTGTATCTACTGGTTGTTTCATATAGGAGCTTCCCGCTACTGTTTCAAGAATCTCAACCAGAGCCAGAGAATCTTCAGTTACCCCGGGTCCAAATTCGTATGCGGTATATTCCGCCAGTGTTGATTGCGCGGATTGGTTGCGGTTCCAATAGAACTGAACGGTGACGGCTTTATTCATATCCTCGTATATCCCCTCGCTGTATGGGAAACCGCCTTGTACCACCTGCTTGACCTGATCCCAAAGGCGCTGGAAACGGGATGGCAGCGGGTTCGCTCCGGCACCACCCCAGGGCCAATTCCCCCACATACTGATCTCGGGAAAATTGAGCAAGGGGAGATTGCCTGGCACCCCAGAATCCAGAGGAAAACGTGGAAACTCTTCATGGGAGTCAGCCAGGATGTAATCCACCCACCCGTTCTCCTTGGCGAGGGAGCCAGATAAGCCCTGCCACTCACCTTCGGGCGGCGTGTCGAACAACCAGGTGCTCAGAACCGACTTAAGATTTGGAAAATATTCACGTCCGAGTTGAGTCGTTGCGCGCGACACCTTCAGATAACCATTGCTGCCCCATGGCCGGCACTTCTCGCAGGCGCAGCCACCCTCGTCGTAAGGCCAATGCACCAAGAAATCCAGGCCGGTGTCAGCAAGCCGTTGGAAAAGTTCGCGGGAATTATCCAAGATGTATTTGAGACCCTCAGGATTGCTTGGGCAGACCGGGTTACCGTGGTTCCCCCGGCGGTGTGTTGGATCGGGTAAGGGGGTCGCGCGGATATTCGCCGGAGTTCCCTTGAAGAAGGTATTGTTGACACCGGTGCCGAATTGGAGTCCCAGCTCCTTGGCGATTCTGGCGTACTTTTTAAGCATATCGATTGCCAAGCTGGCCTGAGGATCGTTCCAGTCCTGCAGATTTACAAATGGAAAACAGGTCATCAGGGCGTTCACTCCCCAAAGGGCGAGATCCTCCAGATAACGTGCGATCTCACCTTCCGGGGCTACATGGTACCAATTATGAAAATGGGTTGCGAAATACATGCCACGCAGACTACCCTGCGGTGCAGAGGTACCCCGCCAGGGCGAGGCTATGAAATTCTTATCATAACGACTGGTCCGGAGAAGCTTGCCAACGCCATACAACAATCCCCGCGGTGATCCACCGCATACTTGTAATGCTGCTCGGGCTTGCTCAATGCTGAAACCCTCGGCAGGCAGTCCGCCAGAAATCCTCATGGTAATATGTGCATCGGTCCCAGCCTCAATTACTTGCGCCCGACACCTCTGTTGTATCCGGTCCCTCAGAATCGCAAAGGTCCTCGAGACCAATGGATCTGCGGGTCCTTCTATGCGTATCCTTACTGTGTCTAAACCGTTCATATCGACGCCACAAGCTTCTCTTGCCGCCATGTTGGATATTACGCTGGCTAGCACAGGCAGAGCTGGGAGTGTTTTCAAAAAGGTTCTGCGTTCCATCATGATCCTGTTCCTTGTGTTGTCAGATGAAGCTGAGTGCAGGCGAAATTGGACAATTTTAATGGCTGTCCAAAATCTGTCCAGGCAGTCATACATGGCTCCGGGTGTCACGGACACCTGGCGGTGACATCAGCAAAACATTGTCATGATAATCGATTTGTGCTTGACATCGGAGAGGAGGGATTTAAATTAGTGGGGTGATGCGGGCCCACCAACGAGGTACCAGCGCCACAGTCCCGCCTTAGAATGAGCGAATGGCCTGACAAGCCAGGTGTAGCTGATCCTTTGAAGATCGCTGTGGTTTTCTTGAATTCTTCAGTTTGAATGTTTGTGGTTACGCGGTAGGAGTGCCATGGCGGTGAATCACGAGCGCGCAGATCGCAAGGAGACACTCCTCCGGGAACGGCCAACACGGCTGGTGGAGGTGGGATGAGCAAGGACCGGGCGCGTCAGCGGGTGTTCGGGAAGCTTCTTTTGCAACGCAGCGATGCCAGCTCCCCAGCGGACCTACACGCAGGTGTAGGGAGTGTGTCCGTGTACCCAAAGGAATCTGCTTACAACAGCGAAACCTACATACCGGAAGCCTCCAGCACGACATTGGCTCGTACCTGCAAGACCTCACATGAATGGCATTGGAGTCAAACAAGGGGCCCTCCTACACTTTGGCGGTTTGTCCTGTGTGAAATCATGTTTTTTATCAGTGTCAATTTGATGGAAGGAGAATAATATGAGAAAGCTTTTTGTGACTTGTTTCGTCGTTCTTTTCTTTGCAACGCTGGCTGTAGGACCCGCCTTGTCGTATCCGGAGGAGCGTCAACTCACTACCGCAACCAACGTGAATCACTCGCTCGATAACAACCTTAACTGGTCGCCCGACTGCCAATGGGTTGCCTATGACACGCGGGCTTTTACGGGTGGAATTGGGAACACATTGACACTTGAGAAAGTCAATATCGACTCGAAGGCCATCGTTGTTATGTACACGGCGCCCAATGCGATTCCCCTCACCGGATTTGGCCCAGGCACAGCGGCGGTGAGCTTCTTCCCGACTGGAGACCAGGTGATTGCCATTCGTGGTATTAACGGTGTGCAGTATGCAGGAACCGCCCGCTTCGGCGCGATGGTCAGCCCCACCGATGGTACTGTCGGCAGTGAAGGGTATGTGATCGCCGATGCCCGGGACGTGACCGCGCCCTTTACGCCCGGCGCGTTGCGCGGCGGAACGCATCGCCATGAGCCGACCGGAGACGGGAAGTTTATCGGCTTCACCTATAACGATGCGATCATGGAGGCTCTGGGTAATAACCTCAGAACGATCGGCGCCACCAAACTGGGCACGGCAGTCGATGTGGATGACGCGACTGGAAATCTGGACGGTGTCGGTTTCACCGTACTGCTTGTGAAAGTGAAAGCCCAAGCCGAGATCACACCAGGTAGCGATGACATCTACCAGGGGTCTGATGATGCCTGGGTCGGCACGAAGGGCTATCAGAAACCCGACCTGTCTTGGCAACGTGCGCGCGCCTTTATCGGCAAGACGGTCCCAAGCGCCGGTGCGACACGCAACGAGGTGTACATTGTCGATATCCCTGAAGACATTACGGTTCCAGGACCGGATGGACCGCTCGAGGGAACCGCAACAACCTTCCCGATGCCGCCGGCTGGTACAGTACAGCGCAGGTTGACCCATAGTGACACGGACTGCGGCTCGATTGTCCGCTCCAGCCTCGATGGCTCCCGGATCGCCTTCACACGCGGCGGCCAGATCTGGTTGATCTCTCCACTCGGTGGCGACCCGGTCCAAGCTACCACGTTAGCTGCCGCTGATGTCCAGAAACCATGGTGGGATCCATCCGGCGACTACATCTACTGCGTTTCGGACAACTCGGTTTGGATGACGAATGTCATCACGGGCGATGCCAACTTCGGGGTATCCACAAGGCTCACGGATCCAACTCTTTACCCCGGCGCCGCCCCGGATGCTCTGTGTGTCGCCCCCAACGGCCAATGGGTCGCCTTCAACCGGAAACTGGCCGGAGAAGGCAGTACTCAAGTCAATCAGATCTTCATTGTAGCAATCCCGGCTCCATCGAGTGTTAAGAATTGGAGTCTCTCTGAGTAAGAGTATTCACACAGAATCTTTCAATGTTTTCGGGGGAGTGAGTTCTAGCAGCAT
>CAYRBI010000169.1:0-13708 GCA_964422415.1 uncultured bacterium | reverse complement strand
GAGATGGTTACTTCAGCGGCGCCATCCAGGAGATGCACCAGCGCGTCATAGGGTGCGGTATGCTCGCTGAGGGCCTGATCCTTATCGAAAGCGAAGAGGGTCACTGTCCCGGTCTTCTTGGAGATCAAGGCCCGGCTGACAATCGAGCCTTTCTGGTACTGGACCATATCGGCCAGGCTTCCCACCTCACTTATCCATCCGGGTGGTGAAGGCTTGTTTTCCTGTTCCCCCATTGCCAAGGCCCTCCTACGTGGTAATGATTGGAGACACCGTTTGGAGTTCACGCTTTTGCGTGTTGGGCAACCTTGAAGATTGAACTCCGAACGGGATGCCCCTTACAGAGTCTCTTGTCCTCCCATAAACGGACGCAACGCATCAGGTATCAGCACACTTCCATCTACTTGTTGGTAGCATTCCAACAGGGCAATCATCAGGCGCGAAGTAGCCAGGGCGGAGCCATTCAGAGTATGAACAAACTCAGGCTTGCCATTCGGGCCACGGCGGAAGCGGATGTTGCCGCGGCGTGCCTGATAAGCTTCGCAGTTGCTGCAGGAGCTGACCTCGTAATAGCGGTTTTGTCCCGGCAGCCAGACCTCAATGTCATAGGTCTTGGCCGAGCCCTGAGCCAGGTCGCTGGTGACCAGCTGAGTGGTGCGGTAATGTAGCCCCAGCTCCTCCACTAAGCCTTCGGCCTGTTTACGGATCTGCTCAAGTTCATCGTAGGATTTTTCTGGTAGGGTTACCGAGAAGATTTCCACCTTGTTGAATTGGTGGGTACGGACCAGGCCGCGTTCGCCTGTTCCGTAAGTTCCCGCCTCGCGGCGGAAACAAGCGGTGTAAGCGGTGTAGCGCAAGGGGAGATCCGCATCCAGCAGGATTTCATCGCGATGGATGCCCCCCAGGGCGATCTCGGCGGTGGGGATCAAATAAAGCTCATCGGCACAGACGTGGTACATCTGCTCTGCGAATTTAGGGAGCTGCCCAGAGGTGAATCCGGTTTCCCGGTTGACCAGATAGGGAAGGCCGATCATCTCATAACCGGCGTTGTCATTACGTACCAGTAGAAAATTGAGGAGGGCGCGTTCCAATCGGTACAACCGTCCACGGTAGATCGGGAAGCCTGAACCGCTGATCTTGGCGGCGCGTTCGAAATCGAAGAGGCCCAACGCCTCGCCGAGCTCCAGGTGGTTCTTAGTGGGGAAATCGAAGACGGGTTTAGCGCCCCATTCGCGGACAACCTGGTTGTCCTCTTTGCTCAATGAACGCAAGACGCTGGGATGCGGGATATTGGGTAGCGCAAGGGAAAGTTCTTCGAATTGCAGGTCCAGATTCCTCTGGAGATCAAGAGATTCCTGTACCTGGCGTTTAATCTCGCCCACCTGAGAGAGCAGATCATCGGTGGATTGGCCAGATTTTTTGCGTTCTGGGATCTCCTTGCTGATCCGGTTTTGTTCCGCCTTCAGGGTCTCGGTCCGGGTAATGATTTCACGGCGTTCACGATCGATCTGAAGGAGTGGTTCTAAATCAATATCCGGGTCGCGCCCCCTCAAGGCCAAAGCAGCTTCTTCGGGGTGCTCCCGCACCCATTTCATATCAAGCATATGCCATTAACTCCCACCCATCTCACAGAGAGAAGAGATTTTTTTATATTGAAGCAGACATCTACGTCCCCCAAAGGGGGGGCGCGGTGTCACAGAGGATCAAATAAGTCGTGTTCGCTCAGGTCAACCTTATCATCGGTGGACCAGTCTTTGTCTTTTTTCTGTTTCGGTTTTTCAGGGCTCTTGAAGGGATCATCCACGGGGATGTTTGGTTCGGGAGCGGTGAAATCGAGAGTTGGCGCCTCGGAGAAAGTGGAGGCGAAGATGTCCTCCTCCGGAGCGGCGGGCGTCTCGGGAGTTTGTGGTTTGGCGGTTCCAAAGAGATCATCAAAACTGGAGCTTGCGCTGAACCCTGAATCGAAAGATGAAGAGCTCTTGGGTGTTTCGGTGGTCGTGCCCATGTCCATCGAGGGCATCCCGAAGAGATCATCGGTCTTGGCTGGACGTTTTTCAGCCTCGGGGGTGGGTTCAGCCTCGGTGGTTTTCATCGCTGCTGCTTTGCGGGCCGCTAAACGTCGACGCGAACGGGACCTTTCCAGTATCCCGGCGATGGTCATGAAGATGACAATTAACACGATGGCCGCCAGGATTCCCGCGATGGTGTACAGCAAGGCGGGACTACGTTCATACCAGATCAGTGAGTAGGGCAGTGGGTAACGGTTCTCATTCCCAGCGACATCACGGGATTTGACTTCTACCTTGTAACCCCAGCTGTACCAGCTAATGGGGTGTCCAGCGCAGGCATAGGAGGTGTTCTTGGACCAGCCAGTCCAGCCGCCTTCGGTGGCGCCGGCGATGCAGAATTTGTACTCCAGGTTTTCGGGCTTGGAGAAATTGTCTTGCCCGACGATGGTCAGAGTCGGGATCTTGGTGTTGGGATCAATGACTGGCGGATTCCAGGTGAGAGCGGGCGGAGTGTGGTCCACCGTGAAGGTGGTATCGATGATCTTGTCAATGTTCCCCTCTGGGTAAGCGGGATTACCGAATTCATCCTGAGCGACAAGCTGGACGCGGTAATCGCCCTCTTCGATTTCAGCGCCATTGAGCCCCGTCAGTTCAGCTTTCAAGCTGGATTGTGGGGTGGACCAATCACGGGCACGCCCATTGTGTGTGATCTGATAGGACGACAGATATTTAATGCCCTGATCACGGGTATTCTCATACACACGCCACGCTAGCTCGACAGACTTGTCTTTCAAGACAACCCGGTCGCCTTCACGGGGTTCTTTCGGAATCTTTTGCCATTCCAGACCGAGCTCGAGCTCCACTTTCACCGAGACTTCATCACCAAAGGCATTGACATTGCCGTTTCCATCCACCGCAAGCAGTTGGATGCGGTGCCACCCGATGGGGAGGCCGGTAATCTGAACACTGTCCCGTGTGGAGAACTCGCTGGGGGTTTGGCCATCGACCTGGTAGGCCACCTGGATCGGTGATTGGGGATTGTTGTCCTCGGCGCGCCATTTGATTTCGAGGTTCCGGCTGTTGATGACCAAGGGTGGTACGGAGCTTGTGTCAACAGAGATGGAGGGGGGAACAAAGAAGGTGTGGTAATCCAGAGCGATGGGTTCTTTCTCTTCATTGCCGGAGAAATCCACGCCTTGAAGAAAGAAGGTGTAATACGCATCCGGTTGGGACTTAAGGGTCTGCGATTTGATTTCATCGTAGAGAGTCCAGTCAGCGGGTGCGGGACGGGTTTTCGGATCATCACGTTTTACACAGCACCAACGGTAGGTCAGGCGGGTGGCGATATCGTCAGTGGCACTCCAGACAAAAGAGGCTTGAGGCTTGGTGAAATCGCCATTGGGGGGGTAATCGAGATGGCTGACCGGAGGTTTGTTGTCTTGACGGAAGTAGAGCAGGTGACGTCCGGAAAGATCCGTGATGCCCCAAATAATTTGAACCTCATCCTTGGTAAAGGCCACCTGGGGATGGCTGTGTTGCGCTTGTTCATCGATGATGTTGACCCAATCGGCGCCTCCAGTGAGGCCACGGCGGTATGCCAATTGTCCGCCTTTGTTGAGTTCAAGGGGACCGCGGATAATCCGGGGTTCCTCACCATCAAAGACAAAGGTCTGGAATTTTTCTGGGTCAATCAGTTGCTGATAAGAAAGAGAGGTTTCCCAAGTCTGCCCATTATCTTTGCTGGTACGGCAATCGAAGCCATCCTTATCTAACCAATACAAGAAGAGTTCGCCATTTCTGCCGGAGCTGAGACAAATTGAGGTGACGATTTCAGTGGCATTGTCCAGGATCTGATCCCCTTGCCAAGCTCCGCCGGACATCATACGCGCATAATGGATGATCGAGCGGGTGCGGGTGCTGATCTTGGTTTCGACACTGGGGTCCTCGAGAAAACTGTCGAAGGATGAGAAGGATATCCGCCGTCTCTCCTCGATCTCGGCTTCCTCGAGCTCCCACCAACAAGCGATCAGTCCACCATTGGCTGTGACCGCCAATTGAGGACCTACCTTACGGTAGTCGGTCTGGCTGACCTGTTGGGGGGTAGACCAGGTTTTGGCATCATCGGAGCTGTGAACGCAGAACACTTGAATGATGTTGTTCTCGATGGAGGCGGTGTAGATGACATGGATACCATCGGAATCCACCTGGATAGCGGTTTGCCCCATGAACCCATCGGGATTTGTGGCAATGACAATCGGTTTCTCCCACCAGGTCCGTCCACGATCCGTGGAGCGGGTGTAACAAATGGTGGTGGTGATCGGCGAACCTGTTTCGGGTTCACCACTGGTCTTTTTGCCTTGGATCTCGTGGAGCTTTTTCGTGAGTTCGTCACGCTTTTCTTGCAGCTTCTTCTTACCGCCCACGGCCTTGATCTCATCATTGGAGCCTTGCCGTAGAAGAGTCTGTATCTTCTGAATCTCATCTTCGAGAAGATCCTGATCAGAGGGACCGCCCGATTCAGACAAAGCATTCGTGGTTGAGCGGAAAACCACATGCAAGGTATCCCCCACCGCCGCAATGTCGGGGTAGGTGGACAAGGTCGATTCCGTGGGAATGATCTTCGGAGCTGACCATCCTGGATATGATTTCTGTGCCTCGGCTGGATGCATGACCAAAGCCAGCACCAAGCTAAACGCAGGGAGGCACGCCCGCGAAGGGTGAGCAAAAAGGGTCCGTATGTTCATAAAGGGAACTGTAGTCAAACAAAACTTCGCTGACAACTGGACTTACAGGTTAGGCTCCCTGGTAGTCCATGCTTCATCATGCCCGGATCTGAGAGGTTGAAGTTCAGAATCCGTAGGTTGTTCATGCTTTAGCATGTGGATTTCGCACCAATGGAAAGAGTGGGGCCAGTCCCAACCTACCAATTGTATCGTCATTCCCGCGAAGGCGGGAATCCATGTTGGTATCACAACTCCGGATTCTTCAATGAATCGTTAGTAAAACAGATAAAGGAAGGGCGCGATGGTCGACACCTGTGCCGCGCAGAGGAGAAACCCGAAGAAGAACAGGACCACCACAATCGGCAGTAACCAGAATCTCTTGTAATACTTCAAGAAGATCCAGTACTCCGCGAGAATCTGTCCCTTGCTCATATTCACACCTCCAGGGGTGTCTCTCCGTTTAGAACAGGGTGTAGATAAAGGGCGCCACCGAGGAGGATTGTGCAAGGAAAAGCAACAAGCCCAGACCCATCATGATGATCACGATAGGAAGTAACCAGAACTTCTTGCGATACTTGAGAAACTCCCAGTACTCGGTGAGAATCGACTTCTTACTCATGATCCCTCTTCTCAATGCTAAATTGGTGTTCGTAATGGTCTGAGGATAGTGGCCAAGGGCGTTCATGCCAATATGTAGGCGCGGTCTTGTGCCGGCGAAGCCCGAGGGGATCGAAACCTACAATCCGCATGATGACCGCCACGGGGGCGAACAAGATCCAGTACAAGATCGTGAAGAATCCCAAACCCACATAGTGGCCGACATAACGTGCCAGAAAGCCGGAGAGCTTCCACCAGAAACGGTTGAATCCCGCCAAGAGATCAGGTTTGAGCGCTCCCAAGACAACCAGATAGGCTCCCAAAAGAGCCGTGGCCATGGAAATGATCCCCGTTCCCTTGCGCCAGAGGTACAGCGCGGAAAGGGTGAGGAAAATGCCGCCTATCTGGAGACCAAACTTGCGTAACTCCTGGGGGGTGGATGGTGTGCGATTCGGGGGAAGCATCAGTCCAGTTCGAATTCCTTCCGCCAGTCTCCCTCCTCTTTCCACTCGGGTTGATCCGCCTTGTCGAGGATAAAGGAGCCAATCGCCAGACTGTCCATCTCAGTACGCATAAAGCAACGGTACGCATCCATGGGGCTCTCCACAATGGGTTCGCCGCGTACATTGAAGCTGGTGTTCACCACGAGTGGGCACCCGGTGCGGTCATGAAAGGCTTTGATGAGGTCATAATAGAGGCCATTACGTTCCTTGGAGACCGTCTGGACACGGGCCGAGTAATCGATGTGCGTGATCGCGGGGACATCCGAACGAGGAACATTCAACTTATCGATCCCAAAGAGCTTCTCCTGGTCCGGAGTCATCGGGATCCGCCGTTCCTCGCGGACCGGAGCCACCAGCAGCATGTAAGGAGACTCTGTATCCAGCTCGAACACTTCGGCGCAGTGTTCTTCCAGAACCGACGGGGCGAAGGGACGGAAGCTTTCGCGGTACTTGATCTTTAGATTCATCACCGATTGCATGGCTTGTGAACGTGGATCACCGATGATACTGCGCCCCCCCAGAGCCCGGGGACCGAACTCCATGCGTCCCGCGAACCACCCCACCACCTTCTCTTGGGTTAGGCGGTCCACAATCGCCGGGAGGTATTCGCCGTTGGTATACTTGTGCAGCTTGGCTCCAACCTTCGAGAGCATCCTCTCGATATCAGCATCATTATAACAAGGTCCCAGATAGGAACCCCGCATGGCATCATGAGGTTGAACGGTACGAGGGTGACCTTTGTAACGGTAGTGAACCGCAAGGGCCGCGCCCAAGGCCCCACCCGCATCGCCCGCCGCCGGTTGAATCCATAACCGCTTGAAGGGTCCTTCACGCAGGAGCCTTCCATTGGCGACACAATTCAAGGCCACACCACCCGCCAGGCACAAGTTTTCCTTGCCGGTGACTTTGTACACATGATCCGCCAGCTTCAGCATGGTCATCTCGGTGACTACCTGAACTGAGCGAGCTAGATCCATCTCGCGCTGAGTCAACTGAGATTCTGGTTTACGCGGCGGTCCGCCGAAGAGCTGATCGAACCGGGTGTTCGTCATCCGTAGCCCGGTCATATAGCCAAAGTAGTCCATGTTCATGGACAGCGAGCCATCCTCCTTGAGATCGATGAGCTCATCGAGGATGGGTTTCACATATTTGGGTTCGCCATAAGGGGCAAGGCCCATGACCTTGTACTCAGCCGAGTTCACCTTGAAGCCGGTGTAATATGTAAAGGCGGAGTAGAGCAATCCGAGTGAATGCGGGAAGCGGATCTCGGCCAGGAGGCGCAGGTCATTGCCCTCACCCACCCCATAGGTGGTGGTGCACCACTCGCCGACTCCATCGACAGTCAGTACCGCCGCATCCTGGAAGGGACTGGGGTAGAAGGCGCTGGCGGCATGGGACTCATGGTGCTCGGCATAAAGCACTTCGCCCTCGTAATCCAGCTCCTTGCCAATGTCATCCCCCATCCACAACCGTTGGGTCAGCCACAGGGGCATGGCCTGGAGGTACTGGGTGAGCCCACGCGGTGAGAGGGAGAGATAAGTTTCGAGGATCCGTTCGAACTTGACGAAGGGTTTCTCGTAGAAAACCACATGAGTAAGGTCATTGGCGGAGATTCTCGCCTCACGCAGGCAATACTGAACAGCCTTGAGCGGGAAGCCGGAGTCATGCTTCTTGCGGGTGAAGCGCTCCTCTTGCGCGGCGGCGAAGATCTCGCCATCGCGCAACAGTGCGGCGGCACTATCATGGTAGTAAGCTGAAAGGCCGAGGATATATTCCGTCACGATCCTTTGATCTTAGGGGGAGATGGGTGGTAAAGCAAAGGTCTTATCAGCCCCACAGAGCGGAAAAGGCAGCACTGATGATTTTCAGTGTGTCGTCAAAACTGACTCCCGCGAACAAGTAGAAGAAGGGTTTGGTCATCACCCCAATCCAGGCCTCTACGAGAGGCTGTCCCATGAAGATCAGCAGGAGGAGCCCCATGGGACCATACTGTCTGATCTGAGCGTACTGATATGCTTGACGGTAAGGCAGGATTCCCAAAAGGATCTTTTCGCCATCCAAGGGGAAGACCGGGATCAGATTAAAGAAACACAGGCATAGATTCACGATCAGCGAAAAGGATGTCAGGAAGAGCAGGAAGAGGATGATCTGATCTGAGATGCTCTCACCCGCTTGGGCGAAATGGATCAGAACTCGAAAAGCGATCCCGGAGATGGCTGCCAGGATCAGGTTTGCCACCGGTCCAGCGGCAGCGATCCACATTGCATCCTGGCGGGGATTCCGCAGGTTACGTTCCACATAGGGAACAGGTTTCCCCCAGCCGAAGAAACCAATAAAAATCCCAATCGACCCGATTGGATCGAGATGGGCCAACGGATTCAATGTGATCCGCCCCATGCGCGCGGCGGTGTCATCGCCACAGCGCAAGGACATCCAAGCATGGGCGGCCTCGTGAATGGACAGCGCAAATAAAATAGCGGGGATTCTGCCCGTGGCCAGGAGGAGAAACTCGATAGGATTAGTGAAAAGTGACATGCGTGGCGGTTTCCTCAAGCGAGGCCAGACAAACAGTCTTTATTCCCACTCGATGGTGCTGGGAGGTTTGGAGCTGATGTCATAGACGACGCGGTTGATTCCTTTCACTTCGTTGACAATGCGGTTCGAGATCCGCCGTAGCAAATCACCCGGCAGATCGACCCAGTCGGCGGTCATCCCATCCTGGCTCTCAACGACACGGATGGCGATGGCGCGGTCATAGGTCCGCTCATCACCCATCACTCCAACTGACCGGATCGGGAGAAGTACCGCGAAGGACTGCCAGACTTTGCGGTACCAACCAGAGACCTTGAACTCGTCGATCACTATTTTATCGGCCTTCCGTAAGAGGCCGCAAGCCTCATGGGTTACCTCGCCAAGCACACGGACCGCCAAACCCGGTCCTGGGAAGGGCTGACGGAAGACCAGATCCTCATCCAAACCGAGCATCAAACCCACCTGGCGGACCTCATCTTTGAAGAGTTCCCGTAGCGGTTCGATCAACTCGAGTTTCATCTTCTCTGGCAGGCCGCCCACATTGTGGTGAGACTTGATGGTCGCGGAGGGTCCCGCCACGGAGACTGATTCGATCACATCCGGATAGAGGGTTCCTTGAACGAGGTACTCCACCTTGCCGATCTTAATCGCTTCCTCCTCGAAGACCTCAATGAAGGTGTGGCCGATGATCTTGCGCTTCCGCTCCGGGTCGGTGACACCCTTGAGGTTTTCAAGAAAGCGTTCGGAGGCATCGATAAAGCGCAGGTTGATGCCCAGCCGGTCCTTGAGCGCGGTACGTACCCGGTCCGCCTCGCCATGACGCAGGAGCCCATTATCCACGAAGAGGCAGATGAGACGCTCCCCGATAGCCTTCGCCACCAGGGCAGCGGCCACGGAGGAGTCCACCCCACCACTCACCGCGCAGAGAACCTGGGATTCACCCACCCGCCGGCGGATGTCGGTGACTGTGTTCTCCACAAAAGATCCCATGGTCCAATCCCCGGCGCAGCGGCAGATTGCTCGCACGAAGTTTCCCAAAATCTGAGAGCCATCCGGCGTGTGAACCACCTCGGGATGAAACTGGACTCCATACTGATGTTTTTCCTTGTCCGCCACCGCCGCGAAGGGGGAATTCGGTGAGTTACCAATGGAGAGAAAGCCTTCTGGCAGAGCTTCAAGCCGGTCGCCATGACTCATCCAGACCTGGAATTCATCTTCCAGTCCCTCAAATAACTCAGTCCCGGGACCGGATTTCTTCATCATCGCATGGCCGTATTCCCGCTCGGTGGAATGGCTGACCTTACCACCCAATAAGTGCGCCATGACCTGCAGGCCATAACAAATACCGAGCACTGGAACTCCGAGCTGGAAGACACCTGGATCGGGTAAAGGTGCGCTGGGGGCATAGACACTGCTCGGTCCGCCGGAGAGGATGATCCCCTTGGGGCTGATTTTTTGGATCTCCGCAAGCGGAAGGTTGAAAGGGAAGATCCGGCAGTAGACTCCCTGCTCACGCACCCTGCGGGCAATCAGCTGGTTGTACTGCGAACCGAAATCCAGAATGACAATTTCTTCTCGTGCGGGCATGATGGCGATTAGTAAACGATGGCCGGGGTAAGTCAATCCGGGAGAGGAGGAAGGAAAGGGAGGATTCACTGGGATTCATGCAAGAAGGTGGTCAGATTTTGCTACGTGGAAGAGGATGGAAGATTCAAGGGTGACGTAAACTCCCTCCTCCCCGGCCTTCCATGGCTGAGCACACACTCCCGCAGACAGATCTGGTGGAATCGTCCTCTTCGATATGGAAGAATTGGAAATAACGATATCAGGATGTGGAGATAATGAAGCGAGTCTGTGTCAATTGCGGATCGAATCTTGGGGTGGATCCCTCCTATGCGGTCATGGCTCAACGGCTGGGAGTGGCGCTGTATGAGCGGAAATACGAACTGGTCTATGGCGGCGCGGAGGTTGGATTGATGGGCCAACTCGCCGACTCTGTTTTAAAGGCGGGGGGTGTGGCCATTGGTGTCATTCCCAAAACATTAGCCGGTAAAGTCTCGCACCGGAATCTGACCAAGTTGCATGTGGTCAATTCGATGCACGAACGAAAAGCGTTGATGTTTGATCTCTCGGATGCTTTTATCGCGTTGCCGGGCGGATTTGGAACTCTGGAGGAAATCTCGGAGCTTCTCACTTGGGCGCAAATCGGGCTGAACTCAAAGCCCTGCGGTCTCATTAATGTGAACGGGTATTACGATAATCTACTGGCGTTTCTCGACAATTCCGTCGCCGAGGGATTTCTGAGACGTGAACACCGGGAGATGCTTCTGGTGGCGGATACACCCGAAATCTTGTTGGAGACAATGGACACCTATCATGTACCACGGATCAACAAGCTGATCGGTATGGATAGGAGTACACTGTAATTCAGTCCGGGCGGGAGAGAACGGAATTATGGCTGAGATTGTCATGATCGGCGGACCCAATGGAGCGGGAAAGACCACCACCGCCATGACAGTTTTGCCAGACCACCTCAAAATCACGGAGTTTGTTAATGCAGACTCAATCGCGGCGGGTATCTCACCGTTCAATCCCAATGCGAATGCTCTTCTGGCCGGGCGGTTGATGCTCAACCGCATCCGTACATTGATGGAGCAGGGAACCAGTTTCGCTTTTGAAACCACGATGGCGTCGAGGGTATTTGCACCGCTACTTGATGGATGGCGAAGAGGAGGGAATCTTCTTCAGGTGGTCTTTGTGTTCGTAAATGTTCCCATGGTCTTGGTATCAAGAGTTAAGTTACGTGCTTCATTGGGAGGGCATTTTATCGATGAGGATGTCGTGAATCGACGTTATCGAAGAGGGATTCACAACCTTCTCACGCTTTACCTCCCTTTAGCGGATGAGTGGAGCTGTTATGATAATTTCAGTGATAGTCCCGTGCTTATTGCGAGTGGGGGAGGAGCGAAGGAGATGTCCATCCTCCGTCAGGAAGACTGGAAGGTGCTGCAAACATGGAAACAACAACCCGGATAAGGTTCTCGGATTTTGACAGAAAGACCTATCTCGGCATCCGCCGTGGAGTCGCCAAGGCCTTGGCCGAACACAAGCGGTTGGGTCAGAGCATCGTAGTTTCACGAGAGGGGGAGATCGTGTGGATTCCTCCCGAGGAGATCACAGTTCCCACCGATGAAGAAATCGAAAGAGATTATGAAGCCCTGTTTGGCAAAGACCTCGTGATCAACAATGGAGATCCTTCCCGCTAATCTGACCCCCAAGGAAGCCATTGCTCTGCAGCGCGAGCTCGTTGGGTTGGTGCGGAATGAGCCACTGCCCGCGCCTCGCGAAGGGCTGCTGGTGGCTGGGGCGGATTGTTCCTATGAAAAGCGTGCCACGGATGGCTTCGCGGCTATTGTGGTCTGCTCCTGGCCCAGCCTGGAGATTCAACAGATTGGGCGCTGGATTGGCTCGGTTCCTTTTCCCTATGTTCCCGGTCTCCTCTCTTTCCGTGAGCTGCCATTGCTGGAGGAGGCTTGGCGGTCACTTCAACCAAAGCCGGATGTGCTGGTGATGGATGGTCAGGGGTATGCTCACCCACGGCGCTTTGGGTTGGCCTGCCATGCGGGACTCTTGTGGGACTGTCCCACCCTGGGCTGCGCCAAGTCGCTTCTGATTGGGGAGCATGAACCTTTGCTGGAAATGCGTGGTTCGAGGGCAGAATTGAAAGATCACGGGGAAACTGTCGGCCGCGCGGTGCGTACCCGTGAGGGAGTCCAGCCGGTATATGTCTCCACCGGTCACCGGAGTGACCTCGACACTGCGGTGGAATGGGTCCTCCGCTTGTGTACACGATTCCGTTTGCCAGAGGTTACCCGCCTGGCTCACCGTGAGGTGAACCGGATGAGGTGTGAGGCGGCCAATACGAAACGGGACTGAAAGGAATTCTCATGTCCATCTTCTACAACCCACCTGAACAACTCGAGCGGCTTCAGTCTCTCTGGAATGAAAAACCATGGGCACGGCCACGGCCCTGTGGGCTGGCTTCTTCAATGGGCTATGGCGACCGTCTCGGTCTCGCCACTCCGGGTCATCTGCTGGCCCATCGCCGCGCGGGTCTGGTGGGACGTGTGGTACCCATCCTTGCGCAACAGTCAGGACGCGAGATGGAGCGGATCGGGCGGACTCCCGCCCAAGTGATGTGGGATGCAGCCAGCGCCGTGGCGGAGGCGGGTGACAACGGACCTTGGGGGGCCGATGCGGACCACATGAAGACTGGGGAACAGATTGCTGCTTGTGCCGAAGCGGGGTTCACCTTCTTCACCGTGGATCCCTCCGAGGTGGTTTGGGATGAAGCCATCTCTTTACCAATAAGTCAGGTGGCGCGGGAATTCCAGCGTTTGTGCGCCTCGCAACCGGGTGTGTTTGACCATTACCTGGAGCGGTATGCCCATTCCCATACCATCGCGGGAGAGGAGGAAATCGCTGGCGATGAGCTCGCGGTCCAGCGTGTGGCGCTCACCTATGGGAAGGCCATTCTCAAGATCCAAGAGCTCTATTGTTGTGTTGAACAGTGCAGGAGAGTTGAAGAGCCTTTTGATTTCGAGGTCTCGGTGGATGAAACCTCCTGTTCTACCAGCCCTCTCGCGCACTTGATCATCGCACGGGAGCTCAAGCGTTTGGGTGTGCGCTTCACCTCTCTCGCACCGCGTTTCGTGGGGGAGTTCCAGAAAGCGATTGAATACATTGGAGACCTGGATACCTTCGAGGCGGACTTACGTATTCATGCCGCGATTGCGCGTCAGGAGGGACCTTACAAACTCTCGGTTCACTCCGGATCGGATAAGTTCGCCCTGTATCCCTCTATCGCGCGGTTAACAGGAGGGCAGGTGCATCTGAAGACCTCGGGGACCAGTTACCTGGAGGGACTGCGGATTGCGGCACGGCGGGATCCATCCTTGTTCCGTGGGATCGCGGCCTTTTGCGCCATTGTCTACGAGGAACAACGCAAGTCCTACCACATTAAGGCCACGCTGGAGGAGTTTCCCGATCCATACCGTGTAGCGGATGGGGATCTCGAACGGATCTATGTGACCTATCCGGGAGCGGATTCACCCCGGCAGATTCTCCATGTCTGTTTTGGAGCGGTATTGAACGCGGAGGGAGGGAGACGTTTCGCGGAACCCCTCAAAGCATTGCTTCAAGGGGCGCGTAAGGAGTATGCCGAGGTCCTCGCTCATCACATGGGGAAGCACTTGGTGGTGTTTGGGTAGATTGAGTGTGTACGTTAATCACCCCCCCACCCCCACCCTCCCCCGCAAGGGGGGAGGGAGTTGTTCGGAGTTCACAC
>CAYRBI010000168.1:5959-13728 GCA_964422415.1 uncultured bacterium | reverse complement strand
GTGGGCTGGTGGCATAGGGGCCATGATGGACCAGATCAAGCGAGGGAATGGCATAATCCACCGGCTCCTCGGAACTCATCACATACCCACGCGCGCGCAACAGATCGAAACAGGAACGGCGGAACTTGGCGCAGTCCTCGCGCGCCATCGGGTGAGCCGGTTGGAAGCTCTCATCCAAGTCCACCACCGCGAAGACATCCAGATAAGCCCCCTCGGGATGAATACCATTGGCTGCAAAGAGGTCATGATTGCGGCGGACATACCCCTGTGCGAAGACCGCACTGAGGAAGGTCTGCGGCCCGCCACACCATACCGCGGCTCCAGGTGCGGTGCCATCCGCATTCGTAAAATTCAGATCCGGATTGTAGGAGACAGCATTAGTATAGAAGTCACGGTATTGGTCATGCACCGCAAAGAGATATCCAAGATCCTCACAGGTCTTGGTAAAGGCCCGCAGCCCCTCCCAGCCACCCTGCTCTTCCCCTACCGGCAAAACATCCGGGTGGGCATTGTCATAACCATGGAATCCCCATCCATCCAGATGGACATAGGCATCCTCAATCCCCATCGCCTTGAGATCCCTCAATTGTTGGGCCAAAACCGCGAAGGGAACCAAGTTATGATTGACCTCGATTTGATCCTTATTAAAAAGCTGCGCATCGAGAACAAAATGATAGAGAGAGCCCTGGTGAATCACCGGTTTTCCAATCACCTCGGCCACTTTTGGATTCCGGGCCAGCTTCTCCTTAAGCGAGACAAACAGTCCATTCTCCTGGACATAACGGCGGTAACGTTTGGCCATGGAGACATAGGAGCCCTCCTCCTCGAAGATGTAACGGATGCGGCGTTGATAACGCAGGCTTCCCAGACTGGAATACCAATGTGGACGGACCAGAGTGAACTCGCCCGGTGAGTGAAGATAGTAACCCCCGCCATCGTAATAAGTCTCGATGATGGCCTGATAACTCGCACCCGCGCGAACCTGCCCAAACCAGGGCATGTAAAACCAGCGGGACTGTGTCAGACCACCTCTTTCGATCTTCTCACTCCAATTGGCCGGAATGACCGCTCCCTGCATCAACGGAACGACAGTGTAGTCCCCCTCGGCCTGGGAATCGAAACGGACCGCCTTGGGCCAATGGACCTCCTTGATCCCGGGGTTTTCTTTCGGCGCGGTAACTTCGAAGAGGATCTCGTTGCCGGTGATGTTCATCCCCAGAATGATCTCCACTCCAGCGGCATCCGGGAAACCTGAGAGAGTCACCAAGAGGCCAATGCTGTAACCCGTACGGAACTCCCTGACCGTCCGGTTGGCGGCTTTGAGAAAACACACATTGCCTGCGGGCAGCGCCAGATCCTCATCATCACAAGACGCCATCTGCCAGGTGGTTGCACCTCGCTCCACACGCAGGGAAAGGTCACTCTTGGAGAGGGTGACCTTCAACTTGTCATTGGACAGTTGCCACCCCTCGGCCACTTCCTGAAAGGTTCCCGCATAGGGCTCTGGTTTCGAGGCCGAGTGATCGAGGAGCCAGCTCCGGACCTCATCGATCTTGCGGTAGAGATTGTTGTAGGCCTCCTCATCCGCGATGGTTCCAGCCAGAGTGGTTTCGAGCTCCGCGAGTTTCTTCTCCTTTCCGGCTTCATCACCCGTGTTAACAGTGATGGCATGAAGCCGTTCGACATGCATCTTCAGGGTATCGATTCTGGGGGCAAGATCACCCGGGGCGCTGACCAACGACAACAGGATGAGGGTGTAGAGGGTCATGAGGCAAGGTCCTTTCTGAGATCGTCTTCAGTTGTGAACAGAAAAAAGGTCATGCTGCAACAGCCATGAGTTTTGCCTTAGTGGTGGGTTCTGGAACTATCCGGCCATCTTCCTTAAGGGTTTCGATATAAAGGTCAATCGCTCCCCGCATTAACTCCTCGGTTTCCTCGAGTGTATCCGCGCAAGCAACACACCCCGGCAAATCGGGGGCATAAGCCGAGTAGTTGCTCCCAGCCCATTCGTAAATCACCACGTATTCGCGCATGTACTAATCCTCCAACTCCGCTTCCTTCAGAACACTCTTCAGCGTTCCTATGGCTACATCTTTACTTGGAAGTCCCGCCACAACAACAGTCCCATTCTTGATGGAGTGCTTGAGGATACGATGACTTCCCGTTATCCGAACAATCCGCCAACCATCGCGGTGAAGTTTCTCAAGCAACTCGCGTACTCTCATGGTAACACGAATTCCTCCGTGTCGATGAAAGAGACTCATCCACGCCGTGTGGTTTTCGCCTTGGCCGTGGCCCGTGGTCTCTTCTGTTTGGCCAGCGCGATCTTGAGTACATCGCCGATGCTTTCCGCGAAGTGGAAGGTCAGCCCGTCGCGGATCGTGTCACTCACCTCCACCAGATCCTTCCGGTTCCGCTCCGGGATCATCACATGGGTGACACCCGCGAGCTTGGCGGCGAGAACCTTCTCCTTGAGTCCCCCGATCTGGAGAACTTGACCACGCAGGGTGATCTCGCCGGTCATGGCCAGGTCGGCGCGGACCGGGATGCCGCTCATCAGGGAGTACAAGGCTGACGAGATGGTCACCCCCGCTGAGGGGCCATCCTTGGGCACCGCCCCCGAGGGGACATGGATATGGAAATCGAGACGCTGGAAGAGCGACTCCTTGATGCCAAAGGATTTGGCATTGGCATGGAGGTAACTGAAGGCGGCCTGCGCGCTTTCGACCATCACATTGCCGAGCTGCCCAGTGAGTTTGAGGTTACCCTTACCGGGCATCGAGGTGGCCTCGATGAAGAGAATATCCCCTCCCATCTCGGTCCAGGCCAGACCCGTGGCGACTCCCGGTGTGGCGGTCCGTAAAGCAACTTCATTGATGAACTTCGAGGGCCCCAAGAACTCCTGAACCCGGTCTGGCGTGACAGTGTTCTTCGTCTTGCTCCCCTCCGCCACCTTGCGCGCCACCTTCCGGCCGATGGCCGAGAGCTCGCGTTCGAGATTCCGCAGCCCCACCTCACGGGTGTACTTGAGCGCAATAGTCTGGATGGTGTCCTCGGGGAGTTCGATCTGGCGCCGGGTCAGGCCATTGTTCTTGAGCATCTTCGGAATCAAATACTTCCGTGCGATGACAATCTTCTGTTCGAGGGTATAGCCAGCGATACGGATCAATTCCATCCGGTCGAGTAGGGCCCGCGGGATGGTTTCGAGCACATTGGCGGTAGCGATAAAGAGCACCGAGGACAGATCCAATGGCACATCCAGGTAGTGATCCTCGAAGGTGTGATTCTGTTCTGGATCGAGCACCTCCAGCAGGGCCGAGGAGGGATCGCCACGGAAATCGCTGCCGAGCTTGTCGACCTCATCGAGCATGTACACCGGATTCCGGGTACCGGCTGTCTTCAAGCCTTGGACAATGCGTCCCGGCAACGCGCCGATGTAGGTCCGGCGGTGGCCACGGATCTCCGCCTCATCGCGTACCCCGCCGAGAGACATCCGCACAAACTTGCGTCCCATGGCCCGCGCGATGCTCTGCCCCAGGCTGGTCTTGCCGACTCCTGGTGGTCCGGCGAAACAGAGGATGGGGCCCTTGGGGCTGTCGGTAAGTTTTCGCACCGCCAAAAATTCAAGAATGCGGTCCTTGACCTTCTCCAGGTCATAGTGATCCTGATTGAGTATCCGGGTTGCCTTTTTGAGATCGAGCATGTCCTTGCTGGTCTTGTTCCAGGGGACATCCAAGAGCCACTCGACATACGTACGTGAGACCGTGTACTCCGCGGAGTTGGGGCTCATGCGCCGCAATCGTGCCATCTCCCGGTCAGCGGCCTGGCGTGGGGGTTCAGGCATCCCGGCCTGTTTCAGGCGCTCCTCCAGGTCAGATAGGTTCTCTCCTTCATCATCGCCCAATTCCCGCCGGATCGCCTTCATTTGCTCCCGCAGGAAATACTCCCGTTGAGTCTTGCCAAGCTCCGACTGAACCTTGCTCTGAATTTGGCTGCCGAGTTGAGCCACCTCAAGTTCACGGTTCAGCAAGGAGGTCAAAAGGTGAAGCCGTTTGAGCAGATCCGGCTCGCTCAGAATGTTCTGCTTCTCCTCGACCTTCAAATTCAGGTTCGAGGAGATGAAATCCGCCAGGCGCACCGGGTCATGGGTGTTTTTGAGAGTGATCTGAAGCTCATCCGAGAGCGAGGGCACCAGGGCGATGAATTGCTTAAAGAGCTCTTGCAGGTTCCGCGTGAGGGCGGTGGTCTCGATCCCCTCGCTCATCCCGGTCTGAATCTCGGTGACACGCGCCTTCGGATAGGGCTTTTTCTGGGTGAATTCCTCGATATGGATCCTCCCCGTTCCCTGCACCAACACCATCATGGTGCCATCGGGATAACGCAACATCTTGAGGATGTTGGCGGCTGTACCGACATCGAAAACCTCGGGACTCTCGGTGCCGGTCTCCTCACTGTCTTTCTGAGTAAAGAGCCCGATAACCCGGTTACCCACCAGGGCATCATCCACTAGTTGAATCGAGCTATGCCGGTTTACTTGGAGCGGGACAATCAGGTAAGGGAACACAACAGTGTTGGCGAGAGGGAGGATCCCCAGTTCTTGCGGGATAGGAGGCTCCTTCTCGGTGTCACTGACCTCCGCGGCGATCACGGGTGGCGAGGTGTTTACTTTCTCGCCCTTCTCATCCCCCGCCTCCGCCGTTTCTGGTGCTGGTATGATCGGTGAATCGTTGTCAGCCAATGGAAATAATCACTCGTGTGGATTGTATTGTTTGTTGGGGTCTTTTCGGCAGAACCGCCTCCAGGAACCCATTCTGGTACTTGGCATGGATGGCATTCACATCCACATCATCTGGTAACCTTAAGCGGACCTCAAAGAGGCCATATTTCACCTCCGCTTGACGGTAGCGGATCTTGTTGGCCTGACAGGAGTCCATACGGCGTCCTCTGAAGGCCAGCGCCCCCTCTTCGACCACCACTTCGATCTCCTCGCTCGTCATCCCACCCAACTCGATCTTCACATGGTAGGCATCCTCAGTCTCATAAACATCGGTGGGAGGATGCCATACCGTCTCATGGACACGGAGCCGGGTAGCTTGCGGGCGCAAGAATGCCTGCAACTCAGGGACCGGTTGCGATGGATCGGTGGGATCTTGGGCGCGGGCGGGGAACAAGGCTTGATCTGATGCCACAGACATCCGGTGACCTCCCACGCTAAATGGAAACTGGGGTAGAATAATCACTCGCTGGAAAAGCGTCAACGATTTCAATCTACAACCCATATCCCGAAGGGGCATGGGAATCTCCGAGGAGGTTTATCTAGAATGCCGCTGAAGATTCGTTCCAAAGAGGACACTCAGCTCGATCTGATCTCAGTGGGAGAGTGCATGATCCGCCTGTCCCCACCAGGCCATGGGCGCCTCGAATACGCCACCAACCTGGAGGTTTGGGTGGGGGGGGGCGAGTACAACGTAGCCTATGCGTTATCCCGTCTGGGTCTACGTACTGGCTGGGCTTCGCGCCTGGTGGACAATCCCCTGGGCCGGTTGGTCATCAACCATGCCCGCGCGGTGGGGATGGACACCAGCGAAGTCATCATGGCCCCTTATGACGGTGTCGGGAAGAAAGACCGTATCGGTCTGAACTTCACCGAGGTGGGTACCGGAGTCCGTGCAAGTGTCACGATGTATGATCGTGGCCATGCCGCCGCCGCGCATCTCAAACCGGGCGAGATCAACTGGAAACGGATCTTCAGGGATCGCGGTGTCCGCTGGCTGCACACGGGTGGAATCTTCACGGCCCTGTCCGATGACACGGCCGCATCGTGCAAGGAGATGCTCCAGGCAGCGCATGAGGCCGGCACCATCGTCTCCTATGACCTCAATTTCCGGAGCAAACTCTGGTCCAGCAAGCGCGCCCAAGAGGTGACCAAGGATCTGGTCCAGTATGTGGATTGCCTGATTGGCAACGAGGAAGACTTCCAGAAGGTGCTCGGTTTTGAGGTCGAGGGAACCGATGAAAATCTGCGTAGTCTCCCGGTCGAGAACTATAAACGCATGGTCCGCCGGGTGGTCGAGGCCTATCCCAATGTCCAGGTGGTGGGCACTACTCTACGCGAGGTAGTCAGTGGGCTGGTCAACAACTGGTCGGCCATCCTCTACGCGGATGGGACTTTTTATGAGTCACGCCGTTATGAGGGCCTGGAGATCGAGGACCGTGTGGGCGGTGGCGATGGATTCTCCAGCGGTTTCTCCTATGGTTTCCTGACCGGCATGCCTCCCGAGGAATGTGTCAACCTCGGCGCGGCCCATGGCGCTCTGCTCCAGAGCACACGTGGCGATACGAGCATGATTACCCTCGAGGAGTTGATGCACGTCTTCAAGGGTGGTTCCGCCAGAATCAAGCGTTAATATGCGTGGGGGCTGGAACGGGATGGAAGTCCCGTTCCAGCCCCTTATAGCCATGGCCTCCAAACGCTTATTGGAAATCCAGTCAAATCCCGCTCTCCAGCTACTCGCCTGTAGCCTTTTGCTAATAGCAGTCCGCATTCCTTTCCTTACCCCTGGTTTGGGAGTGGATATGGATTCGTGGTATGTCGCTAATGTGGCCGACAACCTCGCGCAAACCGGAAATTACTCGGTTTCACGCGCCCCCGGGTATCCCTTTATCGAGTTGGTATGCACCCTGTTTTATCAACAGAGTCATTGGCTGCGCAACCTGCTCACATGCCTGTTCTCTCTGGCTGCATTCATCCTCTTCGCGTTGATCTTACGGCGGCTGGGTCACAAGGACTGGCTGATCTGCGGAGTCGCTTTCGCCATGACTCCGGTAATCTACATCAACAGTGTCAATCTCATGGATTACCTGTGGGCATTGGCTTTCCTCTTGGGTTCCATGGAGTGCATTCTGTACTCCAAGATACTTCCGGCGGGAATCCTTCTGGGCTTGGCTGGGAGTTGCCGTCACACCTCGATCATATTCATCGTGCCCTTTCTGATGATGATGTGGACATCCAACAGAGAGCGCTTTATCAGACAGGCCGCCTGGCTTGTCATTCCAGCCGTCTCGATGCAATTGGTTTTCTTTTCTCTTCCACTTCTCACCTATGGACCGGATCTCTTCAAGGTATCCAATGGCAATTATCACCGGACATTCGTCCGCATCGTCCATAAAGCGTTAGTGGGAGTGTGGGGTTGGGTGGGATTCCTGGCGCTTCTGGGTTCACTGGCCACACTCTTTATCCCTCATACGAAAAGACCCCTATTCACAACGCCCCCCCCAAAAGGGCTGATTCTCTACCCCTCCTTGTTCATCATAGGAGCGCACCTCCTAATCTATTACTTCCTGCCGCATGAGGCGGGATATCTCATTCCGGCGGTTCCCTTTGTGCTGATGATCCTCTCCATGATCCTGGACCGGAGAGTTTTTATCATCCTATGCCTTTGCCTGATGGTTTCTCCCTTCATCGATGTCCGCCCAAATATCAATTATGGTCTCATCATCCGTGATCATCTCAATCGCGAAACCAATGAGCACATCATCAAGCAGGTCATGAATCTCATCCAATCAGATCCCCCCAAGGTGGTCCTGGTAGTGGGACACTTCAAGCCCCAGATGCAATACTATTTGACGGAATCACCTAAAAACCTTGTGTTGGAATATGTCCTGACACCGGAAGAGAGAGATGAGTATCTCTCGCAGGGTTACCATATCCTGTATGTTCCCGGGGAACGTGAACTTCATCAAGGATCCCAGGGATATGACCTCGAGGC
>CAYRBI010000168.1:0-5859 GCA_964422415.1 uncultured bacterium | reverse complement strand
GAGGAGTTTGATCTGGCCGCGATGCGGGAGATCAACTCAGTGGCGGAGCACGAGGGCTGGCGGACTGCGGTTGACCGGATTGTAGCCCCCAAGTCTCCCGCGCGGGCGAAGTACATCCACGAGTTTTTCCGTTCTGATTGGAGATTCCTTTTCCCGCTGGAGGAGGACTGGAGAATTCTCGATATGGGCGCGGGTTGGGGGGCTCTTTCGGTAGCCCTGGCGGCAATTAGTAAGGAAGTAGTAGCGCTTGAATCCGCCTTTGAAAGAATCCGTTTCATCCAGACACGGGTTACCCAGGATGGAATTGGTAATGTCACCCCAGTCCATGGGACTTTGTCTTCTCCCCCTCTACCTCCTAACAGTTTCGACCTTGTGGCCATGAATGGTGTATTGGAGTGGCTCGGTTGGGCGGACACAAACCGAGGCACACACGCGGTGCAATTGGACCAGCTCCGGAAAGCGCGAAGCTTGCTAAAAAAGGGGGGGTGGTTGTTTATTGGCATCGAGAACCGTTTTTCGATGAGCTCCTGGCTCGGTGCGATGGACCACAGTTATCTCAAGTACACCTCTCTGATGCCGCGTCCCCTCGCGCATATGATCACCTATCTGCTCAAGGGACACACCTACCGGACCTACACCTATACTCCCTGGGGTTATCGACGGCTTCTGACCCAGGCGGGATTCACCAGCGTGGAGTTCTATGGGGTTCTTCCCAACTACAGCCGTCCCATCAACTACTGGCCCCTGGGCGAGGGACTGCCCCTCAAACGCCTGATCCAGGTCCTGGCTCAGGAGAAGCCGCACGGACACACCTGGAAAGTACAGATGGCTCTAGCGATGGTAGAGAAA
Source organism: uncultured bacterium (assembly GCA_964422415.1). GTDB lineage: Bacteria > Hinthialibacterota > Hinthialibacteria > OLB16 > OLB16 > OLB16. The sequence continues at coordinate 5,010 of CAYRBI010000168.1, read as the reverse complement.
ACACCCACCCGCTGGGTTGGGGAAATTTCCCGTTTCCTCGCTCCGCATCTCCTCATCCGCGCCCGCCGGGAGGGGGATTAACACATTGTTATCCTGGATTCATGAACACCTCGGAGAAGCAGCGGGTGCACTGGGAATCACCACCAGGCAGCTGACCTTTCTCAAACGGATTGGTGGAGATCTCTCGCCGCAAGGGAAGGCTCTGTTCGAGGTCCTTGGTCCTAGTAACCCGGTTCCACTCTGGGTGATCAAGGCAGCCCGGACCGGCCTGGGGAACCCACGCCTCCGGCTGGAACATCAAAGACTGGAACACCTGTCCAGGATCTTCTTACACCCCAAACAAGGGACTGCTTCCCTACCCCGGTGGAGAGTCCCGGCTCCAATCCTTTACGAGGAACGGTCCTCTGGTTCCCTCTCGGTCGAGACCTTTCTACCCGGAAAACGTGTTTCACAATTGTTACAGCAACACAATCAGCCCAATCCCTGGGCCCGCTGGAAAGAAACTGGGAACCTCGCTCTCGAGGCCCTCTCGGCTTATGGTCAGCATGAAACTCCCAGGCGAATCGAGATCAATCTTGATTGGTGGCGGCGACGGCTGATTGAACCACTCACTCCGCATTACGACTGGCTGGCTAGAGTCTCCCCTGAATGGCCACGCATCTGGAAAGCGATGGGGCAGGCTACTCTCTGGAGTTACACAGGGTTAACAGTTCCCCAACATGGAGATTTCACTCCCGCTAATCTAGTTGTAGAAGACGGAAGCATCGGGATTTTTGATTGGTCCCCTAGTAATCTAGAAGACCCTCCGCTGCTGGACCTTTTCCAGTTCCTCGCGAGTGCCTCCCAGTTCTTGGGGCAAGGTGTCGAACACAAGAGGAAGGTGGCAGAGTTAACATCTAGCCTATTTACAGAGGCTTGTTTCCTCGAACCGGTCGCCCAGCCAGTTTGGGCCTATCTCAAAGTGAGTGGCTTGGAACAGAAAGATCTCCTTCCACTATCGTTAGCCAGTCTGGGAATCAAGATCTTGAGCTTGGCCGAGAGACCAGTTCCAGTGTCAGAATCCCTGTCGGGGTGGTTGTGGACAACCGGTGCATGGATCCGCGGCAATGGGATTCAAACTCTATTTTCTTTTGCGAATAGCGAAATTTTCGCTTGACGGTAATCACGGAGGATGATACCGTTTCCACATATTGGTCGAAAAGTAAGGTTGGTAGTAGAAGCGAAAGTTTCCTCGAAGTATTCCAAGTGATTTCCCATCCGTTACCTCAGGTTTCCAGCCGCAGAAGAAGACTCATGGGTTCCCAGGAGCACGAGAACTGCACTTCAACTCTACCCGTCATTTTCAAATCTGACCAAGGAAGTAGGTGACATTTTGTAATGGAGACTGGAACAGTTAAATGGTTCAATGACAGCAAGGGCTATGGCTTCATCGCTCGTCCGGGTGCCGAGGATGTTTTTGTGCATCACTCCGCTATCCAGGGTGAAGGCTTTAAGTCTCTTAACGAGGGGGACAAAGTCGAATTTGAGGTAACCCAAGGTCAGAAAGGCTATCAGGCCAAGAACGTCAGGAAGATCTAAGAACGCAGCAGGCTTTCACAGATACTATCCAGGGCCCCGTCTGGAGTCGCACTCTAGACGGGGCTACACATTTCTAAGGACCGGGAGATGAACGCCAAGGAGCAGATCCGGAGGAGGGCCTTGGAAGCCGGATTCGATGCGGTGGGCTTCGCCAGTGCCGGTCCGGTCGAGCCAGAGACCGCTCGCCATTTCAAGGAATGGCTAAACCAGGGACGGCACGCTGGGATGAACTACATGGCGCGTTATGTTGAGACCCGCCTCGATCCCCGCCATCTACTTCCGGAAGCAAAGACTGTTATAGTCGTCCTCAGTAATTACTTCCAGGAGAATCTCACCCAATCTCTCTCCGCCGGGAAAATCGCCCGTTATGCCAGAGGACGCGATTACCACAAAGTGTTGGGTAAATCGCTCAGAAATCTGTCCCATTGGATCGAGGAGTCTTTCCCCGGTTCGAAAACCTTTTTCAAGGTAGATACAGGACCAGTCCTTGAACGCTATTGGGCTCAACAAGCGGGCCTGGGTTGGACTGGGAAGAACACCCTCCTCATCAACACCCATTTTGGATCCTGGACCTTTCTGGGGATCATCCTGACTTCACTGAAACTGCTCCCGGACTCACCCCACCCCAACCACTGTGGACAGTGCACCCGTTGTCTCGATGCCTGCCCAACTCATGCCCTTACTGTTCCAGGAATACTCGATGCCAACCGATGTATCAGCTTTTGGACCATCGAGAACCGGGGCGAGTCTCCCGGATGGATTGATGATTCTTTATATGGCTGGATCTTTGGGTGTGATGAGTGCCAGAATGTCTGCCCCTGGAACCGTCATGCACAAGAGACCACCCACACGGAATTCCATATGTCCGAATTATTACAAAACATCACGGCCGAATCCTGGGTGAGAATGACTTGGGAGGAGTGGGATGAGAATACACGCGGAACCGCACTCAGACGCGTGGGGTATGAAGGGATGATACGGAATTGCTGGGCTGTGCTGGGGAAGCCACGGAAAGAGAACGGAGCGGGTCCCTCCATGGAGGGACGCATTCTATTGCGTCCCAAAACAATAGCATCATGATCCCCGGATCAGGATAACGATTGAACACACACCACGAACCCGACCTCACGGACCCGACGGAGCGGGAGCGAACCCGACGGAGCGGGTCCCTCCATGGAGGGACGCATTCCGTTGCGTCCCCATTATCTTTCAGATACTTTTTCGATGAAGCAATGCTATGGATTCCATCTTGCGCGGGAATGACGAAAGATAAACAACTCCATGACCCGCTTCGCCCAGGTTGTTTTCGACCACCCATTACGTGAGGCCTTCACTTACCGTATCCCGGAGGAGTGGGAGGCCCCACCCTCGGAAGGAACAAGAGTCCTTGCACCCTTTAGTGGACGGGACCGTCAATTGGGCTTTGTCACCGGCATTACGGACACTACAGAATATGATCCCAAGAAGATCAAAGAGCTGATCTCGCTCATTGACCAGGAGCCTGTCTTCCCCCCGAAGATTTTGGCTCTCCTGGCCTGGATGGCTGAATACTATTTCTGCTCCTTGGGCGAGGCCCTGTTCGCTGCCTTCCCTTTCGGGATGAGGACCCACACCCAACTCGAACGTGTCCTGGTCAAGGGCCCCAGTTGGGAGGAGACCTTCCACAAGGAGAAACTCCCCCCCAAGCGAAGGAAAGTGCTCGAGTGTTTCACTGGTGAACGGCAGGTCTTCTCCAGCGCCGAGTTGCGCAGCCTGTCAGGCGCGGGCCAAGCAGTTCTCCATGCACTGCTGGAGATGGAGGCACTCGCATACACCTCACGCCGTCCAGCGATCCGAGTCTCCGAAGCGGAGGCACTTTACCGTTCCGAACGGCCTCAACTTAATGAGGGCCAGCTGACCGCTGTCGGCAAGGTGAATGAGTCCCTGCAAAAGGGGGAGTATCACCAATACCTTTTGTATGGCATCACCGGCAGCGGTAAGACCGAGGTCTTCCTTCATGCCATCGAGGAATCCCTGGCCCTGGGTAAGACCGCCCTGGTGCTGGTGCCGGAGATCTCACTCACTCCACAGACCGCCGCGCGTTACCGGGGGCGCTTCCCTGGGCAGGTGGAGGTGCTGCACAGCGGACTGACTCAATCACGCCGTTTCGATGCCTGGCAACGAGCCCGGAATGGTGAAATCCCTATCGTGGTGGGAACCCGTTCGGCAATCTTCGCGCCGCTACAGAACCTTGGGCTGATCGTGGTGGATGAGGAGCATGACCCCTCCTACAAACAAGCGGATCCAGCGCCACGCTACCATGCGCGGGATGTGGCCAGTTACCGTGGGCACCTGGAGAAAGCGGTGGTCCTACTGGGCAGCGCCACCCCCTCGCTGGAATCCTATGAGAATGTGCAACGCGGGAAGTCCTCGCTCTTGTCATTGCCACACCGTGCGACCGCCCACCAGCTCCCAAAGGTCGAGTTGGTCGATATGCGCCACCGTCCCCCCACCGAACGAGTCCTGTCGCGGGAGGTACGCGATGCCATCCGCGAGACGCTCGACCTGCGTCTGCAAACCATCCTCTTCCTGAACCGGCGCGGTCATTCCACCCAGCTGGCCTGCCGCGAATGCACCAAGGCACTCGAATGCCCCAACTGTAGCGTGACCCTGGTCTGGCACTCGCGGGACCGCAGCCTCCGTTGCCATCATTGCGGGTATGTCCAGGCGGAGCCGGAAACCTGTCCCTCCTGCGGCTCGACCTGGATCCGTGCACGGGGATATGGAACCGAGCAGGTCCTGGAGATCGTCGCCGAAGGCTTCCCACAGGCCCGTTCCGAGAGGATCGATCTGGATGCCACGCAGGAACAAGGGGCGCATGACCGCATTCTCTCGCGGCTACGCAAAGGGGAGATCGATATCTTGGTGGGAACTCAGATGGTCTCCAAGGGTCTCGACATGCCCGGAGTCCGTCTGGTGGTGGTGGTGCAGGCGGAGACCGCGCTCAATGTCGCGGATTTCCGTTCCGCCGAACGTTCCTTCGCTCTGCTCACGCAGGTGGCGGGACGTGCCGGGCGCGGTGAACATCCCGGACTGGTGTTGATCCAGTCTTATGCCCCCAACCACTACTCGATCTTCTCGGCGCTCCGGCATGACTACACGGGGTTCCGGCGGATCGAAAACCGTTTCCGCCGGCAATTAGGACTACCGCCACATACACGCCTTGTGAATATCCGTGTGGAGAGCGAGGAGGAGGGCAAGGCGGAGGGGGTCTGTAAAGAACTCGGTGGGATCATCGAGGAAATCATTCACCCCCTCAAGACACAGGGCTGCCGGATGATCGGTCCGGCTCCCTGCCCTCTCGAACGGCTTCAGAACCGCTGGCGCTGGCAGGTTCTCATCGCCGCGCGGGATGGACGCAGCCGCGCGGCGATTCTCAATGATCCCCGTCTC
>CAYRBI010000167.1:0-13777 GCA_964422415.1 uncultured bacterium | reverse complement strand
ATGGCGATTACCGTCTACAACCGCTCTCCCCCTGTATCGACACCGCTGGGACCTCTGGCCCTTCGGATGACCTCAACGGCAACCCCCGTCCCGTGGACATCGCGGGCATCGGACGCGAGGTCACCGACACCTACGACATGGGCGCCTATGAGTTCCAGCTCAACGAACTCCCCACCCCCACACCAACCCAAATCCCTTCCCAAATCGATCCTGGGCACACGGAGTGGTATCAATAGCGGTTTCGCCGCGGGAGTGCTCGAAGAAAGAACGGCCCCAGCCACTCAAGCCTTCGCGAGCAGCTCGTTGACCTTTTCCATCACCTTGAAAGCATCGGCGACATAGAGCACATCGGTCTTGCCATGCGCCCAGCCGCAGTTGGCGTCAAGATTGATCGCACGGCGCTCATTAATGAAACGCCAGCCGACCACATGCGGCTCCTCGCCATGACAACAGGTGGCTAACCCCTTGGGATGGCGTGGTGTCGCACCGGTCTGACCGACCTGGTTGAGGTGTGAGAGGAATGACAGCACCGCCTGCCCCTCTCCGCTCAGGTCCACCAGGGACTTGCTGCTTCCCAGTGAGGCCTTAGCCTTACCGAGAAATCCGAGGATCAGCTTCTCCGCCTCGCCGGTATGGAATTGGCCATCCGGCTGTTTCTTGGTCCATCCCGCCCCGGCCACAAAGATCAACTCCGCCTCGGGACGAATGGTCTGCTCATCGGCGGGTGGGGCTTTGATACCCATGACTTCGGTTCTCTTGCTGGCATCGCTCAGCGTCACCGCCACATTCTCCAATGAGACGGTACCGGGCTCACCCTTCCAGGCCTCGAAGACACCCGGATCCAGGGAGATAAACCAGGGCCGTTCAGTGCGCTGGATCTTGGCGGCCATGCGTTGACGGTAGTACCAGCGTTCAGCCTGAATCGAACCACCGGCGGCGGAGAGGCCGGTCACATGAGTATCGATCTTGCCCCCCAGACGGTAAGAAACACCGGAGAGGACACGGCTCCAACGCGAGGTGGCGGGGGCCAGCACAAGAGTGGGTTCCGACGCCTTGCAGAGGGCTTCGATGGCGGCGCTATCGGTGGAGTAGCGCGGCTGAGTGAACTCCGCACCCGAGGCCGCGAAGATCTTCTCCGCGCCACAACCCCCAACCGATTGGGCAGCTTCTGAAAGGGCATCCCCCACCAGGCCGATCACCAACGAGCCCGCGCCCAGGCCCGCTAACAATTCCTTAGCGGCTTGCAGGGTTTCCAGCGCGGATTTGGGGATGAGGTTACCCTCACCGGTATGTATCAGAACGAGTATTTTTTCCATGTTATTATGGCGCTCCTTAACACTTCACATCTCATTCCCCCCCACCCTACCCTCCCCCGCCAGAGGGGAGGGAACTGTTCGGAGTTCACACTTTAGCGTGTTTCTTTTCTCCTCCCCCCTGGCGGGGGAGGGTAGGGTGGGGGGGGAAATTCAATCCAACGAAACGTTGACACCCTCCAAAGGAATTACCCCTTGGAGATCCACTCCACGATTTCTTTCGCGATTTCCTCCACGCTGGTGTCCTTCACAATGCGTGTCTCACGGCGTTGCTTGGGCAGCTCCACACTGGCAAAGGTGCTTGCGGAGACCTTGACCTGGGAAGGCGTAGCTTTCTGTAGAGCGGGCATGATGCCGCGCATGTTGAGCATTCCGACCTGCGGGTTGTTGGGTGGCTCCGGCAGATTCCCGGTGGCCCATCCCAATACCGCTGGCGTACCCGCGCACTTGGAGACCTGATGTTTGCCACCCTCGATGCGCTCCAGGATCTCGAAGGAGCCATCGCTGCCAATGGTGAGCTGGTCGACACCCTGGAACTGGTCGAAGATCCCGAGCTTCTCTCCCACCATCTCAAGGGTCGAGCCCGCGCCGCGTGTAGCGCTCTCCCACCCCCCGAACAGGAGCAACTTGGAGCGGTCCAGTCCGGAAATCTTTTCAATCGCGGCGGCAAGGGCCTCGGCCACATCACGCGCCTCGGTGAAACCCCCCGCCGGTCCCTCGATGGCCACCAGCTCGAAGGGCACTTTCTGCGCCACCGTCATCATGACCTGCTGCAATTTTGCCTTCGGCCCCAGGCTGACCAGCCAGACCTTGCTGCCCGGTTGACCCTTGGCCAGGTTCGCGGCCTCATACAGGGCATGTCCCGACCAGGGGTCGAGGACCGAGGGCAACATCAATTCATTCTTCAGCCCCGGCCCATTCGGTCCAGTGACCGGCTCCAGGGTTTGTAACGGATCGGGCACAATGCCCCCACACACAACAATATGAAAAACGCTACTCATTCAAGTGACTCCTTCACAAACCTCACCCCTCGATCCCTTCTCCCACAAGGCGAGGAGAAGCACTCCCCCTTCGCCCTGTGGGAGAAGGGGGCTGGGGGATGAGGTTCTCAATTCTCCGCTGAGTGAAGCCCGCCCGCGCCGGTACGGAAATCGATGTTGGTGCGTTCGGCATCGCCCTCCCGGCTCTTCGCGCAGTTCCATAGGCAGGCTCCGCAATACACACACTTCTCCCGGTCGAAGGCGGGAACACCCCCTTCACCGGCCGTAATCGCCTGCCCCGAACACATCTCGATACAGATCTTTGTCCCGCAACTCTCGCACAGGTGTGGGTATAGAAAGCTCACATGATCCGCATATCCCCCGGGGGCTTGGACCTTCCCTCCGAGCAGAAGGGCATCCTGGTGCGAAACCAGCAGCTTTCCATCCAAGGGAATCTCTGGCCAACCCACCCGGTTCATTAGAGCATCATGCAGCCCGGTCTGGGCCCGTTGACACTCCTGCTGGATGGTATTGATCTCTCCAGCTGAAATCCTTCCGCGATAATATTCCTCCAGCGAGGGGATCCGTTCTTGCGGACGGAGTGGGTTGCCTGGAACCGCCAGCTTACCCTTGGTCAATCCCGCCAAAGCCATCCCAATCATCCCGCGGACAAAGCCCTTCTGAAATCCATCGCGGGACCGGGTGGCGATGTTGCCTTCCGCCTCCACCCAGCTCGCACGGCGGCGTTGCACATAACGCTTCTCCAGATTGTCCCGTGTGGGTTCTTCGCCCGCCTTGAGCAGATCGAGCACTGCCTCGGCGAGTTGAGAACCCGTGGCCCAGGCCTCATCGACTCCCGAACCGGTCAGGATATTGGTGCTGCCCGAACCTTCGCCGATACGGGCATAACCATCGCCCACCAGCTTAGGTTCCCCACGCTTGCCCGACTCCAAGAGCGACTTGGCCCCCCAGGAACGCAGCGTGCCGCCTTTCAAGTACCGCCACAGATAGGGGTGCATCATCCAGTGCTGGAGGTAGCGGTAACTGCTGCGCACTGGGTTATCGAACCAGGAGGGGACAAAAATCCCCAACGAGGCCACATTGCCCGGGAGAACATAGAGGAAACCAAAGATTTCCGGCTCTGGAAAACCGAGGGTATGGAGGACAGTCCCCGCCTCCAGGCCACACCCCTCGGGCAGGTCCACCACCATCTTCATCCCCACCGCCCATTCGCGCGTGTGGTGCCCCCCGGGCATTCCCAGGGCTTGATCGAGCTTACGTCCCACCGCCCCCACTGGGCCATCGCCGATTACGGTCAACGCGGCATGGATATCCATCCCTGGCATGAAACCCGTATCCGGAGTTCCATCTTTGGCGACTCCCTGATCTACCAGACGCACTCCTTTGACCACGCCCTGCTCTATCAGCGGTTCCTCCACGGGGGTTCCCGGCCAGACTTGGGCCACTCCCGAGGCCATAACTTGTGAAGAAACCCATTGGTTGAACTGGCCTATTGAAAGCAACATCCCATCATGCTTTTGCAGGAAAGGCGGGATGTAAGGTAACTCAAAAGCATGAAGACCTCTCGGGCAGAGCCACGGGATGTGTCTCAGGACACTGTCCGCAACGCGCACCAGCCCCGGCCTCCGGCTGGCGCCGATGGGATCGAGCAGGTAAATCACCTTCTCCTGCTTGACCTCGCAGGCCAAGGGAATCTGTGAAAGGTCTAGGTCCGGGAAGGTCTGGCGAATGCTCCGCGCGCGGGAGACCACCCCCGACACCCCCACGCTGGTGTCATCGGCACGCTCGTAGCAAATGATCTGGGGAGGCATCCCCGGCATGACCTTGCTTTCCACAACCGGATTTCCATCCGGATCCAGCAATCCAGTGCTCAGGGTGGTCAGGAATCCCCCCATGGCCGGGCCAAAACCGACACAGACAATATCCACATCCATGCCTTGGCGCTGGATGGTATCAGGTGAAAGGGCATCGGTCATTCTCAGGGGTCCTATTGGGGATAATCCAACGCTTCTGGGATCGAGACCTGTGTCAAGGCATAGGCGGCGCGGTCTTTCGCGAGACGCGCTCCAGTGAGGCAACAATCCAGCCGTGTACGCATGTGGACAAAGGTTTCGAGGTTCCCAATCCGCGCGCAGGGGCCCGCCTTAACCGCATGAACACCATCTCCGGCTGCTAGGTCGACCGTTATTCCGGTGATGCCGGGGATGATGCCTTCCAACTGCTCCACTTCGGAGGGCTGGTAGCATCCTTTGTAGTCTTCATCATCCCAGGCCGGGTGCCGTTGATATCCGAACACCAACTCGGCGCAGACACTCCCGGTCTCCCCAGCGGCACGCGCGGTGTGCACATGACAGAGGTCCTTATAGAAGCTGACAATTCCCGGGAGCGATTCGGCCAATGCGGCATTCTCTGGGCCGTGCTTCTCCAACTCTAGAACATCAAGAATCAGGTAACGGGTAGCGAGGAGCTCACACAGAACATCCGTCAATGGGAAAGACACTCCCTGACGGGTGCTATGATACAGGTCCCGCCCATCAGCATCCTTGGCTTCTTGCAGGTGGTTCAGGGTCCACAGCCACATTTCCATGGCGGTAGCCAGAGCGCAGGCCCCAGTCTCCGGATTCTCTGAGGCAATCCGGCGCATATCTTGAATCCATATCTTGAACCAGGCCAGGAAAACTTTGTCAGTCATGGTGATACTCAGCTGACGGCGCTGGACTGATTCTGGACCCTCATAGGTCGCTTCGAGCTGGGCATCCATCCATTTGTGACAAAGGAAGCCGGGGCAATCCTCGGTAATACCGTAACCGCCCATCAGGCTCAGGGCTTCACGCATCATGGTTGCGCCATGACCGGTGTTCCACAACTTGGTGGCCGGGCACAACACATTCCCCTGCGCATTGAGCAGGAGGAATTGAACGAGGTCATCCTGTTCCAGTTCGGCATAACGCTGGGCATCCCGCTGGGATTCGGGTTGTTGCGAAAGAGCAATGAAATCCAGGGCATCCTGCTCCATCTTGCGGAAGACCTTCATTTGCGCACGGCCACCCTTGATGCCTTGTTCGGCGAAGATCGTATCTTTACGGGCCTCGAGCGGATCGATGCGGTCGAACAGACGCGCGGTCTCGAAACCTAGCGAGGCGCTCGCTTCACCCACCGCCCACAGATCCACCAGGCGGTGCAGGGCATCCTCCTTCTGCTGGAGGCCCATCTCATAACGGACCGAACCTGGCTCGATTCCCTGACCCCCACGGAAACGTCCGCGTTGATAACGGATCACCGGCTCTATCGCCGAGACCAACTTGGCGGCGGTCATCAAGCCCACCGCGACACGGGTCCGGCGGAAGACTGCCTCGATGATCTCGCTGTGGTTGAATTTGGGCACGATCTTGCCATCTTCAATGGTGTAACCCCCGATGATCCGGCTGGCGGGGACACGCAGGCTCATGGCCGGATCGCGGGTCGAGGAGAGCTGGTGCACCATCTTCTTGGTCGGCGCGCCACGGTCAAAGGTGCCAGGGTCGGTCTCCTCGACGATCACCATGCAGGAACTCTTGATGCGTGAGTCGCCGGTTTCGACTGCCACCGTGCAAAAATTGGCGAAGTCCATGTTGGTGATAAAACGTCCACGCTTCTCAACCAGCAGGACCGGTTCCTTGCCCTCCTCCCATTCGGCCACACTCACCCGCCCGCTCAGGATGGCTGCATCCGCCCCAACATAGGGGATGGGCTCGGTCAGGATGAAGGAACCACGTTGGATTTTACGATCCTCGCCCGGCTGGGGTGGTGTCATCCGGTGCATGTATGTGGCGCGCTGCTCATCGGTACCACGCTCATGAATCGGCGCGAAGGCCAGGTTACTCGCCAAGCTACAAGTGGCCGCGCCACCATCCACCCAGGAAAGCTCGAAGCCCACAAGGGCGAAGGCAAAGTTCTTGGGGCCCTCGATGAAACCACCATCCTCCGGATCGAGGAACACCGTCGTGATGCCAGCCTGGTCATAGGCTTCCAGCAAAGAGTTCTTCTGCTCGGTCCACTCGTGAGTATTCCGGGCGCCATCGGCAACCAACCGCGCAACTTTAGTACGGGCTACGCTCCGTGATGACTGAACCAACATCTGAAGATCAAACCGGTCGGAGTAGCGCCACATGTACTGGCGCACTTCATCGCCCGGCAGAGTTTGCAAAACGGGGGTAGTCTTTGTGTTTGAGACTGTTGCCATTATCTGAATCCTTAGTCGGGGTAGAAAACCGAGGTTAAAACCTTAGCAGATCGGCCCAGAACGGAGAAGAGGACGTATAAAACTACTAGAAAGTTCCAAAAATTGGTCCCCTTCCGGGATTCCCAGTTGCACTAAAATAACGGGGAAACTCACACTCCCTACGCAAACGAGGCAGACCATGATACTAAACGCGATCTTCCAAAGGGGATAGAATCCGAAGTATGCCTCAAGAATTGATTCGTAACTTTTCGATTATTGCCCATATCGATCACGGGAAGTCGACCCTGGCCGACCGGATCCTGGAGATCACCCGGACCCTATCCGAACGCGAAATGCGCGAACAGGTGCTGGATTCGATGGATCTCGAGCGCGAGCGTGGAATCACCATCAAGTCTCAGGCCGCACGCATCTCCTTCCAGTCGCGGGATGGCCAGACCTATCTCTTGAACTTGATCGACACACCCGGGCATGTCGACTTTCATTATGAAGTCTCCCGTTCATTGGCGGCCTGTGAGGGCGCCATCCTCGTAGTAGATGCCGCCCAGGGGGTCGAGGCGCAGACTATTGCTAACCTCTACAAGGCGGTCGATGAAAACCTCGAAATCATCCCGGTGATGAACAAACTCGACCTGCCCAACGCCGATCCGGAATCGGTCCGCAACCAGATTGTCGAACTGGTTGGCTGCCCACCAGGGGATGTACTGGCGGTGAGCGCCAAGGATGGCTCGGGAGTAGCCGAAGTGCTGGAGGAGGTGGTGCGCCGTGTTCCGCCACCCTCCGGCCATCCAGAGGCTACGCTACGTGCCTTGGTGGTCGACTCGATTTACAACATTTACCGCGGCGTGGTCGCTTATGTACGCGTTGTGGATGGAGCCCTGAGCGAGGGACAAAAGATTCGCTTGATGGCCACCGGGCAGGAACATGAAGTTCTCGAGGTGGGTGTCTTCACCCCCAAGATGGCCCGCACTGGCCGGTTGGATGCTGGTGAAGTGGGCTATTTCATCGCCAACATGAAAACCGTCGCCGATCTTCGCGTGGGAGACACGGTAACTGACGCCAAAAAACCCACCACTGCAGTGCTGCCCGGTTACAAGCCGGCTCAACCCGTGGTGTTCTGCGGGCTTTTCCCGGTCGAATCGAGCCAGTACGACGAACTACGCGATGCCCTCGAGAAGCTCAACCTCAATGACTCCGCCTTCCAGTTCGAGCCAGAGACCAGCGCGGCGCTCGGTTTTGGGTTCCGGTGCGGCTTCCTGGGAACCCTGCACATGGAAATCGTACAGGAACGTCTTGAACGTGAGTTCGGCATGGACCTGGTCATCACCGCGCCCAACGTGGTGTATGAATTGCTGCTCAGTAGTGGCGAGGTGGTCCAGATGGACAATCCCGCGCAGTTGCCCGATCCAGCACGGATCGAGGAATTCCGTGAGCCCTTCATCCACGCCACCATCATCACCGACCAGGAGTCAGTGGGCGGCCTACTCAAACTCTGCATGGACCGCCGTGGCGAGACCAAGGGAATGGAGTACCTCTCCGGAAACCGTGTCATCCTGCGTTATGACCTGCCCCTGGCCGAGGTGGTGCTCGATTTCCATGACAAAATTAAATCGATTTCACGCGGGTATGCCTCCTATGACTATGAGGTCTGTGGCTTCCGCGCGGGTCCTCTGGTGAAGCTCGATATTCTGCTCAACGGCGATCCGGTCGATGCCCTCTCGCTGATTGTCCACCAGGAAAAGGCTTATGCCCGGGGCAAGTTGCTGGTAGAGAAATTGCGCAAGGTGGTCCCACGGCAGCTCTTCGAGGTGGCCATCCAGGCCGCCATCGGCAATAAGGTCATTGCACGCGAGAGTGTCCGCGCGCTACGCAAGAATGTCACCTCCAAGTGCTATGGCGGCGACATTACACGGAAGCGCAAATTGCTGCAACGCCAGCGTGAGGGCAAGAAACGCATGAAGCAGGTCGGTAATGTAGAATTACCGCAAGATGCCTTCCTGGCGGTGCTGAACGTGGATGAGTAGCCCGGCGCAATAGGTGTTTCTTGAAAAGAGTCCAGGCAACGAATTGAGACTTCGGGACAGTCCTTGAGCCTATTTCCCAAATCCTGTCGCTTCACCTCTCCACCGTTCGACAATCGATCTGAGACGGTTATAAGCTTCCTTGGGACGGTATTGGCTGTCGAGTAGACCGCCCCAGGGGAAGTAACAATCCTGATAATCCGCTAAATCCCACCAACAGAACTCCTCGACATAATCCTTGCTCATGCTGATGATGAACATCTGCTCCAGCCAATCAGCCTGGAGTGCCTCATCCCAGGGGCGATGCCAGCATCCCTGGGTCTGACGCGGATGACCCTTGGGAAAGTGGTGGCATCCCAGCGCGCCAATCTCGTTACTTGAAAACGCCGCCAGTTCGAGCTGGATCTTTTTCCCAAAACATTTGAACTGCTCCAGCCGTTGGTCGAGCTCGAAAAGGTCACGCTGTTCGTGATAAAGCTGCAACACAATGGCCTCGTAGGGAATCTGCTTTTGTCCAAGAAGGCGGTAGAATTCAAATCCACTGAGAATGGGAGGATTCCCGCCAAAATGGGAAGCGGCATTCTCACCGAAAGGAAGATTGGTGTTGACCGCACGCACCGCATCGGGGCGCGCCTTGGCTGTTGCCAGGGATACCGCACGGACCAGCTCAGCCGCCGGGTCTGGCCCCAGCTTCGTGAGAAGATCCCACGAGCCATTCATTTCACTGGCCACCTGGAAGTTGGTGATCTCCGGAAAATGGCACGCGATCTCCTTCGCGAAAGCGGTTTGGATGGGAAGCACATTCTCAAAAGTGACTGGTGGATGCCATTGGGGAACCCGGTTCATCCACATGCCCGTTACCACGCGTATATGTTTCCCCATTTGGTGCATCCGTTGGATGCTCTCTTCAGATCCCCACTTGAAGGTCCATCCTCCCTTGCCATCGGGTTGCATCACCTCCTGCCAGTGCCAGTTGGCCGCCACCGCATTGAAAACCGGATCCATTCCCTGGGTCCATTTGTCCCCTTCACGATCCATGTAATAGGAGAAGGTGCTGATCCATTGAGTGGAACGCATTCCACCTTGACGGTCCAGCTTCTGCTTTCCAATCTCCACGACAGTCTGCTCGCCCGCGGGTCCACTCAACGCCAGTGATTCGAGAGCGAGCCTCGCTTGTTCGGACGACCCGGCGGGAACTGAAGCAGCCTTTACGATGAGTGCCCCAGCCTGTTCGAGGTCCTTATGGATTTGCTCTGGGAACCTAAATCCCTGTCCGATAGCGTCCGCGAGAACTCCACTCACACTCAACACACGGTGACGGGCGGCCTCATAGGCGGCATCTAAAACCTGTCCCTGTGGGACAAATCCCTTCCCCCCATTGGCCGCCGTGAAGGACATCTTCCCGAATCCGGGTACTTCCAGCCACACCGAGAACAGGAGAGGCTTGTCAGGAAGCCCATGGATGATTCGTTCAGCCTGGACTTCGAGCTCCCGGGTAACTGGGATGTGGTCGAGATCACTCACGGTCAAGGGATAGGCCGAAGGCAGATGCCTCCCATCCGGTCCCATCATCCGGATAACCAAAGATCCCGGAGCTTCTTCTGTCGTTACGGCATGTATATGTCCGGCAAAGAGGCCTTGAAAAAGGGCAGTAATAATCGCCAGAGAAGAGAAACGCCGCATCTTGTTGACCTTTAGCCAGAGTGTCTCTCAACTGGAGCGCACCAGTCGGTCTACCCCTCCAATGAGGCTACACTATCACATTGATGAATAATGTATATCATGTATAGTATACTATACTTTTCAGAAAGAATACTAGGGAGAATGTGCTACTAACCCATTAATGTGCAATATATCCGGAAGACACTGTTCATGTGTATTGTCTATTGAGTGGTATAGACATTACCTCAGGGCTCTGCTCTCTGGGTTGGACAGGACAGCGCAATCTAGCAGCCTGTTGAAAAACTCGTAGTTCTGTTGGCTCCGTGGATTCCCGCCTGCGCGGGAATGACGATTTCCGAGGGATTTCGCTTATTCTGTCATTCCCGCGCAGGCGGGAATCCATAGTCACGCTCTTTTTCAACAGGCCGCTAGGGATTCTTCTCCTCCACCTGTTCGTACACTCTCACATAATCGATCAGATACTTCTGCGGGAATATACTGTCATCGATCTCACCGCCCCAGGCACCACCCAGGGCCAGGTTAATGAGCAGGTAGAAGGGTTTGCGGAAGCGGTTGTCCTCCCCCTTACCGGCATCATCGATAAGGAAGGTGTGATACTGGGTCTGATCAAAGAAGACATCGATCCGGTCCGGAAACCATTCGATGGCATAGACATGGAAATCGTTGTAAGGGGCCTCGGTTTCAATCTTGTTACCCTTGTAAGTGTGCTGACCATTAATGTCATAATGGATGGTGCCATGGATGTGGTTGGGGTCATGCCCCACAAACTCCATGATGTCGATCTCGCCGCACAGCGGCCAAGAGACCTTCGGAAAGTTCTCGCCCAGCATCCAGATCGCAGGCCAAACTCCCTTCCCCTGCGGCAACTTCGCGCGCACCTCGATCCGCCCATAGCGCCAACTGGCCTTCCCCAATGTGATCAGGCTCGCGGCGGTGTATTGCGCATTCTCCTGTTTCCCGTTTGATTCCGTTGCCGCCGGCTTGTAGAAGGGATTCTTGACTGTCTCCTTGCGTCCCTCGATCACCAGCATCCCATTCTCGACCCGTGAATTCTCCAGCCGCTCACGCATATACAACTGCTTTTCGTTGTTACGGACAAAGCCCTCTTCATAGTCCCACTTGGTCTTGTCGGGCAACCCGGTGTAATCAAACTCATCCGACCAGACCAGTTTCCATTCCGCCGCTTGAATCGCGGGAGCTGTCATTATCAGAATCACTATCACCATGAGTCTTCCGCGCATACGCTTTCTCCTTGTGGGTGACCCGGTTCCCATCCCGTAGTACTCTCGCCGTGGGGGACTCATCGCTTGTGTCCCCCGTTGATCCATTAGGAGGATAAAGACAAATGCTCCCTACCGCCAGATTCATTTTCCTGACTGGAATCCTTTTCTCACTAGCCGCCAGCGCGGTGGAGCTTCCCGAGGGAAGGACCTTCACCAACTCGCTGAAGATGGACTTTGTCCGCATTGCTCCCGGCTCCTTCTCGATGGGAACTCAGGATACTCCACTGCCGGAAAGTCTGACCAAGATTATCGATGGGGAAGGCTGGATGTTTGTCCCCAAGACGGGCTGCTTCGATGAACGTCCCGTCCATCAAGTCTCCCTCACGCAACCTTTCTTCATGAGCGCCACCGAGATCACCAACCAGCAGTATGAACAGTTCGACCCGCTACACTCATACCTGCGTGGTAAGCATGGCTTCTCCATCGATAACGATGAGGCGGTGGTGATTGTTTCCTGGGAGGACGCCAACCGTTTCTGCGAGTGGCTCTCAAAGAAGGAAGGACTGCCCTACCGCCTCCCCACCGAGGCCGAATGGGAATATGCCTGCCGTGCAGGAACCTCAACTCCCTTCTCTTCCGGAGACACCTTGCCGCCAGGTTGCGTGAAGAATCCCACCGAGAGCTGGTATCCCGAACCCACCAACAGCCGTGGCCGCGAGGAGGTGGTCCCACTACATGTGGCCAAGACTCCCGCCAATCCCTGGGGGTTGTTCGACATGCACGGGAATGTGGAGGAGTGGTGCCTCGATTGGTATGGACCTTATCCAGATGGACCGGTCTCCGATCCAGTGGGATCCACCAAGGGAGATTTCCGGGTCACACGTGGCGGCAGTCATGGCACGGTTCCGTTTTACCTACGCTCCGCCAACCGCATGGGCACCTTACCCGAAGACAAGACCTTCATGATCGGCTTCCGGGTAGTGATCGGGGCGCTTCCGCGGAGTTCACCCTCCGAGCCCTGGCCAGTTCCACTCTGCCAGCAGAATGTCAACCAGGCTATCCCCCTCGATATCACCACAGGACCTGATCCGGCTGTCCCCTATTTCAAGGGGCCACGTCAGTATGTACACATTCCCGCTGGCTCTAAAGGGCCTCTTTTTTCGGAACATAACCATGACCCCGGCATCGCCGAGTGTCCGAATGGCGACCTGCTGGCTATCTGGTACAGCACCGTCACCGAGACAGGACGTGAATTAGTCTTGACCGCCAGCCGGTTGCGGTATGGCACGGAGGAATGGGAGCCAGCTTCCCTATTCTGGGATGCGCCCGCCCGGAATGACCATGCCCCCGCGCTGTGGAATGATGGAAAAGGACGGCTCTACCATTTCGTGGGTCTATCCAATGCGGCCACCTGGGGACCGATGGCGGTCCTCTTGCGCACCTCGGATGACAGCGGCGCGACCTGGTCGAAGGCGAATCTCGTGATCCCCGAGCATGTGGGACGTCACCAGCCGGTGGAGTCGATCATCCGGACCCAGCAGGGGGCGATTGTACTGCCCTGCGACAACATCCCCGGCGGGAAGGGTGGCACAGCCCTGCATTTCAGTTACGACAACGGTCAGACCTGGTCCGATCCAGGCGGCTCGATTCAGGGTATCCATGGTGGTGTAGTCCAACTTGGAGATGGACGCCTGATGGGGCTGGGACGTGCTCAGGCCATCGAGGGCAAGATGCCTAAAAGCCTCTCCGCCGACATGGGCAAGACCTGGACCTATGAACCCAGTTTGTTCCCACCCATCGGCGGTGGTCAACGTCTCGCATTGCTCCGACTCAAGGAGGGACCGCTCTTCCTCGCCTCCTTCGCCCGCGATCCGGTTCAGATCACCGATACCTCCGGAAAGCAGCGGCCGGTCACTGGACTCTTCGGCGCGGTCTCCTATGACGACGGGTTGACCTGGCCCAAGCTCCGCCTCATCAGCGACGATGGCCCTGGCCGTCAAGTCGAAGCCATGGATGGGGAGCTCTTCACACTCAGCGCGGACACCGCCGAACCCAAAGGATATCTCTCCATCTGCCAAGGACTCGATGGCGTGATCCACCTTATCAGCAGCCGTCAGCATTACGCCTTTAATCTCAAGTGGGTTGAGACACCGCCACCCGCTAAGTGAAAAACATACCCCCCACCCCCACCCTCCCCCGCAAGGGGGGAGGGAGTTGTATGTTGTTCACGCTTTAGCGTGTTATTGCCCCCTCCCCCCTTGTGGGCATACGCGCTAACTTAGGGATGAAGGGTCAATGGGGAGAGTAAAAGAGCTTG
>CAYRBI010000166.1:0-13815 GCA_964422415.1 uncultured bacterium | reverse complement strand
ATTCTTCGACAATTTGCCATGCCGGACCGATTGTAAAACTCACTGGTACCCAATAGCCGAAGCTGCCGCGGGCGATTTTCACGAAGAGGGTGTGGAATCCTTTGCTTTGAGAGCCTTCGCTCTGAGGTGTGATCACAATCGCCGTACCCGCATCGTCAATCCTCGACTTTTTGAGGCACTTCTGCGGATCGTCAATCCCGAGGATCTTTCCGCCGACCACCTTCAGCATTGCATCAACACCTTCCACTACCTCGGTGGGGGTATTGGGTAATTCGAGCGGCTCCGGATCGAAGATGTATTCCATTCGCATCTCATTCTCACCCTTGAAGGTGGTTTCGATGAGAGCCCGGTTTACCGCTGGCTTGATCCTCGCATGAGATGATTCAAGGTCACTCTCAACAGCATCTCTCATGAGGGGATGGTCGCTTTCCTGCTCCATCAGGAAGGGTATTTCCTTGTTATTCAGCTTGATTTGCCTCACCGGCCGTTGGGTAGGCCATAAAATCCGCAATTGGCGTTGCTGCTTGTCACTCACAGTCAAGACAACACGGTCTATAGCGGTCTGGTCGATTGATAATGAAATACTACCGAATGAACCTGAGGCGGTAGGCCATTTTGCTGGAATATTCGGCGCAATCCGCACCATGCCCGGTTCGCCATCTGGAGCGATACCGAAGATTCCTTCCGCGAGAGCCCAGGCATAAGGTGCTTGAGCATCGGAATTACCCGCCTGTTGGGAATCGGTTGCGCCATCTTCTCCGATGGAGAGCCCGAGACCGGCGTGATAAGACTTGAGTGGAGCGGCGGCGATTATTTCGTAGTAGGGGAAGAACTCTTCAGCCAATCCACACCGCGCCGCAGTCATTACCATCGAACTCACATCACCGGGGGGCATATAGTGTTGGCTCCAGAAAACCGGCCAACAGTCGTTCTTGAAGAGCATGGGTACACCATACCGGCTTGTTTGGGAGTACAGGTAGTTGATCCGCCGGCAGGCTTGGGCCGCTTGCTTTTCGGTCAAAATATCGCGTTGGGCGGGGATGAAAATTTCATGGATCGAGGCACGTTCGTAGCGTTGGTCATCGGCAGTGCGAGCGCCTGATTGACCAATTTCGGGATACCAGAGTTGTTCCTGCCAGGCCTTGAATGATTTCCCGGCTTGGGCCCAACAGAATTCGGCGTCTTTGGGATACCCGAGTGTGTCCGCCATTTCCGCTACCGCCCGGAAGTTCGAGATCATCCATGCTGTCTGGCCAGCGGCTTTGGGGCCGCGCTGTTCACGGTCACAGTCCCAGAACTCATAGAAGCCATGATACAGGCCATCACCATCTCCATCGCGCTTAGCCATCTCTCCGTGTAACGCATCCATGACAGCGGGCCAGAGCGCTTTGAGCCATTCTTTGTCCCCGGACCATTCCCACCAGACCCGCACATGATCGAGCCAGCACATATTGAGTGGTTCAGATACCACCGATTCAAGGTTGAGGAAGGTCCAACGAATTTCCTTCTCTGTGGCATTCACTGCTGGATCGCCACCCGGTGGAGTGGGGGTTTGGCGGGTGGCCGCATGGATACCGATAAGGGTGCGTACATTATCAAGGTCCCCCATCGTGTTGAGTGCATGCCAGCAACTTGTCATATGGCCAAAACCACACCAGGCATTTTGTCCCAACAGGTATCCAGGGGGCTGATGGAAATACTCCAGGGTCTGCCCAACCCAATTGGCGGAAGCATTGAATGCCTTATCGGGAGTCACGACCGTCCAGCGCTGTGCCCGCTCAGCCCAGAATCCCTCGGCCTCGGACCATGCCACCTCCGGATTGCTCTGGAGCTTCGTAAATTTTTTCTCCGGATCGAGCTGCATCCCCACGAAATTATCAAACCAGACCTGCCAAATCTGATCGTAGTAGGGTTGGGGAAGGGAATCGGGATTCATGCGTTGTTTGACTTCAGCCAGTTTCGCTTCGTCATATCCATCTGCTCCCCAGACATGAATTCCATAGAGAGTCTTTCCCGGTGTCAGCGGTGCCTCCATCCGTGTACACAGGCGGTCCCATTTCCCAGTGCGATCATAGTTGGGCTGAACTTCCTTATTGTCCATATCGAAAACCTTGTCGGGGGCCGCCTCCGGCTTCGATAAGTGAGACTGACCCTGTTCACACAAAGTGAAAAAGGTCAGCGCGCGTGACAGGGCTGGAGATGTCACCTTGACACGGTCCGCAAGAACTTCCACTCCATTGGGAGGATTGACGTCTTGTTTACCATCAAAGGAGGTAAACCGGGCATACGGGAAGGTGTCGAACCCGACCATTCCATAGAAGGCCATGATCCGGGCATCGGCGGGCGCTTCCTTCACCTGGATGCGTGTGATGAATCCCCGTGCGCTGATGTTGGGACGGACTTCTACGGTGAGGTCTACTCCCAACTCCGGTGCACGGCATGTCCAGGCTGCCAAACCAGGGCGGTAGGCTCCCTCGGTCACCGGAAACCGGTCCAACCATATGGATTGTCCTTTGGCTTCTACCGCGAACCGGAGTGCACCCAGGCTGAGAAAGGCGGTCCCTCTCGGCATGGCCGATTCTTTTCCGGCTCCAGTGATGGGAAATGTGTCATACTGGCCATACATGTCGCTGAAGGCGAGAACAATCGTCCGGATCAGGGGATGGTCCCCAACCGGGAATTGGTTGTTTTGATATACCAGCCAATGCCGTTTCTTGCCACTGGCCAAGGATGTTGTCGAAGTACTGGTAAAGGCGAATCCATCAGCTAATGGGGTGTAGGGTGGCTTCGCGCCACGCTGCCCCGCTGGATCCTCCCAGAACCACGGAGTGTCTTTCCCAAGCACCCCTTTATCCATCGCTTCACGGTGAGTGGGTGGGTTGGGGAAGACCGTCGAGAGTGTGATTTTGGGAGTGAGGACTCCGGGTTGAGCCGCTTGCGGCGGATTGATTGAAACAGATGGGGGAGAAGCGATATCACCCCCGATTGCCAAGGAACAGAAAAAAAACAGAATGATGACTCCACTGAAAGCCTTCCAGAAGACGCGCATGACATAAGCCTTTCGAGGGACAAGTGTATGCAACTCGTGTGTGTTTACAGATGAGACCTATGGAACCGCAAACGGGGGTATTTCAGATGGGAATGCTGTTTTCGTAAAGATCATCCGGGCAGATATCCTGCCCGCCGGGCCATTCGATACTCAGTCCGCTCACCTGGGCACTGCGGAAAACCCGCTCATCCTTGAGCGGTGTATAGAAGGGGTGATCGAGTCTGTCTTTCATCATGAAACGCCGTTTCTCACCGTTGGAGAAATCGACGATCAGGGTAAATCCCTCTACCGGTTTGACAGCGATGGCATGGGGGCTTATCTGGGTTATCTGAGCGTACATTACTTCTCAGATTCCGCATTCAACCGTTTCGAAGGTGACTGGTTCAAACGACTGTTCACCTTTGAAGTAAAGGCGTTCAAATCCAATGACTTCCTGAGTCGTCCGGTTTTTGATGAGAATGACTCCATCACCGGCCTCTTCACAAATCTGATCCGGAGATGGGTCCTCCCAATAGATGGTCAAGGTCTCACCTACACGGTCATGAATGACTCTTAATCCGGCCACAAGGTCTCACCTTCCTCGATGTGATTCTACACTTCTCCCCTCCAATCCCCAACTTCCCGGGCAGCCCCGCACATGCCAGGCCAACAAGCGCAAAACCACCCCCAGCCGCCGCCGGGCTTTCTGAGAAGCTCCCAGACTCACCCCAAAGGTCACCAGTGCGGAGAGGGTTTCCACCATCAGTTTGATGAGCATGAATTCAAACAAGAGGATGGTGCTCCATTTTCCATAGTTTTTAAGGAAATACCGGTAGCGGGAGCGGTAGTACTCGATACGCACATCCACCAGAACACTTTCTGAACTCTTGCCTTGACCATGTGTCACCCTTGCCTCTGGAGCAACCACCACCCGCCAACCGGACAGATGTGCCCGATAACACCAATCGGTTTCTTCGAAGAAGAAAAAGAAACGTTCATCCAGGGGCCCGATGGCGGTGAGTGTCTCTCCTCGCATGGCCAGGCAGGCTCCGATGACGGAGTCGACATCCAGGAGATTTGGTGATGTTCCGTGCACCTTCCGTACATGGCGCGTGGGTGATAGGCAGCGGAGAAGGGCTTTGTTGACCACTTCAGTTAGGAGAGAAGGGAAGGGCGCGATCGAGTTCTGGGGAGTGCCATCCTCATTGAGCAGGTTCGCTCCCACAATCCCCACCCGGGGATTCTCATCGAGGGCCCATAGAATCGCCGTGAGCGCTCCCGGACAGAGGGTGGCATCGGTATTCAAGAGGATGACATGTTTCCCTTTGTGGACCGCGAGGCCCTTATTCACCGCGCGCGCGAATCCGAGGTTGCATCCATTCTCGATTAAAACCGCCTCTGGCTGGTTCTTCCGGATCTGACTGACACTGTCATCCGAGGATCCATTGTCCACCACGATGATTTCGACCGGGATGCCGCATCTGGCGGAGTCCTCATGGACTGATTCGATGGCCTGGAGGGTCAGCCGGGCAGTGTTCCAGTTGATGAGAAGGATGCTGAAGATGGGATTGTTCATGATGTGTAGATGTCCACTAGGGTCGCCGCTAGGAGTACCAGGCTGACAAAGCCATTGGCGGTGAAGAAGGCCGCGTTGACTCGCGAACGGTCCTCCGGAGTCACCAGGGATTGTTCTATGATGAGCGCCACGCCCACTATCCCAGTTCCCACGAAGAAGGGAATCCCCAACTGCATGAGGATCCCGAATCCTACGAATAGCAGCAGGGCCATCAGATGGAAGAGGCGTGAGAGAAGCAGCGCACCAGCGGCCCCAAAACGGATTACCAGGGAATGCAACCCCAGATGGTGATCAACCTCCTCATCTTGAAGCGAATAGATGATATCAAATCCCGCCACCCAGAAGAGCACGGCCAGTCCAAGGGGTGCGGGATACCACTCGATTTTCCCGGTCACCGCCACCCAGGCGCCTAGTGGCGCGAGACCCAGTGCGAGACCGAGCCAGACATGGGTCCAGTGAGTGAAGCGTTTAGCCAGGCTGTAGCCATTCAAGACCAACCATACCACAGGGGAGAGCAGGAGGCAGAGCCGGTTGAGCATCCCCGCGCTTAGGATGAGTCCGATAGAGCACCCCAACCAGAGGATCCAGGCGGAGCGGAGGGTCACTTCTCCAGTCACAGTGGGACGTTGCGCGGCGCGTGGATTTTGCCGGTCAAAGTTCAAGTCGGCGATCCGGTTGAAGGTCATGGCCATGGTGCGGGTGCAGACCATGGCGGCCAGGATCCAGGTGAACACCCATAGGCTGGGGAGTCCACCCGCCGCTACCAGCATCGAGATCATCGCGAAGGGCAGCGCGAAGAGGGTGTGTGGAAACTTGACCAACTCCAGGTATTTGTGGATCACTGAGTGACAAGGCCGGGCAGATAGGACAGGACCTTATCCACCATGAAGTTGATCAGGTCATCCAAGGTTTTGGGTTTGAGGTAAAAACCAGGCGAGGCGGGCAAGATGACCGCGCCCGCGCGTGAGAGTGCCAGGCAACGCTCCAAATGGAGCTCATGCAGAGGGGTTTCGCGCAGCAACAAAACCAAGGGACGTTTCTCTTTCAGGGCTACATCTCCAAACCGGGTGATCAGGTTATCCGCACTGCCATTAGCGATGGCCGACATGGTCTTCACGCTACAGGGGATCACCAGGTACCCATCGAACTTGTGCATCCCCCAGGAAGGCGCCGCGAGGAGATCATCATGGGTGTGGACTAGCATCCGGCTGAATCCTTTCTCACCACTCCAATCCCATGACTCCCGCCACTCCTGGAAACTCACTCCAAGTTCATCCTGCCAGATAAGGCGGCCATATCTAGAAAGAGTGACATGAAGCTCGTGGCCTCCCTCATGAAGCCTTTCCAATAGCCGTTGGGCATAAACCGCGCCGCTGGCCCCCGTAATCCCAATGGCGATCTTCATTTAATCGAGTTCCTCACGCATGCCCTTGATTATGGATATGCTCTCTTGCAGTGGAAGCCCCCCTTTCATTATGAAGAAATGGGAGCAGAGCTGGGAGGAGAGGTTCATCCACTCTACTGTGAAGATTACAGTGGAATACACCCGCCTAAACCAGTACCATACCCGCTCTGAGGTAGGGTGAGTGACCATCGAATCCACACAACAGAATAGGTGTTTCTCCATTTCTCCACGGCACTGGAAGTTTCTCAGGAGCGTTCTGATCTATCTCTACATCTTCGCCTTCCCCGTCTCGTTTCTCCATTACTCCGTCATCGAAACCTGGGAATATGTCGGCATGGATTACCCCTACTTCTACAACGCAGGGCGGAATCTCCTTAATGGTCAATCCCCCTATCCTAATGATGTCATCCAGCATGAGCCGGGAGCGGACAGAGCCTGGGGGAAATATGTCTATCCCGCCCTTTATGGTTGGATCATTGCTCCAACCACATGTTTGTCTGAGCTCGCTTCGAAGAAGACCTATGTCTACACCTGTGTGGTGTTCTATTTTCTGTTGTTCGTGCCCTGGAGATCGAATTCAAGATCGGTGAAGTATGAACGTTGGGCTGCCTTTGCGTTACTGTGCATTTGGGGACCCACGATTGAAACCTTCCGGTTTGGCCAATCCAATCCCATCACTTTCTTCTCGATCTTTGCGGCCTGTTGTCTGGTCGAGAAACTGCCCCTAGGGGAAACCCAGGATTCTGGAAAATGGACTGAGATTCTAGCGGGTGGACTGATCGGCCTGGCTACGATGATCAAGTTGACCCCCATCGTCATCCTCCCCATTCTCCTGGTGGCACGGAGATGGAGGATGGCAGCTGGATATGGTGTGGGGATACTACTGACCTTCCTCCTGACTGGAGTCCGCACGAACTACGAATACTTCACCGTGGTCCTCCCCACCATGACCGATTTTACCTCCCGCCCCCATTTCATGTCCGTAAACCGTGGAGTGATCGAGATCATCAACCTCTTGATCAAAGCGAATCTTCTCCCCGCAACTGTAAGCACCATTGCACCCACTCTAGGGGTGATGGCAAACATCAGTCTGTATGCGGGAGTTCTCTATTTAGTCATGCGAAACCGGAAGACTCTCACCCAGGCTAATGCGGTCTTGATTGGTTGTTATCTGGCCCCCTTACTCGGTTCCAGCTGGTTCCATCATTACTCTCTGGCGTTGTTGCCAGTATTATTTGCCATGCGCCATTGGATACGCGGACTGGTTGCGAAGTTGGCTGAAGGTACTTGGATGGAATTCAAATTGTCGCGCCTGCCAATGGAAGCCATGCAGTTATTACTATTGCTGGTCTTCATTTGGCCCGATTTCTTTTTCTGGAGACCTAGCCAGGCGGTACACACCTTCTTTTACGATGTGTTTGGGGTCTCACATGAGCTTCTGGTCTCGGCCACGAATTTGATGGCCTTCGCACTCATCTTGCCCGTGCTCTTGAAACCTTCCTGTGTGCCTGAGTTTACTTGGTGGCGCCGCGAGGCAAGCGAGGACTGTCAGCAACAAGTTGCCCTTCCGGAGCCTTGCCGTCCATGAGCGCGCTTTTTTCGGTGAAGACCACACGTCTCTTGGGGGTGGTGGTCTTCTTGTTGATTGTTCCCCCCTTCCTGAAGTATGCCTGGTGGGAGACCTGGGAGTATGTGGGGGGGGATTTCGAAATCTTCCTGGGAGCGGCGGAGAGCCTGTCGGAGGGGAAATCGCCCTATCCTCCCGCCGTCCTTGGGAAAGCTCCAGGTGAGGCCATGGGTGAGGCTTGGGGGAATTACATCTATCCCCCCCTCTTTGCACGGCTCTTGCTCCCCTTCAGTTATCTCCCACCTATGTGGGGAAAGAAGGCCTATCTGGCCGTTTGCATGGTTCTTTACCTGACCCTGCTCTGGCCCACCCGAAAAAGAGGATACCGGGATACCGGCCAGAAGTGGGCTGCTTTCGCGATTCTCCTGGGGTGGGGGCCGGTCATACATACCTTCAGGCATGGGCAATCGGATTTTATCCCTCTGTTCCTGGTCATCCTGACCTGGTGGGTGTTGGGTGGGGGTAAGGAAACGCCTTCACCCACGGATACCTGCGAATCTGAGTCTAGCCAGAGACTCACCAACCATCATGAGCTTGGCGCGGGTGTCCTCCTGGGAGCGGCCGCGATGGTGAAGATCACCCCGGTGTTGCTGTTACCCGCCTTCCTGGTGGCGTTGAGATGGCGTCTAGCGGTGGGATTTGTGATTGGGGCTCTCCTGGCGTTGGGGATCTCAGGACCCATTACCAGCTGGGAATACTTCACCCAGGTCCTCCCCAACATGGCGGACTTTGCTGGAATGCGTCAGTGTCCCTCGATCCATATCGTACTGGTGAGAACCTTTGACAGCCTACCGGTACCGCAAACCTGGGAAATCTGGTGGCCCAAGTTCTCCGAGCTCGTTGGGGTCGCCATCACAGGAGCCTTGTTTGCTTGGGTTCTCTGGTATTTCTTCCGTAGGAGGAGCCAGATCTCGACACCGGATTTTGTGCTCCTGTGTTGTTTTCTGCCACCCCTCTTCGCAGGTGAAGTAAAGCACCATTACACGTTGGAGATCCTCCCTGTGCTGGAGGCCTTCCGGCGGCTCATACCGCTCTGTAATCCGGGGCCACCCCTGGGGTCAGGCACCTGGGAGCCATCTGTAGCACGGTCATCAAGAGATCGTTCTGCCTGGGCAGTGTGGAGGGCCGATGCGCCTCCTACTCACCGTTTTCTAGCCCTGACCGTGTGTCTAGTCCCCAACTTCTATTACTGGGCATTTCTCACACTGCCCATCGAGGGAGTGTGTCCCCTCGATCCTTCCACGCTGTTGGTCTTGGGAAACATCGGCGTAGCTATCGTGGTCCTGCCCCTTTTCGTAAGGGGTGGGCTTACTGACTCTGGAAACCAAAACGGTACTCCACCTCGGGCTTGAAGCGGTAGTCCAACACCGGCCACCCGAAGGGTGGGCGCTCCTTGGGAAAGGAGGACCAAGTGTTGAGATCTCGTTTCAACGAAAGGATCCTCCGGATAGCGATACTTTCGACCGAACCATTGGATTGGTACTGCAGTTCCACACCCACCAGGGGATTGAAAGGATAAGGGAGTTCCGCTGGCATAGGCCCCATGGGAGGGAGTTGGCACCAGATTCTTTTCTCCAGAAGTCCCTGTTCCTTGCCATCATAGATGGAGGTCTCACGGATCGAATTGACCAAGCCGCTTTCAGAGTGGGGATCACACCCGAAGCGGAAACGAGAACCCTCCAAATCAACACGGAAAACGATCTCATTAGTATTTTGAGAAGGGGTTGCGCTGGCCACTTCTTCGGCGGTGGCGGCGGAGGGCAGGAGCAGTCCCAGCCGGGCCAGGTAGACCTCGATCTCTGATTCCTTGGGAGCAGGACCAATCGAGATTTCATGCTCATCCTGATTCCAGATCCCCCGCCGGTCAAAGATGGAGAGCGCCCCGGAAAGCTTTTCCCAGACACGATAGAATCCCTGGTCCGCATCCCGTTGATAAATCTCACGGCGGGCCTCGGAAATGGGGATATTCTCCCCAAACCGGTTGCGGGCTTCTTTGACAAGCAGCGACACGAGCTCATCAGAGTCCTCCTCGCGCAAGTTGAGCTGTGTCAGCAGGCTTGGAGCCCACGCGAGAAAAGATTCACTCTGCTCGAAAGTGACCGAGGAGGTGGCCGCGCGGACATCCAGCCTCCAGGTTTCGACCTCCACCTCAAAGCACTTGAGTGCATCCCGTTGCTTGGCGAGACAAGCCAGCCAAGCCTCGGGGGGAGAGGGCTTCTCCGCTGAAGCAGAGACTGCGAAGATACCAAGCAACAAGAGAAGGCTCAGCCATCTTCCATTGAGCCTGACCAACGCTGCCGTGTGCTGGAGGTTGATGTCCGTGAAGAGGGTTGCTAGTTCTAAAGGAACGGGACTGTTTCCTGGTCTCATAGTGGGTGTGGTGTTACTCGCATGGTGCTCCATGTCGATGGCCCAAGTTTTGTTACCAAAAGATTATCCGGGCAAGTGCCGTGTCAAAAATCAGGAGGCCATCATTGTCTACCATGATGGCAGAGAGTCTCTGGTGCTTGAAGCCCGGTATGATATCACTTCATCGGCGCCAGCAAGACAGATGGTTATGCGCGGACGCCGTAGTTCCATGCCCAGTCCGTCTCCCACCCCTGAACTGGCTCCACCTGCCGAGATGGCCTGGGTGATCCCCGTACTTCCAGGAACTCAACTTGCGAAATCACCCGCTCAGAGATTGTTTGAGGACCTTTTTGATTGGATCCACCCCTCGAACAAGGCACGTTATGGTCTGCGGACCGGCCGTCCCAAGGGCCTGAACCGCTTTAATGAAAGTATCTTCGCGGGGGGAGCGAAAAATGAGCAGGTCGGCCTGGCTTGGAATATCGTTCCCGGCACTGGTGAGGTTGCGCTGGCTTCTCTCCTGGCTTGGGCGCAATCCAAGAATCTTCAGGGACTCGATGAGAACCTTTGCCGCGATTATGCCCAACGGGGTTGGACCTTTGCCGCCGCGGTGATCTCGAATCCACCCCTTTCAGGTTCTCTAGGGCCAGTTCATTTCGCTTTCGCCTCCACGGAGGCGGTGTTTCCTTTGAAGTTTCAAAGCACCATTGGAACCTATACGCTGAACCTCTATTTCCTGACTGGATTGGATGTCACTACCCGCCATCTGTCAGGGTTGGGGCTCACACCAGTGAAAGGAGTGACCACACTCTCACGCGAGGCGCAGACCAAGGGTTACGCGACTCTTGCCACTCTCGATACTCCCCCCAGTCTGGTGGCATATCTCGCGGGGGTTCGTTCATCCATGATCACTGATTTGCCCGAGGATACCCTCCGTTTTTATGCTTGGAGTGGCAAGAGTCTGGGCTCTTATAATCCCAGCATGTCACGGATGGCGAAGGACCTCACCATCACAGAGAAAAAGGCACCTCAGACAGCTGTGGTCCCGAAGGCTTCAGCCTATGGAACCCGTCCACCGCAACGCTCCACAAGATATCCGGCCACACGTGGGCGGAGGTATTGATCCAGTCCCACGCACAGTAGGGAGTCAACATGGCAGACATGGAGGGAACACACCGGGATGTGATTGTAGTCGGGGCGGGGGTCAGTGGCCTGACCTTCGCTCAGGACTTGCACCGGCGTGGGGCCGATGTCTTGCTTCTGGACAAAGCGGACCGGGCCGGGGGGTGCGCTCAGACCGTTCACCAAGATGGCTTCCTCTTTGAGAAGGGGCCCTTCAACCTATTGGTGAGGGATCCCCTCTTCGAAGATCTGCTCAATTCACTCTCCGCGGATCTAGAGGTAGTGCCACCCGCACCAACCGCCAAGGTAAGGGAGATTGTCTTGGGAGGGCAACGGCGGAAGGCGCCACTTTCTCTGTTGGAAGCCATCCAAACTCCACTTCTCCCTTTTACCCAGAAGATCCGCCTTCTCGCCGAACCTGTGCTCGGAAAACGTCCTACCCAAAACGATCCTACTCTGGGAGATATCATCCGTCGGCGTTTCGGTGATGCCTTGGCGGACAATGTGGTCAGCGCAGTAGTGGCGGGTGTTTATGGGGGAGACAGCGACCAGCTCAGCGCACGCGCTTGTTTTCCCTTACTCTGGGAGATTGATCAGAACTCCCGCAGCTTGATTCTGGGTCTTTTCAAAAGGGGATTCCAGGCGAAGGGGAAACCCAAACGGCGTTGGAAGGGCATGGTCAGTTTCCGGGGCGGAGTAGGGAGCTTCTGCGATGCGATGGCCTCAACTCTGGGGCCGGATTTGCTCTTGGGACAGGAGGTGATCTCACTTTCCAAGACCAAGGAAGGGTACCAGGTTGACGTAAAGGACACAGTTGGATCAAGCCGGGTATTCACCTCCCGGTATCTCGTTCTGTCCACCGGTCTTCCTGCTACCCGTACGCTTTTGCGCCCCTGGGCTCCCAACCTTGCCGGGATCCTGGATCCGATTCAAAGTGTCTCTCTGGCGGTGGTGAATCTGGGGTATGGTCCGGACGCATTTGAAAAACCCCCGGAAGGCTTCGGTTTTCTGGTCTCTAAACCAGAAGAGAGTGTTCATATCCTGGGTGCGTTATTTGCTTCCTCGGTTTTTCCTCACCATGCGCCCGAGGGGTGTCACTCCATCCGTGTCTTTGTAGGTGGAGTCCGTTCTCCCTCCTGGCCCGGACTTCCAGAGGAGGAACTCACCCGGCGTGCCATCGCGGAGCTGGCGGGTTTCATCTCTATCCGTGAGGATCCACGATCGGTTTATGTGTCCCGCTGGCCGGAGGCTGTCCCCCAGATGGTTCCCGGACATTGCGAGCGGATTGCTTCCTTGGAGGATGCGTTAGGACATTACCCCGGACTCTCTTTTGTGGGAAACTACACGCAGGGTATTTCCGTGAATGACTGCGTGGTGAATGCACGTCAGGCAGCTGAACGGATGATCTCGCGAATGAAAGAGTCCTCGGGCTGATTTTCTATTGACCAAGAAATCCATGTTTTTTATTGATACAGTTCATAAACCGCGAAGGCATGTCAGGGGGGTAATCACCGGCTTGTCACTGGTCCTCTTGCCCTTGTTTTTGTCGGGGTGTGAGCAACAGGGTGGCGCCAGTTCCCAACCTGTTACGGCAAAGGCCCCGGCCCCTGTGCGGATAGGGACGGTGACTCAACGTGATATGCCCGCTGAAATGATCGCCATCGGCGGAGTGGAGGCTTTCTCGATCATTTCGGTGAAGGCTCAAGTTTCCGGGGAGATTACTCAGGTATGGTTCAAGGAGGGAGAAGAGGTCAAGAAGGATCAGACACTTTTTACCATCGACAGCCGTCCCTATGAGGTAGCTCTGGAACAGGCCAAGGCGGATCGTGCCAAGGCCGAGGCTGGGATCGAGGTAGCCCAAGCGAATAAGGCCAAGAATCAAGTTCAACTCGAGAACGCCAAGACAGAGTTGGAACGAAATTCCACCCTGCTGACCAAGGGAGTGGTGACCAAGGAGGAATATGACCGGGTAGAAACTACAGCGCGGTCTTATGAGGCGGCGGTCTTAGCCGATGAGGCCGCGATTCGGTCAGCCTCCGCCGCGATCCTGGGAGCCTCGGCGGATATTGAAAGGGCTGGAATCGAGTTAGGCTATTGCACGATCAAATCTCCGATCGATGGGAAAACGGGTAGCCTGTTGGTTCACCGGGGGAATCTGGTCAAGGAGAATGATACCCCGGCATTGGTGGTTATCCATCAGATTGATCCGGTGTACGTAAGTTTCACCTTGCCCGAGCGGAACCTTCCCGAAGTCCAGCGATCCATGCAGGCGGGACCGTTGACAGTTACAGCGATCATTCCAGACACAGATGTTCCACCTATCACGGGTACTCTGACCTTCCTGGACAACTCAGTGGTCCAGAGGACAGGGACCATCCGGCTCAAAGCCACCTTTGACAACTCAAAAAGAGTCCTCTGGCCTGGCCAATTCGTGGGTGTCAGGCTGGTTGTCTCGGTCCACACGAATGCTGTTGTTGCTCCCTCAGAGGCGGTTCAAACCGGTCAAGTAGGCTCCTATGTCTATGTCCTCAAGCAGGATTCCACGGTTGAATTGCGCAATGTGGTGACTGGTGAATCCAGAGAAGGGCTGACCATCATTCAAGAGGGGCTCCAACCCGGTGAAGTGGTGGTCACTGATGGTCATCTGCGCCTGGCCCCCAACGCCAAGGCCCAAGTTATGGACACCAAACCAGGAGCCGTGAAGGGCT
>CAYRBI010000165.1:0-13819 GCA_964422415.1 uncultured bacterium | reverse complement strand
GATTCGGACAAGAAGCAAACGGTTAGCCCCGCCCACCCGCGCCACCATGTCCACGAACCAGCCGCGGCGAATAGGCACCCGCCGAAAATCGCAAGCATCCCGCAGCAATGAAGGATGTATCGCAGACCTTGCGTTGAAACTCTATCTGCCATGGATCTTGTGGGGGTAACAACGGTTCTATTGTTTTTTATAGAACACCATCCTTCTCTACTCCTGACACCCAATGCTGCAACGAAAGATCTGGAAGATTTGAATCTTTCTAACCCATTTCCAGAATACATGCAACTTTAATATAAGGTAGCCAGAAGTCAATCAGGGATTTCGTATGATTGGTGGGAGAGCTCTCCTAAACGAGAAGTTTGGAGAGCGCCTTGCAGATCTCTCTGGGTGAATGATCTAATTGACCTGAGCGGAAAGATCTGATTCTCGATGGAAGCGCCGGGATGATACTCAAGATAGGACCTCAAGTATTTCGAGGCGATTGGCAGGAGAATGGCCGCCGAACTCTGGATGAAGAAGGCGGGCCAACAACCTCTGAATATCGAGGTCAAGGGTGCTTGGTGCGCGGTCCTTGGGATCTGGCCAAGACCGCCGGACAGATGGGCATGGCGGTGACAGATTGTCATCCGGCTAGCAGCCATTCTACTCTCTGTGACCACACCTTGAGGACTGATTATAAAAACACATTGACCCCAGACCCCAAAGGGGCTATTTCTACCCTTGGGCGCGGCATATTCCGACCGTCTCCGGCCGTACTTTTCAACAGTTCTTCACAGTCTCGTCGTCACCGGGAGAAGGTTGCGTGACATGCCACGACCCTCACAGGGGACTATCAAAACATACCCTGCGAATGCGAAGTCTCGTACGGTTTAAACTAGAAACAACCGAGAACAGACAATTGTTTTTAGGAGATGATAAATAACATGAACACGATGATCAATCGCCGCAATTTTTTGAAAACGGGCAGCGTTGCGATCGCCCTGGCCGCGCTCAGATCCCATTCGTTAGTGGACGAAAGTCATGGCGCTGTGCCAATAAGGATCTACAAGCTTCCCCAGGGCGAGGTGGCCGCACCCCTCTCCATCACAGCCGAAGGGCAACCGCTACCTGTCTCGCAATGCTATGTCTCCGCTTATCCCTATAACCGTCGCTGGCCAGGTCACCAACGCACGACTGACCAACGCGAGATTGCCTATTTTACCCGCCTGGAAGGGGAGGGACCGATTACCTTTGAATACAAGCCGGACCACCCCTTTTCGGTTTGCACTATCCGTCCCCTCTCGGCAAAGGTCACTCCCGTGGTGAAGGATGGTATCATCACCTTCACCCTTCCGCATGCCGGTGGCTACACGGTCGAACTGGATGGTACCCACAACGCACTACATCTCTTTCTCGACCTGCCCAAGAACTACACCGTTTCCCCGGATACGGCGGGGACACATTATTTCGGTGCGGGTGTCCATCATGTCGGTATCCTGCACCTGAAGGACAATGAGACGGTCTATATTGATGAAGGCGCCGTGGTCTATGGCAGTATTCACGGTGAAGGCGTCAACCGTGTCCGGATTCTCGGACGTGGTATTCTCGACAACAGCGAAAATGTGGAAGAAATCCTTTTCAAAGTCGAAAAACTCGGAGATGGTACCGTGGATGTCGGCAACAGCCGGCGTGAACATACGATTCATCTCATCAACTCCAGCAATATCGAGATCGAAGGCATTACGATCCGAGACTCATTGGTCTACAACATCGCTGCCTTCGGCTGCGAAAATATTTCAGTGAAAAACATTAAGATCATCGGCTGCTGGCGTTACAACTCCGATGGCATTGATCTCCATAATTGCCGCAACGCCCTTGTATCCGGCTGTTTTTTACGCACTTATGATGATTCGCTTTGCGCAAAGGGCCACACCGGTTATCGCTACGATACCTGTGAGAACATTCTCTTTGAGAATTGTGTCGTCTGGAATGATTGGGGGAAGGCCTTCGAGATTGGTGCTGAAACACGCGCTGAGCATATGCGCCGGATTGTTTTCCGGAACTGTGATGCAATTCATCTGGATGGGCCCGCGATCGATATCATGAATGTGGATTATGGCAGAGTCCATGACGTCCTTTTTGAGGACATCCGTATCGAATATGATGCCGTCATTCAGCGTCCCACCATCCAGAAGGACGACGAGACCCCATTTGTTGCCGATCCGGCTAGCACATATATGCCTGATGCGATATGTTTCAACATTCAAAAGCACGCGGAATACTCGGGCGGACTCGAACGCCGTGGCTATATCTACGATGTTAAGCTTCGGAATATCCACATCCATGCCGATCGGATGCCTCCCTCCGCATTCGAGGGTTACGATGAGGAGCATACTGTCTCGAATATTACGGTGGATGGCCTCTTTCTTAACGACCAACCGGTTACTGATCCGGCAGTGGCGCAGTTCCATATTGGCAAGTATACCCAAAACATTAAGTTAGAAAATACACTGGGAGATAAATGACAAGTTGGGGGTCTCATAGTAAGTTTTACAAGGAATGGGGCAGGTCAGGAGGACAATAGTGGCGAAACGAAATCGTTCGGACAAAGGTGAAGTCGAAAATGTCCCGGTAATCACCCTATCAACAAAATCTACCAATGGTTTTACAACCATAAAGGCTGCCCCTGCGTCTAAAGTAATCTCGCCCGGGCCGGTCTTCAGCCGGCGGCAATTCCTCGCAACCTCGGCGGCCGTCATTGCTGGGTTGGGCTTTCCGCAGATACTAAGCGTCTCCACTGCTGCCGGGGTGGGCGATCAGAGTACCCAGCATCCTGGGCGTAATACGTTTTCTTTTCTGCACACTTATGAATCCACCGGACGTTACTGGCGGGCCCTTGAACAGGCAGGTCTGATCCGGAAGACCACCGGCATCCGTCTGGTTAACTCTCCCTGGGGAGACGATGAACATCGTTTCAATCAAGCTGCCCGGATTGGCGGACCGTTGCATCAAATCCTGTCCCGTCTCCGGTGTCCGTTCGTCATTGATCGTGTTACCGGTGGTAGCCCTTACCTCTCCTACCCATTCGATGGCGAACTGGCGCGGGCTTACGCGGAGTTACTCGGAAATAATTTCCTCGGCGGACAAGTGCATGAGCCAATCTGCAACACGCACAATGATTGGAAGCGCTTTGTAGAGGCCAATGCAAAATTTGAGCACGAAGCCATCCAGACAGAGGAATTGCGAACTTATTTCAACAGAGCCAATGAGCGGCGCTGGCTGGAATATGGGACGTTGGAAGATTATGCGGGCCGGGTCCATCCCCCAGATGAGCAAGCGTTCTGGCCGGAAGTCCAATGGAACATCCAGCGGAATGCCAACCGGTTTGGATCGCACTTCAGCTGTGCCGAGGGCAGCCATTGGGGGCATCTGGCGTGGCACCTTTTCTACAAGTGGGGGGCGGCCTCCGGCTTTGCCGAGGTGGGACCTTGGGCTTCCACGGATTCTCAATTCGCGATTGCCAGCTTACGCGGAGCCGCAAAGGCGGTGAGACGGCCATGGGGAGTGTTTTTCGCTCCCTGGGGGCCCAAAGGTTGTACATCATTTCTGCCAGCGGAAGACTGGAGCTGGCGTTGCCCCCCCGAGGAAATGAATGCCAGCTCCTGGCCGGTTGGCCCTGAGCTTGGGCCTTCGACGGCCTTGCAACGGCGAATTTTCTTTCATGCATATCTATCCGGCGCGCATACGTTGCACGAAGAGTGGGGTGCGGAAGGAAACCTGGAATCCTGGGCCAACGCGAAGCTCTCCTCCTATGGCCATGTGACCAAAGACCTGCTGGACTTTCAGGAGGCCCATCCGGATGTCGGCCAGCCATTCACTCCGCTTGCCTTGGTGTTGGACGCCAGTGCGCGTCCCCCCGGGTCAGGCCCGTGGGACCAACTACAAGAGGGTCTGCGAAAAGAACCCGGGGAAATTACGCTAACAGGCGCGGATGAATCTCGTTGCTACCCCTCATGGGCTATTCCAGAGTTATTCGACATTGTCCCATCGGATGCTCCAGAGGATATATGGGGGGGCTACCAGTGTATCCTGGCCTTTGACAAAAATTATGCTCCCAAGACAGCCCGTCTTGTGGAACCCTCTGGCTTTACCGATGCCGTCATCCAGTCCGCACGCGACCTGTCTCCCATCGAGTGTACATCAAACCTGGTGATGCAGATCAATCATCGCTCTGCGGACAAGGCCTGGATTGTGGCGCTCTATAATCCCTGGGGTGCCGAAAGGGGCGATGTCTTCGGCACGGGCTGTGTCCTTGATCCTGGTTGTGTCCAGCGCGGGGTACTGCGGCCCAAATTTGGTTTTTCAACTGCGAAGGTGATATATGCCTGGCCTGAGGCGAGTAACATGGTTGTCCGGGAAAACGAGTTGGAGGTCACTGTTGGTCCCGGAGGTACACTGGTGCTGGAAATTCAACCGAAAGGGTAGATCCGGGTATGAAGAGATATATGGTCGTAATCATTGCGATCCTACTCAGTGCCTGTGTTGGTGGCTTTGGGGTGGAATGCGCCACACCCGCCAGCCTCAAGCCGGTAACTTCTGAACCTGCACGTGGACCGTTGCGAGTGCATCCCACTAACCCACACTACTTCACCGACGGCACGACTGACGCCAGTGGCTCGTTGAAGGCCGTCTACCTAACCGGTGCGCACACGTGGAACAACCTGGTGGACATGGGACGGGACGATCCGCCAGAACCGTTCGATTTCAATTCGTATCTCGACTTCCTGGAGAAACGCGGCCACAATTTTATCCGCCTGTGGACCTGGGATTCGACCTCGGTAGACATGCGTGGCTCTGGGAGCCAGGGCAAAGACTATGTGCTTCACGCAGCGCCTCAGCCCTGGCTGCGCACTGGGCCAGGTCTAGCCCTGGATGGGAAACCCAAGTTTGACCTGACGAAACTCAACCCGGTCTATTTCGAACGCCTTCGCTCACGTGTTCAGGCTGCAGGTAAACGTGGTATCTACGTCTCCGTGATGCTCTTTGAGGGCTGGGGATTGATGCATGGAAACCTCCGGAAACCTGACCCTGGTTGGGCGTGGCGGGGGCATCCTTTCCACCCGGACAACAACATCAATGGAATGAGCGCCGAGGTTGATGGTGATGACTTAACGGGCGAAGCTCATCGCCTTGGTAACCCAGAGATCAACGCCATTCAAGCCGCTTACCTGTCCAAGGTTGTGGATACGGTAAACGACTTAGACAATGTCCTCTACGAAGTCATCAATGAAGGAGGTCAAAAGGATTGGGACTGGTGGGTTATCAAGACGGTCCGCGATCATGAACAGGCGAAACCCAAGCAACATCCCATCGGATTAACGGGCCACGGTGCGGAGGGAATTAATGACATGTCCGCCAGCCAAGCGGACTGGATTTCACCGGGGAGGAATGATGGCTATGGCGAGGACCCGCCGGCGTGGGCCGGCCAGAAAGTGAGCCTACTGGATACAGACCATATCTGGGGCATAGGCGGCAACGCGGCCTGGGTATGGAAGGCCTTCACACGTGGACACAACCCGCTGTTCATGGACGAATATCAAGGTGTTGTGTTTGATTCTCCCAACCAGCGCGCGCAATGGGAGGAAGTGCGGCGTGCGATGGGACAATCACGCCGGATGGCCGGGTCTGTGAACCTGGCTGCGATGACACCGCACGGCGAACTGGCTTCGACGAATTATTGTCTGGCCAACCCGGGGCAGGAGTATCTGGTTTATCTTCCCGACGGCGGGGAGGTGACCGTGGACTTGACGTCGGAAAACCAGCCCCTCACGGTTGAGTGGTTCAATCCATTCTCGGATGTTGTCACGAACGGCGGGTTCATTGAATGCGGGCAGAAACGCTCCTTCATAGCGCCTTTTGAGGGTGATGCGGTACTCTACCTCGTGCGGCCGGCCGCCGCCTGGAAATGAATCGGATGATCGGAGAAGAATCCATGCCTGTTAGAATCGATTTTCTTCCAGCACTGCCAGTGGCCTGGCTCTCTCGGGTAATAGCGGCGGCCTGGTTGATAGTTATCGCAGTGTTCATTGGCCAGGGCTGGGAGGCCATGGCAGTGGAACTGGGAATCGACGGTACGCGCTTTACACTAGATGGTAAGCCGGCATTTCTACTCGGTATCAGTTATTACGGCGGACTGGGCGCTCCCAAGGAATTCATTGAGCGCGACCTGGACGACCTCGAGCGTTATGGCTTCAACTGGCTTCGAGTGTGGGCCACTTGGAACTTCACCGGAAATGACGAGTCGGCGGTTGACGGAGAAGGCAACCCCCAAGAGCCGTTCATGGGGCAACTCCAATGGCTTGTAGCCGACTGTGACCGGCGTGGTATTGTTGTGGACATAACCCTGACCAGGGGAAATGCAAAGGAGAGCACGGGAAAGGTGCCAACATTGGCCGCACATCGCCGTGCGGTCGAGACCCTGGTTACGAGCTTGAAGGCCCGTCGTAACTGGTATCTGGACCTGGCGAATGAACGGAACGTAGGCGATGAGCGATTCGTAAGTTTCGAGGAACTACATCTACTGAGAGAACTCGCCCGGCAGCTCGACCCACAACGGCTGGTGACTGCATCGGATGGCGGAGATATCAGTAAAAGTGACCTCCGTGAGTTTCTGTGGACCGCACAGGTGGACTTCATCTGTCCGCATCGCGAGCGCTTTGCGGACTCGCCCAAACGCACGGAGGCCAAGAGCCACGAGTATCGGGAGTGGATGAAAGAGCTGGGCCGTGTCTTGCCGTTGCATTATCAGGAGCCGTTTCGACGTGGGTATGGCCCCCGGCATTGGGAGCCGTCTGCCGCTGACTTCATCACGGATTTGCGGGGCGCACTCGACGGTGGCGCCGCCGGTTGGTGCTTTCACAACGGTGATCAGAAAGACAAACCCGGGGGAAAACCGTCCCGCTCATTCGACCTGCGCCAGCAGCGGTTGTTTGAACAACTTGACAACGAGGAGCAATCCTTCCTGAATTCTCTTCCTCAGACAATGCAGCCTTAGAGCACAAGGGGGAAGCCTTGAATATTGGCACCGCAGTTCTTGGCAGCCTGTTGAAAAAGAGCGTGACCATGGATTTCCGCCTTGGCGGGAATGACAGAATAGGCGAAATCCCTTGGAAATCGTCATTCCCGCGAAGGCGGGAATCCATGGTGCAAACAGAACTACGTGTTTTTCAACAGGCGGCTCGTTTTTAGTCCTGGAGGGAGCAGATGATACGCCCTGTAACAAAAGTTCTCGTGGCGCTGATGCTGGCCGTAATCCAATTTTATCTGGATGGGTGGGCCGCTCCCTGTCCACCGAGTCAGGTGATGACCCATACGAAAGTGTCTCTTGCCGATGCCAAATGGCACATCAATGGCCAGGTAACCTATCCTGGAGCGTTGGCCGAGGGATTGCTGATGAACGTACGCATGGTCAACTCCGTTTTCGAGGATGCCAACGACAAAACTCGACCGGAGGATTTTGATCCCAACGTTAACACGGACAGGTTTGTAGCAAAATTTCCAGACTATGTGAATTACGGTGTATGTGCATTTACGCTTTGTTTGCAAGGTGGCTCCTGCGGATATGAAGGGGCTATAAACTCAGCATTCAATCCAGATGGTTCCTTGCGTCCGTCGTACCTCGAACGGGTGCGGCGTGTGATTGAGGCATGTGACCGGTACGGCGCGGTGGTGATTCTGAGCTGCTATTACCAGCGGCAAGACCAAATCCTCCAGCACGACGATGCGGTGCGTGCCGGAGTGGTGAACGTTGCGAATTGGATTCGTGAATGCGGATTCACCAACGTTGTGCTGGAAGTCGCCAACGAGTTTGCCCACGCGGGTTTCGATCACAGTATTCTCAAAACCACCGCGGGCGAGTCCGAACTCATCTTGCTGGCGAAGAAGACCGCGCCTGGATTGCTTGTTTCCGCCAGTGGCCTGGGAGATGGCCGGCTGCCGGCTGCTGCCATCAAGGATGCCGACTTTCTGTTGGTTCACTTCAACAACACTCCATCCGAGGATATCCCCAGCCGCATTATCGCTTTGAAGAAGTACGGCAAGCCGATTGTATGCAACGAAGATGAAAAGACTGGGATCGCTGGGGCCCAGGCCGCGGAACTCTGTGTGACCAACGGTGCGTCGTGGGGCCTGATGCTGGTGGAACGAAACCAGCACTTTCCTTTCACCTTCAGTGGCCCGTTGGACGACCCCATAGTTTACGATAGATTCAAGCAACTGACGGCCACAAAAGACTACTTCCCGCCCCCTGAATCCCAGGGTGGTTGGCGGAAGATCGTAACTCCCGATGACATTCGAAAACTTGCGGGCATGGACCCCGGTAAACTCGCCGAACTCAAGGAGTGGCTGCTACAATCAGATGATCGTGACTTTGCCGCTGTCGTGATTCGGAATGGTTTTATTGTTCTGGAAGTCGAGCGTGGCAATAGCGCAAAGACCGACGCACGCCGTGTGGCGTCAGTCTCGAAGGCAATCTGTGCTACGGTGCTAGCCATCGCGTCAGAACAAAGCCAACAGGGCAGGACACCGAAGAAAATGACCTTCGACGATCACGCGTTTGACTTCATCCCATGGGCTCAACCACTCAGCGACCCGCGCATGGAGAAGATCACCATCCGGCAATTGTTGAATCACACCTCTGGCATCTGTCCCGAGGCAACCGGTGCTGACAACGATGGTACTTGGGAATATGTGCTCGGTCATAGCGGCGATGAACGTACAACGAAACTGGCGTTCGATCCTGGGATGGGTTGTGGATATTCCACGCACGCCCTGGCACATGCCGCGTTGGTCTGCGAAACCGTTACCGGCAAACCGTACGACCAGTTCGCAATCGAAGCCTTGTTTCAACCGCTCGGTATCGAGCATTGGTGGTTTCAATACTATGACAGTGACAGCAACATGGGCCGCCATCCCTCGCATGGTCTGGGTATGCCAGCGCGTGATCTGGCGCGCATCGCTTACTGCATGTTGCATGGCGGACACTGGCAGGATCAGCAGATCATTCCCAAGTGGTTCGTCGATGAGACTGCCGCCCCCACCCACGACGTGAAAACTCCCGAACTGCGTTGGAAACTTAATCCCCAGGTTTTTTCACACGGATGGGAACTCCCCGCGCGGCATTGGCCAGAAAGCCACCGTAATGTTGCCGGAATTCCTACTGACGCGCGCTATAAACCCGGCTCTGGCGGTCAACTCATCGCATTCGTACCCAGCTTGGACCTCGTCATCACCCGTCAGACCGGTGGTAGTGGTGAATGGCAGTATGAGGAATACCTGAGCCGTGCCTGTGCGGCTGTGACGGGTTGCTACCCGTTTTGCGTGGGAAATTGAACCTGAAAAGAGGATTGAATTAATGAATACGAAAATGAATAAACGACACCTCTGCGGATCCCTCATCATCGCACTACCGCTACTGCTCGCTGTATCCCTGTCAGCAGCTTCCACGGATGACGCCGAACTACGAGGTGAGTTCGCTGATCCCCCGCTCTGTTGGCACTCCCTTCCGTTATGGTTCTGGAACGGCCAGCTGGATGCGGAGAAGACCAAGGGCATGATGGCTGCATGTAAGGAGGCTGGATACCGTGGCATCGGCATCCTTCCCTGCAAGGAAATGGGACTCGACTTCATGAGTCCTGAGTTCCTCAAGCAATACAAAGTCGCAGTGGATGAGGCCAGCCGGCTGGGGATGAAGATGTGTCTCTATGACGAGTTCTGGTTCCCGAGTGGATCGGCGGGCGGTTTACTGGCCAAGAAACATCCTGAGGCGTTGGGCAAGCGCCTGGATATGCTTGCGGCTGATGTGGACG
The DNA here is from genome assembly GCA_964422415.1 of uncultured bacterium. Taxonomy (GTDB): domain Bacteria; phylum Hinthialibacterota; class Hinthialibacteria; order OLB16; family OLB16; genus OLB16. The sequence continues at coordinate 3,974 of CAYRBI010000165.1, read as the reverse complement.
GTCCCAAAGAGTTCATCCAAGCCGTGCCAGCGGGAACTCTGATGGGCGCTGTGGCAATGGAAACTACAACCTGGCAACGTCTCGATATCACCACTTCAATCCAGGATGGCATATTGAAATGGAATGTCCCTTCCGGTTCGTGGAAGGTGATGATCTTCAACTGTGTGCCCGATGGTGGGGCCGGTCTGGTCGATTACCTGGAGCCCAAAGCGGTGGAAGCCTTCATCGAACTGACCTATCAAACCTATCATGATGCCATGCCGGATCATTTCGGTACCACCATTAATGGCGCATTCTATGACGAACCGGCTTTTTATCATGTTCAGGGTGGAAGGGCCTGGACAGATCGCTTCAACGAACGTTTCCGGGAACGCTTCAAGACCGATCCTGTCATCCTCTATCCGTCGCTGTGGTTCGAGATTGGTCCCGGCACGGCGGCGGCGCGCAACGCCCTGTTTGGTATGCGCGCCGAACTTTATGCCACCGGGTTCGTCAAGACCATCAGTGACTGGTGTACGGCCCATCACATGGACCTCGCTGGACATGCCGATCAAGAGGAGGTCGCCAACCCGGTGATCGGCACTGTCGGTGACCTGATGAAATCCTTCCAATACCAGAGCATGCCCAGTATCGACCAAATCGGTTTTTACGGACGGGCCTCAAGAGCTTACAAGGTGGTCAGCTCGGCGGCTAACAATTATGACCGCCTTCAGGTGGTGACGGAATGCTATGGCGCGATGGATCTGCCGCTGCCCAATCTCTACAAGGAGGCCATGGACCAGTTCGCCAAGGGGATAAACACCATGGCGCCGCATGCCGTGTGGTATGATTCAGCGGCCATCATTTTCAAACCCGACCTCTCTCCCGGTGCGCCGGTATATGGTCCCGAACTTCCGGCTTACAACCAATACATCGGACGCCTCCAACGCATGCTTCAAGGTGGCCGCCATGTCGCCGATATCGGCGTGCTCTATCCGATTGCCACGCTTCAGGCCGGTTCCTGGTTCGGACCGGGTAATCCTTATGAGGGTTGCGTCGATGTTCCCGAGGCCGATTACATGCAGGTGGGCGAGGCCTTGTCCTTGGGGGTACGGCGCGATTTCACCTTCGTACACCCCGAAGTTCTTGAGGAGCGTTGTGCTGTCGATGGGAACACGATCACCCTGAATAACAAGATCAATCACGAAAACTGGCGTGTCTTCATCATCCCCGGCTCGCGCTGCATCAATGTCGCAACCATGCGCCGTATCAAACAGTTCTACGATCAGGGTGGCTCAGTCATTGGCACCACCCGGTTGCCGGATTGCGCGGCTGAACCCGGTGCCGATGCCGAAGTACGCCAATTGGTTACCGAAATCTTCGGCGCTGATATCGTGCAACAGGACAACGCACCACATGTCAGTGCCTCCTCCACCTGGACTGGTGGTGGCTGCGACCCGTCCATGAGTATGGATGGCAGCGCCCAGACGCGTTGGAATGCCGTCGATGGCGACAAGGGTGCCCAGTGGCTGGAAGCGGATCTCGGTCAGGCGCGGACTGTTGCGAGTGTAGTGGTGAACGAGGTCTTCGATCGTGTGCGTGGTTATCGCATCCAGACATGGGATGGCACCTCTTGGATCGATCAGGCCAAGGGGGATCGACTCGGCGAACACAAGGAAATCACCTTCCCCTCCGTGTCCACCACCAAGGTCCGGTTACTCATGGAGGCGGTCGCCACCGACAGCGCCTCCATTTCGGAATGGGCGATATGTGGAGCCGACGGGCACAACCTTTACGATCGTGGGGTCTCGGTGTGCCACCGCAATGCCATGGGTGGCAAGGCCTGGTTCATTCCTACGCCGCAAGTGGCGGCGCTCAATGCCATCCTGACCGAGGCGCTGCCTGATGGTGATGTGGTGATCGACCAGGATCTGACGGTTAACGGCGGTTATGTTTCATACATTCATAAGGTCAAGGATGGACGATCCATCTATTTCCTTGCCAATTCTTCGGATGCGGATGTGGATACCTGGGTGGCCTTACGTGGGAAGGTTGAACCCACAATCTGGAATCCACATGATGGGAAGATCGGAGCGGCCGAGGTTGAGCAAATTTCCGGTAAAGAGGGGCCTGTCACACGTGTGCATGTGAATCTTGCGCCGGTTCGATCGCTGTTCCTTGTTGCCGTGGACACCGGGGTTATACCGAGAGAGTGAGGGAAAGGCGGTGAAATCCGTAAGTATAACTCGAATCTGAAGGCCGCCTTATAGGATATCGATTCTTTTTTTTATGCAAGTGGATGTGGATACATCGTTGGACAAGCGAGTAGGAGAAAGCCCGGGAGATTGTATCTACTATCAGCAGATAGTCATGGAGCAATCAGAGAAGATCAGATACAAGGTTCGATCTTGACGTGAACAGATTGGCAGCGGGTGTGCAGGTTAAATTGAACGTTGTTTTTTTAGTAGAAGACGACATGAACTATATTGCTGAAAAACTATTGTCATCTAAAGAGCCCCGGATCCAGTTCATCATCCATACAAGAAGCGGATTTGCGTGCATTGGATTATCAGCACCTTGGCTGATACCGAATCTCATCGAAAAAAAGGACTGTTTTAGGCCATGACTCTGCTCAACTGTTCCCGGCGTTCATTTCTAAAGGCCGGTGCCGCGCTTGCGGGAACAACCTCGTTCATCACCGGTTCGCTCAAAACGCAAGCGGATGAAGCCACCAAACCGCTTGTCGCCTATGTCGGCACATTCAGTTCTCCGCTCCACGATGTGCTGTCAACCCAGGTGGATCTACCACCTGGCAATGGCCGTGGCATACACCTTTTTCAGGTGAATCGTACCACTGGGGAGATGGCGCCCATCGGCATATACGAGATGGGCACAAGCCCTAGCTGTCTCGTTTTGAATGCCGCCGGAAACCGGCTATATTCCGCCAACGAGACGGACCGGGTGGGTGAAAGCAAGGAAGGTACCGTCAGCGCCTTTGCAGTCAATTCAACGGACGGAAGGTTGGAGATGCTCAACACCGTTCCCTCTGGCGGCGCTGGTCCCACTTATGTGAGCATCCATCCATCCGGACGTTTCCTACTGGTGGCCAACTACTTTGGTGGGTCAGTGGCTGTTTTGCCGATTCTGCCCGATGGCCGGTTGGGCAACGCCACAGACATTAAGAATGATGACGGGAAGGTTGGCCCAACTAAGGCGGTGAATGCACCGCCGGGTAGTTTTGCATTCAGCGGACATGACCGGACTCACGCGCACATGATTCAGGCTGATCCTGCAGGGCGCTTCGTGTTGCATGTTGACTTGGGATTGGATCAAATCTTCATCTGGAAATTCAACGAACAGATGGGTATGTTGACTCCGAATGAACCGCCCGCGGTTTCGCTGCCATCCGGAGATGGGCCACGGCATTTCCATTTCCATCCCAATGGCCGTTGGTTCTACTCAATTCAGGAAGAAGCCTCGACAATTGTGTTGTTTGACTATGATGCCGTAACGGGGCGGTTGGCCTCACGGCAAACGGTCTCCACCTTGCCGCCGGGGTTTGCTGGAAGCAATTTTTGCTCTGGGATCTTGGTTTCAGCCGATGGACAGTTTGTCTATGCGGGTAACCGGCTCCACGACAGTATCGGAATCTTTTCCATTGGACAAAACGGCGACTTAACATTCATTGGGGAAGAATGGACACGAGGGAATTATCCACGAAGCTTCAATTTCGATCCCACTGGGCAATTCTTCTTTTGCTGCAATCAGCGTGCCGACAGCATTGCCGTCTTCCAGGTGAATCGTGAAACTGGCAGTCTCAAATTTACCGGTCATTACTCCCCGGTAGGAAATCCTTCAATGATCATCTTCCTTGATATGGCCAAGGTGAATTGAAGTCATGTATTCCGGAACTACACATTTGTTCCTCAATCAGAAAGGCCTGACCGGTATCTACCAGTCCGTTGAAAAACTCGTAGTTCTGTTGGCACCGTGGA
>CAYRBI010000164.1:11391-13868 GCA_964422415.1 uncultured bacterium | reverse complement strand
GCGAGGCAGACCAGGAAATAGACCGGGATGAGGAGACTTGTCTTGTCCCAGTTATTTGAAGGTATTGGCCTGGGCAAGCGGTTCCTCCCCATTCAGCACACGGATCAGGTTTTGTACCGCCATGGTGGCTTGACGCACCACACTCTCATAAGTCCGTGAACCGATATGGGGGGTGAGGACGATGTTGGGAACACCGATGAGTGGATTATCGGGAGCGATCGGTTCCGGCTCAACCACATCGGCGCCATATCCAGCGATCTGACCGTTCTTGACCGCTTCGGCAACAGCAGCTTGGTCAACCAGAGCGCCGCGCGAGGTGTTGATGACGATGGCTTCCTTTTTCATGGTGGCCAAGCGCGCGGCATTGAGGAATCCACGATTCTCGGAGGTCAGGTTCATGTGCATGGCTAGAATGTCCGCCTCCTTGAGAATCTCATCGGCGGTTTCACGGCGTGTGACCGCATACTGACTGGCGAAAGCCTCATCCCAATAGGGATCAAAACCAATCACCTTCATCTCGAAGGCGCGGGCACGCTTGGCAACCTCCTTGCCGATGCGTCCCAGACCGAGAATGCCCAGAGTCTTGCCCATGAGCTCATGGCCGGTCATCCGCTTCCATTGCCCCTGGTGAACCAGGGCGTTCTGCTGTGTGATTTGACGGTAGAGCGAAAGCATCAGACCAAAGCTGTGCTCGGCCACTGTAGTATGATTCACACCCGGACAGTAGGTAACTGGAATTCGAAAATCAGTAGCGGCTTGAAGATCGATCTTGTCCACTCCGATCCCATACTTGCTGAGAACCTTGAGCCTCGGACGGCACTTCTCAAGTACCTTGCGGGTGAAGGCATCATCGCCGCATAGGATGCCATCGAATCCGCCCACGAGGTCCAGCATACGTTCCTCGGGGAGAGGACCTCTTTCGCGGGTGATCTCATATCCCTGAGAGTTCAGCATGTCATGATGCTCGCCGGGGGTATCTTGAAAGGATGTGGTGGTGACAAGAATCTTGGTCACGGGTGAAGTGCCTCCCGAAAAAAAAAATTGAAAAAACATCATAGCCTGAACTACCGGTGGACTGAAGCCGAATGTGTTTGGCTCATGACAGCCAAGCGCCCTTGACCAGAAGGCATAAGGATGTGGATACTGCCACCATAACTTCATATAACACATTACTCATCTCGATCTGGGGTCTGCCATGAAAAACTCGATGACCACACCCTTTCCCCCATCGTTGGAATCCTTGCGGAAGGAAACGCTCGAAGGCTCGCTGAACCACCTGCGTGAGAGCTACACCCCCGCCGACCTGGAGCGCTTCACCTTTTGTCCACCCTCACATGAGGAGACGGTTTCATGCGTGGGAACTGGAACCGCCACCTGGTCGATCGTGGGAAAAGTGATCAATGCCATGCAGGAGATGGTAGTTCCAGGTGTGTTCATGACCGCCACCGACACTGCGGAGTCTGGCGCCGATCTAAAGGGAGCACTCACACAGATTACGGAGTGTCTCTATGCGGTACTCCAGAGTTTCTACCGGTTGGAGTTCGAAGAATCCCAATGCGCGGAGTACTCAGGACTGGCAGCGCTCCATCTGGTTTCCCAACTACCCTCATTCCGTAAACGCAGCCAATGGAACATCTTCGCCTCACGCAAAGACCCGGCGTTGTGGGATTCCTTTGTCCTCCGTAATGAGAAGCACCGGGAGGAACTCGGCCGTCTTTACTTGATCGCCGCGATCGACCATGCCATCCAGAACCGGGATCCCAATCTGTACCGTGATTGCCTAGACCGGTGGGGCTTTGGATATGCTTATGAATATCAACAAAGGTTGATTGAGCACGCTTACCCAGGCTGGCGGGCCTTGCTCATGCATGATATGGCCCATACTCTTGCGGTGGGGGGCGAGTTCAGCGAGGGGCGAGGAACAGCAATCCCGGTACCGATCCTGCCACGCCTCATTTCCCTGCAGGCTGCTTCCATCTATCAAACCGATCTTCATCCGGAAACGGTCATCGGCGATGCCAACTTCCTGGAGCATCCGCACCGGGGGATCACCACTGGCCAGACTGGTAGCATCGGAGTCGGTTGCGTGATCTACCCCTGCACGTTGGGCGGAATCACTGACAAGGTGAAGCCACGCCACCCAACTATCGGCGACTTTGTACTCATTGGAACCGATGTGGGGATTTATGGCCCAGTCTCGGTGGCGGACCATTCGGTAATCGGCGCCAATACCGAGATCAATGGGATGGTCGAGATCAAGGAAAAGGTCAAGATCCGCGCGGCTGTGGTAGCCCGGACCGTGATCTCGGAAAGCGGTAAACCGGGGAAGATTGTCTTCAGCGAGGGGGTCATGGTGGGTGAGGAATGCTTGATCGTTAACGACCATCCGACCGACCTCATCATCCCCAAGGGAAAATCGATCCCAGCGGGCACACACTTGGTCAACGATGGGAAGGGAAAGCCGAAAGCGGGGTGAG
>CAYRBI010000164.1:0-11291 GCA_964422415.1 uncultured bacterium | reverse complement strand
CCTCGAGGCCCGCTGGATTTCCCCAATCTCCACCACCTGATGCACCCCGCTGGGCAGGCGCAGGACCAACCGGCCCTTAGGGTCCAGATCGGCCGCTGTCCCCTCGATGATCCGACCATGAGCATCCATCCGCACCTGGCATCCCAAGGTGGCACAGAGAGGCCGTGCCTCACGGACCAACTCCTCGCCACCATCCCTTTCCAGCGAGTCCCAGACAGCCCCAAAGGAGCGTAAGAACAAAACCAGCAGAGCGCTCCGGTTCACCGTGTGGCCCAGAAGAATTTGGATCGAGGTGGCCCGGTCGCGAAGATCTTCCGGAATGTCTTCTTCCTCCAGGTTCACATTCACCCCGATCCCCAGCACCAAGCGTAAGGAACCATCCGTTTCCTGACGGGCTTCGCACAAGATGCCACAGAGTTTGCGCTCAGAGCCGGTATCGATCACATCATTGGGCCACTTGATTCCAGCCTGGAGAGAGAGACCACGCAAGACTTGAACCGTAGCGGTGGCGGCGGCAAGGGTAACCAACCCACCCGGATTGACCTTGGGACGGAGCACAATACTGAAGGAAAGGTTCCGGTAGGGAGGCGCCAGCCAACACCGGCCATGCCGTCCCTTTCCAGCGGTCTGGCTCTCGGCGGCCACCACCATCCCATGGGGACTCTGAGCCAAAGCCAGGTTGAGAAGGTATGTGTTAGTGGAGGAAATTTCCTCCAGAATTACAAGGGCTGAACCGATTCCTTGAGACGGGATATATGGTAGGATCTCTTCTGTATCGAGGGGTAGTAGAGCCTTTCCAGAAGAGGCGCGAGGTGGGCCTTCTGACTGGCGGGATTCCGGAGAGGAGGGGTAAGGGGTCATATCCATGTCCGATACTGACATCGAAGTCATCAAAACAGAACGGTTCGGTGAAATCCGCATCCCCAGCAAAGAGGTTGTCAACTTCCCGGAGGGACTGCTGGGCTTTGCGGAGCGCAAACGTTATGTCTTCATCCAAGAAGCCGCCTACACTCCTTTTTTGTGGATGCAATCGGCCGATGACCCGTACCTTTGTTTCGTGGTTGTCGATCCACTTGAATTTATGCCGGATTATATGGTCGAGGTCAAACCATCCGAGGTCAGTACGTTGGAATTGGAGAAGTTGGATCAGGCGCGAGTACTCGTGACAGTGGTTGTCCGGGAGGATCCCAATCAAATCACCGCCAACCTCCAAGGTCCCTTAATCATCAATCCGGTCACGGGTATCGGCAAACAGGTCGTATTACTCACCGATCGTTATCATACACGTCATTACATTCTCCAGGAGGCCGATAACCACAGCGCCGAACTGGAAGAGCGGAAGGGGAACTAACGCGATGTTGGTCCTCTCACGCAAGAAGGACGAGGTCATCGTGATCGGCGATGAAATCGAAATCACTGTAGTCGATGTCCGTGGCGACCAAGTCAAACTCGGGGTGAGCGCCCCGCGTTCTGTTTCGATTCACCGCAAGGAGGTTTACGAGTCGATCCGCCTGGAAAATCTGGCCGCTGCGAAGTCCTCCGCTATCGGGATGAGTGGCCTAGCCGCTGCGCTCCGGAAGACTCAACTACCACGCAAAGAAGATTGAGCTACTTCAAATATAACCAATAACCCCAATCCCCCATTCTATCTCGCGGGAAGGTTGTCCACCTCAATCGGGGCCCAGGGGTCATTGGAGTGGGTTTTGACAGTGCTGGTTTGCATGGTAGCGGTGGGTAGCGGAGGTTCCTGTGGAGCCGGAGCGGTAGGGATATCCCCCCAGCCAGCCGCTTTCAGCGCGGCGGGAAGAGTTGGGGCAGATGGTTGCGGTGCCGGAGCCGGTGTGGGGACTGGAACCGAGGGTGCTGGCATCAGACGTGGTGGATTCGGCTGCGAAGGAGATAGCACTCTTCCGCAAGGATTCCTACTGGAGTATGTCTTCACCTTTCCATCCTCACCCTCTGCCGCGGCTTTACTCTGTTCGGCTTGTTGCTTCCAGTAATTCAGTTCCTGAGTTTGACGTTCGTACTCAGCTTTGGCCTTACTGGCGAGTTCCTGGTTCTTGCGGACCTCGGCTTGCATCATCGATAGGTCACGCTGGTGGATGGCCAGTTTCTTGACCCCCACTTTGCCCGCGAGCATTCCGACCTCGGCGTATCGCCGTTCAAGCTCCTCCTGGCGTTCCTTGATGGATTTACGGAAGGGCTTCTCGAGCTGGGAGACCAGTTCCTTGACGGCAATCCGTTCCGCCTCACTGAAGGCTCCCTCCTCGAGCCTGCGTCCACGCCCTCCCTCGGAATATTTCTCGATCTTGGGAGCTCCTGTCTCGTAATCGTAGAAGACCGCCCGGACCCCCACGCGGTGTTGGAGGTCCTCATCGATCCAATAACTATCGTAATCCGTCACCTCGAAGAGAGCGATGTAATCGCATTGGAAATCGGGGAGAACCTCATTGAGGGACGCCATGGAGAGTTGGTTCTTCAGGCGGTAATCGGCAAGTATATCAGGGATCACGAAATAGAAGCCGGTCTTGATGGGGTTGTCAGGCAGATCGGTGAGTAACCACACCTCCGTGGCGAAGGATCTCAGGGCGTTGGTGAACTCACCACTCAAGCGGCTGACAATCTCGGCGTTAACCGGATCATCGATCACAGGGACCACCATGACACGCACACCAATCGGGTTCGCCCGGGTGAGTGAGAAGATGTGGTATTCTTTAACTCGTTTCCATGGGTTCAAGTCAGACCAGGTCCAGGCAGAGGCGGAGTACGCATATACCAAGGCCAGGAGGGCAAGGAGTACTCTCAGAATCGAACTACCGGCAAGATATACCCTTCCCGGCTGACTTTTCCCCATAGGCAGTGGGCCTAAGCTCATGTAGAACTGCATAATCTCCCCCTGTTAACGGCTCAACTCATCCCCCCCAGGACTGATTCCATTCAATAGATACAATCCCTGTGCCAGTTCTATGCCTTGAAAAGAGAATCGAGGAACTCCATCATCCTGGATAAGGTCCGGAGCATGTGATGGAATAGGTTTTATCCATCTCCCCCCCCAACCCTCCCCCGCCAGAGAAGAGGGAATTGTTTGGAGTTCACGCTTTAGCGTGCTTCTGCTCCCTCCCCCCTGGCGGGGGAGGGTGGGGGGGGGAGGAATGAGGACGTCAGACAAGTTGGCTCCAGTCCCAAGGAGAAAGGTTTCAATGGTCGATATCAAAGATGCGGTGAAAGCTCTCGCGCAGAGAGCTCGTACAGCCTCACGGGTGGCGCGCCGTCTCCCAACAGGTGAGAAGAACGCGGTCTTGCTGGAATGCGCAAAGTTGATTGAGGAGGACCTCGCCAGCCTGCGCCAGGAAAACGAGATCGATTTAGAGGCGGGACGCAAGGCGGGACTTTCCACGGCCATGCTGGACCGTCTCAGCCTCTCCGGTAAAACAGTCAAATCGATGATTGAGGGGCTGCGTGAGGTGGCCGCTCTGCCCGATCCAGTGGGAGAGATCACCCATGCCTGGCGGCGTCCCAATGGGCTGGAGATCGCCAAGATGCAGGTGCCCCTGGGAGTCATCGCCATCATTTACGAATCACGTCCCAATGTGACCATCGACGCTGCCGCGCTGTGTTTCAAGGCAGGCAATTCAACACTCCTACGCGGTGGTTCCGAAGCTTTCCACTCAAACCGCGCTCTGGCGGGAGTATTCCGCAAGGCCTGCGAGGCCAAGGGGATCACACCCGATGTGGTTCAAACCCTCGAAACCACTGACCGCGCGGCGGTCGGCGCGATGCTTAAGCTTAACAATCTCATCGATGTGGTCATCCCACGCGGTGGACGGAGCCTGATCGAGCGGGTGGTTGAGGAATCACGTATCCCGGTCATCAAACATTATGACGGCATCTGCCATGTCTATGTGGACAGTGGCGCCGATCTCGACATGGCCGACACCATTGTTTTCAACGCCAAGGTCCAGCGTCCCGGCGTGTGCAACGCGGCGGAAACCCTGCTGGTGCATGAGGATGAAGCCAATGCGTTTCTGCCCAAGTGCCTCAAGCATCTGTCTGACGCCGGAGTAGAGTTACGCGGTACGGACCGTGTCCGCCAGGCGGTAGCGGGAACCGGCCTCGAGGTCAAGCCGGTTATCGAGGAGGATTGGCGGACCGAGTATCTGGATCTCATCCTGAGCATCGATGTTATGTCCACAATGGAGGCCGCCATCGACCACATCGAGAAATATGGCTCGCACCACACCGACACGATTGTCACCCGTTCCTGGGAACGGGGCCGGCTCTTCCAACGGGAGGTCGACTCCGCCACGGTCCTGGTGAATGCCTCAACCCGATTCTCTGATGGCCAACAATTCGGCCTGGGAGCGGAAATCGGCATCAGCACCGACAAATTGCACGCCCGTGGCCCGATGGGCCTAGCGGATCTGGTCTGTAGCAAGTATGTGGTGTCGGGAGATGGCCAGATCCGGGTGTAGTTCAACCTTGTGCGGACTGGGACACTCCGATACGATAGCGGCTTTGCATGAAGCAGCAGGAAGAGTAGAAAAATTCACGAGGAGGATCAGGAAAATGGCGGTAAGTAATCGTATGACATGGCTCAAGGGCGCGGGAGCGGAGTGTGAAAGGTCGGCTTCGCCACCAGAACGAGCCTACCGCATGGTCCTTCTCGGGGCTCCGGGAGTAGGTAAAGGGACCCAGGCCGAGTTTCTCGTGGAGCGGTTGAAAACTTGCCACCTGTCCACCGGAGATGTCTTCCGCGCGGCACGTTCCATGGCGGATGGAGAACTCAGCCCGGCCATGGAGACCGCTTTGACCTATATGAAGAGCGGTGCCTTGGTGCCGGATGAGACTGTCATCGACATGGTCCGTGAGCGGGTCATGTGCCTCAAATGCGAGTATGGCTTCCTGCTGGATGGTTTCCCGCGCACGGTTCAACAGGCCGAAGCCCTGGATGAGCTGCTCACAGCTCACAGTCTGAAACTCGACGCGGTTCTGAATTACGATCTGCCGATGGATCAGGTAATCGCGCGCTTGAGCGGGCGGCGCACCTGCCGTGGCTGCAAGACCACCTTCCATGTGGTCTCCAAACCGCCCCAAAAGGAAGGTGTCTGCGACAAGTGCGGTGGAGAGCTCTACCAGCGTGAGGATGACCAGCCGGAATCGATCCGTGTCCGGTTGCAGGCCTACACTGACAGCACCGCCCCGCTGGTGAACTACTACCAGGCCAAGGGCCTGCTCAAGACCCTCTCCGCCGATGGCTCGCCCGAGGAAATCTTCGCGCGTACCATGGTGGCGCTGGGAGCGGGCAAGTAGAAATTTTATCGAGATCACAAGAGATCATCTGACCTATAAAGGCTGGAATGAGAAGTACCTCGTTCCAGCCTTTTTTTGTAACATTCCTTTGCGGGTCGACGAGACAGTAGAGATGATGCCATGATGCCATGACGAAAGCGTGGCCCGTTCCGCATTTCCTGGGGAGCGAATTCCAAACCACGCATGGATGAGGTGGAACATGACCTTGAAAACAAGCGTTCATCAAGACTCTGAAGTGAGATCCAGAAGGACCAACTCCCGGTGGGTGCTTCTACATTTGCTTGCGGTAGTTGGAGTGTTCAGCCTCCTGGCCCCTGCATTATGGGCCGGAGAATTCGCGGGGAAACCTTACACGGATGGTGATCTGTACGCGGACACCTGGGTGGCAATGGATGCCCTGGGGAGAACAGCCCCGGATCAGAAGGTATGTGGACCAGTCAGGCCAGGAAAACAGGTTTCGATTTTCTACTGGACCTGGCACATACCTCACAGCGATGGCCCGAACGACAACACCAAATTGATTGCCGCCGCCAAAGATGGCAAGGTGGATTGGCCGGAAAACGGAGCCCCTTACCATTGGGGCGAACCCGAACTGGGGTATTACATCATGACCGATCCCTTCGTGATCCGGAAACATGCCAGTATGTTGGTGGATGCGGGAATCGATGCCGTCCTGTTTGACACCACCAATGCCCCCTTCACCTGGAAAAACGAATACGAGACCCTCTGCCGGGTGTACACCGCCATGCGCCAGGAGGGCAATCGTACCCCCGCCATTGGGTTCATTTGCCCCTTCTGGGATCCCACGGCTGTCTCGGAACAGCTCTGGAAAGACCTCTATCAGCCCGGTAAATGGAAAGATCTGTGGTATATGTGGGATGGAAAACCATTTATTCTGGCCAACAAGGATTTCATCAAAGACCAGGCCCAGCTGGACTTCTACACCTTCCGCCGCCCCATGCCGGATTACTGGATCGGCCCCGATGGCCCAGATCAATGGAGCTGGCTGGAGGTCTTCCCACAGCATGTCTTCAAGAACAGCAAGGGTGAAAATGAGCAGATGAGTGTGGGTGTGGCCCAGAATGCGCTCCCCAACACCCCCGGCCCGGCTCCCATGAGCCACAAGAGAGGGGCCATGGGACGCAGCTGGCACAACGGCGCCAAGGACACCCGTGAAGGTGCTGTCGATTTGGGATTGAACTTCGAGGAACAATGGCAACGTGCCATGGAAGTGGATCCTAAAACCGTCTTCGTGACCGGTTGGAATGAGTGGACCGCGGGACGTTACCCGGAGTGGAGCAAGTACAAAGAGTCGGAGTGCTATTACCCCGGCGGCCTATTTGTGGATGAATATGACCAGGAATACAGCCGGGATTGCGAACCGATGCGCGGTGGGCATACCGACACTTACTACTACCAGCTGGCCAGCTGGGTGCGCAAGTTCAAGGGGGTGCGGGAACGCCCAGTGGCGGCTGGCCCCAGCCAGATCGCTGTTGATGGCGCTTTCGAGGATTGGACGGCAGTCACCCCTGAGTTCCGTGACACCATCGGTGATACCGCGCACCGTAATTTCAAAGGTTATGGCGACGCCCCCTATACCAACACCACCGGACGTAATGACTTCGTCATCTCCAAGGCCGCTTATGATAACAACAACCTGTTCTTCTTCGCCCAGACCCTGAGCAAGATCACCCCCTGCACGGATAAGAACTGGATGCTCTTGCTCCTCGATACCGACCAGAATGGCAAGACCGGCTGGCTGGGCTATGATTTCGCGGTGAACACCGAGGTGAAGAGTGACCAGGAGACCACGGTCAAGGCCTGGAAGGATGGGAAATGGGAAGATGCGGGCAAGGCCTCTTTCCGGGTCAATGGAAATGGCCTGGAGGTCTCAGTTCCACGCGCGCTGGTAGGACAGACAGAAGGCGCGCCGAAGTTTGATTTTCACTGGGCCGACAACATCCAGAGTTTCGGAGATGTCTCCGAACTGGGTGTCAATGGCGACAGCGCTCCTAACCGGAGATGGAACTACCGGTTCGAGACGGCGGCGAAGTAGATGTAATCTGAAGGGGCGCGCTTCGCCGCGCCCCTTCCTCTCTCCCCGTTACGATCTAGGCATCACTTCCCGTGAGTCCTCGTCCTTTCCGAAGGAGGTACCTGGGATTTTTCCCTTCATGCCCTTGGGAGTCTTGAGGGTTAGGGAGAAGTAGGTTCCCACGCTCCGCTTGCGGGATTCCCGCTCCGACTCTTTGAAGCCCACATCAATGACCCAGTCATGGAAGTCACGGCTAACCGCGATGCGGCGCAAACGGGTCATGTTATCGTCGAGATCATAATGCTCCTGATAGTGCAACTGGTAGCGCGAGGAGATTGTGAAATCAGCCATGAACGATAAATCTTGTTCCGCTTCGTCAGTGTCCTCATCAAATTGGTACTCTGAATAGGCTATCCCCAGGGAGGCCAGCTCAGTGGGGATCCAAGTGAGGGCATTACGGAACGAGCGGACATAGGAGCCTTGTGGCTCATATTCGAGATAGGAGGAGAAGGTCAACCATTCGAAGGGGAGGACAAAGAGCTCGGCATATAAAGTTGAACAGGGTTCTTCACCCTCCTCAGTCTCGGTGAAGTCCACCGCCGAGGAGATGGAGCCGATCACCCAGTCCCGGGTCTTGCCGTTCGCGCGGCGGGTCTGGTAACGCGACTCCAGCCGGTATTCGAAACCGCCGAATTCATCACGGACGCTGTCCACCTCATCGATGTAGGGAAAGCCAGGGCGGTCGACACGCGAGAGTTGGTTTGAACGGATAATGGCGGGAGTGGCATCTGCATCTTCGGGATCCTCGCTATCGGGATTCATGTCCTCAAAGTCCGAACTTGGCAGACGCCCGAGTACCTTGATACTCGGCTCGAACAACAACCGCCGCTCGATCCCTTGGGTGGGATCATCGAATTCGAGCGCACGGCGGGTAACGAACTCAACACCAGTGGAGACAATACTCCGCATCAACCCATCATAATCCTCGATCAAGCGTTCGTTCACATCCTCCCCACGGTGAGTCCAGATGCGGGTGACCCTGGTGGCATCGGAGTAGGCGGTTCCTTCCAGGGAGAGGAATGGGATCACCGAGAGTTCCTCGAAATCAAAGGGACGGTTGACTTCGCCATACAGGTCAGCCCTCTGGAACTCCTGGCGGATATCAGCGTCATAGGTGCCGGGGGGCATGATCTTGGAGGGATCGATACGGTCCACATTGTTTACATCGGTGGTTTGATTGGAAGCATAATTGCCCGCCGAAAAACGCCAACGGTGATAGATCTCGGTTCCCGTGAAAGGCCGCCGTTTGGAGTCGTAGACCACCTCCGGTTTACGCTCATCTTCCTGCATGTCGAGCATGTTGAAATCTTCGATCCGCCGTTTGTAGATCGCCCGCCAGTTGCTGTTGGTGGTCCGGTGCGCTAAATTGATGAAGGCATCCCGGTCTGAACTGAGTTCATCATCGCTGAACCCACGAATAATCTCCTCGGAACGGTAGTCTTCATCAAAATCGGGATCGGAGAGACGCTGCCCCTTGCCGGTCAAGGTCCATTCCGGTCCAAAACGCTGGAAATGCTGGTAGGCGATCTTGCCACGAGAACCTTTTGTATCACCACGGGCCATGTCGCTCTCGTCGAAATCGTCCTGTTGGTTGATGTAATACCCGTGAAGATAACTGTCGGCCTCGGGTTGCTGGAGGTAATTCCAACGCGCTCCCACTCCCACCCCCTGCTTGGTGTATTCATCCAAGTAAACTGTCCCACGAGCCAAGGGGTGGAGGATTTTGTCATAATGAAAATAGAACCGGTTCAACAAAACAAAGCCTTTGTCGCTATCAACTCCCCCCTCGAAAACATACGCGAAGGGTTCTTTCCTAAGAGAGCGTGTCAGATAGGGGAAGTAGAAAATCGGAATATGCAGGACACGGTAGGCTGCGCCATATAGCCAAACACGTACATTCGGCACCACACGGAAGAAGTCCGCCGCCAAATTGTAATGTGGTACAGAATATTCACAGGCAGTCACGGTACCGTCATGGATCTCGTAACTATACGCCTGAGATACACCCGTTTTATCGCGGACATCGATCTCACGGATCTCGATCTTCCCGCCGTTAACCTGGATCTCCCCGGTGCGCATATCCGCATTGGTGAGGATTCCTCGCCGGGTATCCATGTTGAACTCGAGATGGTCACCGGTCATCAACTGCGGGCCGAGTGTGACACGGACCCGGCCGACTGCGGTGATCTGGTTGGAAAGATCATCGTAGGTGATCCGGTCGGCCATAAAACTGGCCTCACCATACAGGATGGAGGGACGGACCTTGCCTTCACTGGAGAAGGTGCAGAGGCTGTATTCCTTGTCTTTATACCTGAAACGCTCAATATCGAGGGGAACCGGGGCACCAATTGTAAAGGGGAAGGAGTAACTACTCTGACTGGCCCAGCCAAGGCAGAACACCACCGCCAATAAAAAACGAACTATCCGCTCTCCCACCATGAGTTATAAAATACGATTCAACATGAGCAGGGTCAAGCTAACCTTGGCGTCTACCGTACGATAGGTGAGGTTGGAGAAGGGGTGTCTGAATCTTTTCTAAGTACACGTGGCATGTCCTTAACGAATTCCGGGGTAATCCGGTGAAGCGAAAACAATCTCTCCCCCTGGTAGGTCACTGTATCGAGGGCGGGAAGTGTGTCCAACACGAGATGCGCCTCGGGACCGAGATCTCCATACCGGCTGCTCAGAATGGCATAAACCGACCGGTTAGCGAAGGAGATTTCCCGGAGGAGTTTGAAGTCGGCTGGGAGTAGTCCTTGCGGAATGGGGGGCCAACCCTCTGGTCCAGAGTGATAAACCAGAGCGTTACATCCAGCCAACAGAATGATATCTCCTGCGTGTGCCACCTGGTTGAGCTTGGGATTCAGACGGTGCATGGAGACGCCAAGGTACTCCAGATCAAAGCCCTTCTCCCGCGCTCCGGTGATCCCCCCGATCAAGGGCGAGAAATAGACCAGGTTGTAAGGATAGATCCGCACGGAGGGCAGGAGGATCAACACTCCGGCAGCCACCAGACACGCCCGACGGATGAGGGGGCTGAGTTGCTGCCCCCACTTCACCATGAGCCATCTCCACCAGCCACCCACCTCAAGGGCGCACAATAATCCCATCGGGCCATAAGCGGGCAGCAGGAGACGCACCTCATCATACTTCGGGGCCTGGGGCATCGAACTGATCAGCAGAGGCAATAACATTCCAGCCCAGAGAAGCCCCTCGCACTTTCCCCCCCACCCCAACCCTCCCCCGCCAGGGGGGAGGGAGTTGTTAGGTATCCCCTCGCACGTTGGTGTGGTGGGAGTTTTTTTTTTCTCCCTCCCCCCTGGCGGGGGAGGGTTGGGGTGGGGGGGACGGTTACTTCCCGGCACCAGGGCGGTGAGATTGTTGATCTGGCGCACCAACCGGATCACCACCGGCACCGTCAGCATGATCGGCAGGGCGATGGCTGTATAGATCCAGGGGTAATGCCAGGGGGGGATATCCGGCCCCTTGTACAGGGTACCGAAATAAAGCACCGGCACATTACTGTGCTTGGTGATGAACTGAAGGTACTGGGTCACACCAAAGGGGAAGTCGAGCCACAGCGCGGGCCAGAGGATGAAGAGTGTCAGTCCCGCCAACACCGCCACTCCCGCCGCCGTGACCAACTCCGCCAGTAAGTGACGGAAACGTGAGCCCCCCTCTGGCAATGCAGCCAGCCAGGCCAGGTAACCCACCCAGACGAAGAGAATCGGTACCAGGTAGAAGGCCTGCAACTTGGTCAAGAATCCCAGTGAGAGGGTGAGATAGACCGCCACCTTGCCCTTCCATCCCCAATCCCAATGGGCAATAGCGAGCAGGCCCAAGCCATAGATCGAAGCCACCAGCCCATCGATGTTCAACAAGACCG
>CAYRBI010000163.1:0-13893 GCA_964422415.1 uncultured bacterium | reverse complement strand
TTGGCCAAGATGATGGCCTGTCACTACAACCAACGCGATCTCAAGATCATCACCACCCTGCATGGCACCGACATCGACCTGGTGGGCTGGGAACCGAGTTACCGCACGATTGTCGAATACAGCATCAATCACAGTGATGCGGTCACGGCGGTTTCGGAGAATTTGAAGAGAGCCACACTGGAGAAGTTCAAGGTCACTCAGGATATCCGCGTCATTTATAATCCCATCGACACCCAAGTCTTTCATCCCAATCCCACCCCGGCCCCCAACAACAACCGGATGAAGACCCTCCTGCATGTCTCGAATTTCCGTCCCGTGAAACGCGTCCAGGATGCGGTCAAGGTCCTCGATCTGGCGAAAAATTACCTCCCCGTGCGGCTGGTCTTTTTCGGAGATGGCCCAGACCGTCCATTAGCTGAGAAGACCGCCAAACAGTTGGGGGTACTGGACCGTGTAGATTTTCAGGGATCAGTACAGAATATCGAGGAGCGCTTACGTCAGGGGGATCTGTTGCTCTCGACCTCGAACAATGAATCCTTTGGGATGTCGATCGCGGAAGCGATGGCGACCGGGCTTCCCGTTGTAGCCTACCGGGTCGGGGGGATCCCCGAGGTGGTCGAGGATGGAGTCAATGGCCGCCTGGTGGAACCAGGATGTTACTGCGAGGCGGCCCGTGCGGTGGTGGAAATCCTCTCCAACCCCACTCTACATATTCAATATGGCCAGAGCGCCCGGGCACGGATTGAACAGCATTTCCGTTGCGATCTGATCGCCAAGCAATATGAGGATCTTTACCAGGAGGTACTCGCCACCGCGAGAAAAAAGTGCGTAGGACGGATACACAATGAACCGGAAGAGCCGCTTTCGCGTGAATGACGAACCTTGGTGCAATTCCAGGAAGAGTGTCATTCGCCGTGAAAGCGGCTCCAGGATTACCCTCTATATCAACAGACTATTCCTTCTTTCCTCCGAATATATGGGAGATAATCACAAAGAAGAGCGGGATAAAGATCAGGTCGATAAAGGTCGCCGACATCATACCGCCTGTGACTGCGGTTCCAATGGCGTTCATCGCGCCCGCACCCGCGCCTGTGGCGATGGCCAACGGCAAGGTACCAAAGAAGAACGCCATCGAGGTCATGATGACTGGCCGGAAACGGATTCTCACCGCCGCCAGAGTGGCCTCGGTGAGTCCCAGTCCGTGCTCCATCTGATCCTTGATGAACTGAATAATCAGAATAGCGTTCTTGGTCGAGAGCCCCATGGTGGTCAGGAAGCCAATCTGGAAATAGACATCGTTGGAAAATCCACGCCATGAAGTCGCCGCCAGAGCACCAAACACACCGAGTGGCAACATGAGCAGATTCACAAAGGGAATGGTCCAACTCTCATACAAGGCCGCCACGCACAGGAAGATGACCAAGATGGAAAAGAAATAGAGAATGGGTCCTTGGGCAGTCGCCAGGCGTTCCTGGTAGGAAAGACCGGTCCAGTCATATCCGATACCCGCAGGCAGTCTCTTGGTGATCTCCTCCATGGCCTGCATGGCCTCACCAGAACTGTGCCCCAGAGCTGGCTCACCCTGGATGTTCAACGAGGGGAACCCATTGAAGCGTTCCAGACGGGGTGACCCGGTTACCCAGTGGGTGGAAGCAAAGGAGGTGAACGGCGCCATCTTTCCAACATTATTACGCACATAGAGCTTTTCGAGGTCCTGAGGCAGCATCCGGAAGGGAGCATCGGCTTGTATATAGACCCGTTTGACACGCCCAGCTTGAATAAAGTCATTCACATAGGCGCTACCAAAGGCCGCCGAGATGGTGTTGTGAATCGAGCTGATAGGCAGGCCCAAAGCTCCAGCCTTATCCCAATCCACATCCACACGGTATTCAGGTACATCCTCCATACCATTGGGACGAACCCTTACTAACCGGGGATCTTGCGCCGCCATGCCCAGGAGTTGGTTACGAGCATTCATTAAAGCCTCGTGTCCCAAACCACCACGGTCTACTAACTCAAAGTCTATTCCCAAGGCATTGCCTAGTTCTACTACCGCGGGAGGAGGAAAGGCGAAGAACATGGACTTACGGTAATTGGCAAAGGCCCCCATGGCCCGGCCCGCGACGGCCTGGGCTTTGAGGTCAGGACGCTCACGGAGGTCCCAATCCTTGAGCTTGATAAACAACAAACCATTATTCTGGGCTCGTCCAGAAAAACCAATGCCAGCAATGGACAAGACAGACTCGACCGACTCAGCTTCCTGCTCACTGAAATACTTGCTGATGGTATTGGTGACATCGAGAGTCTGTTCTTGGGTGGCGCCAGTCGGCATGAGGACCGTACACATGAGCACCCCCTGGTCTTCATCGGGAAGAAAACCAGTGGGCAATTTCACGAACAGGAATCCGATCACAACTACGAGGATCACATAGATGAATAAATAACGCAGTTTCTTGTGAAGGGAGTGTCCGACCACCCCGATGTACATGTCCCTGAACTTAAAGAAGATCCGGTCGAACCACATGAAAAAGGGACGTACCAGCCAAAAGGCGCTCTCCGCCGGTTCATGTCCGGCAGGCACCGGCCGGAGCAGCGAGGCACACAATACGGGAGTCAGGATCAAAGCCACCAGCACCGACAGAAGCATGGAGGCAATGATGGTGACCGAGAACTGCCGGTAGATCACACCCGTGGAACCGCTGAAGAAAGCCATCGGTAAAAATACCGCCGAGAGGACCAATCCAATGCCGATCAAGGCGCTGGTAATCTGATCCATGGACTTAGCGGTGGCCTCGCGCGGCGAAAGCCCCTCGGAAGACATGATACGTTCCACATTCTCCACCACCACAATGGCATCATCCACAAGCAAACCGATGGCTAGTACCATGGCGAACATGGTCAGCATGTTGATGGAAAATCCGAGATACCCCAGTACAGCAAAGGTTCCCAAAAGCACGACTGGCACCGCGATGGTTGGAATCAAGGTAGCCCTGATGTTCCCCATGAATAACCACATGACCAGGAACACCAGCAAAATCGCCTCAAAAAGAGTTTTGACCACTTCCTCGATGGCCACCCGGATGAAGGGGGTGGTGTCATAGGGATAGAGCACCTTCATCCCGGACGGGAAGAACTCACTCAACTCCTCCATTTTGGCCTTAACCGCTTCGGCGGTATCCAACGCATTGGCCCCTGGTGCTTGCCGGATGGCCATGGCGGAGGTCGGTTTCCCGTTCTCGAAGGCCTTGATATCATAGGACTCGGTCCCCAGTTCTGTCCTGCCCACATCCTTGACTCGGACAATGGAACCGTCCGGATTGGTGAGTAACGGGACATTGGCGAATTCATCTGGTGTCTGGAGAAGGTTCTGGACAATAATGGAGGCGTTTAGCCGCTGGCCCTCCACCGCTGGGGTTCCCCCCAACTGTCCAGCGGATATTTCCACGTTGTAGGCCCGTAAAGCGGTGACGACATCCGTCATGGTGAGATGGTAGTTGGTCAGTTTATCGGGATCTAACCAGACACGCATGGCATATTGCGAGCCAAAGCAGGTCACCTCCCCCACACCAGGAACACGCGCCAGCACCTTTTCCAGGTTGGATTGGGCATAATCTCTCAGATCATCGCCATCCATGCTGCCGTCTTCCGAGACTAGACTCACGATAATCAGGTAATTCCGGGTGGATTTACTGACCGAAACCCCGAAGCTCTGAACCACTTCGGGAAGGCTGGCCATGGCCAACTGTAACTTGTTTTGCACCTTGGCCCACGCCAAGTCTGGATCAGTTCCGGCCTTGAAGGTCAATTCAACCCGTGAGGATCCCGCCGAGTCGCTCGTGCTCGAGAGATATAACATGTCCTCAAAACCCGTCATCTTCTGCTCGATGATCTGGGTCACACTGTTTTCAACTGTCTCCGCCGAGGCTCCGGGATACATGGAATCGATGGCGATGGAGGGGGGTGCGATGGGCGGATACTGCGAGATCGGCAGCAGATAGATGGCCAAGCCACCCAACACCATCATGACGATGGCGATCACCCACGCGAAGACCGGCCTGTCAAGAAAGAATTTTGAAAGCATTCTTCGCGCCTCTCACTTCGAGTCCGCAACCGGCTCAACGCCCGGTTGGGATGGTTTGCCCTCTTTAGGGGTAGGATCAAATGGAGATTCTTTGACAACTGTCCCCGGCTTGGCTTTCTGAATCCCTTCCACAATCAAATGATCATTAGGCTCCAGCCCTTTTGCGACCAGCCAGGTGTTACCAATGGCCCGATCGAGCGTCAGATTCTTCTGTGCGACTTTCCCATCGGCGCCGACGACAAAGGCAAGGGGATTCCCTTTGTGATCACGCTGAACACCTTGCTGGGGAACCAGGATGGCGTTCTCATTGATTCCCTCTTGCGCAATGGCCCGGACAAACATTCCGGGCAGGAGAACTCCCTCGGGGTTGGGAACGACAATCCGCAATATGACCGAACCGGTGGTCTGATCCACGGTAATATCTTTGAACTTGAGTATCCCCTCTTGGGAATACTCCGTGCCATCGTCCAGGATGATTTTGACACTGTTGGTGCCATCATCCTTGAGGCGGCCATTTGCCAAATTACGTTTCAACCGGTTGAGGTCGTAAGTGGATTGGGTGACATCCACATAGATGGGGTCGAGTTGTTGAATGGTCGCCAGGGGAATGGCTTGATAAGCTGTAACAATGGCTCCCTCGGTTACATTAGACCGTCCGATTCGGCCGGAGATGGGGGAGGTAATCTTGGTATAACCGAGTTGGATTTTAGTCGTCTCCAAGGCCGCTTCCGCTTGCTTGATGGCGGCATCCGCGGCGGCGACCGCTTGATGATCGCTTTCCACCTGGGCTGAGGCGGCACGTAAGGTAGCATCGGCTACCTTCACCTCGGTTACTACCTGGTCACGCTGAACAGCGGTGATCGCGTCCTTCTTGAAAAGCTCTTGATAGCGTTCGGAGTTGATTTCGGCGAGCTCGAGCACCGCTTTTTGGTGGGCGATGTTCGCAATACTCGCTTCTAGTCCGGCACGGGCTCTGTCGGCGTTCTTATGCATGGTGGCGAGGTTGGCTGCGGCATTATCCACCGCCGCTTGAAATGGGGCGGGATCAATCTGATACAGTTCTTGCCCCGCCACGATATTGGCCCCTTCCTCAAAGAGCCGCTTTTGAATCAGCCCACTGACTTGGGGGCGGATCTCAGAGACGAGAAAGGCTGAGGTTCGTCCCGGAAGTTCCGTGGTCAACGCCACACTCTGGGTAGAAACCGTGACTGTGGCGACCTCTGGAGTCGAAGGGGGTGGGGCGGCTTGTTGTTGTCCTCCACACCCCGTTAATAAAATGACACTGAGTCCTACGAAAGCTAAAATGGCTTTCACCGCATTTCCTCCGAATTAACAATTCGTCCTATTTGAAAGCCCTTTAAAAAGGAGGTCGAGGACATGTACCAATCCCTCTCGTCCCAATCTGGGGCCTGAATGGCATAGTTCCAATTCCATGGCGGTGTGCATCAGGCCCACCACCGCAATCATCATTTCCTGGGTATTACCCGGCATAATTTCACCATCCTGAATGCCGGTCTGGATAATCTCTTCAACCAACTTGTGGTGTTTTACCCGGTGGACCTCAAAGTCATAGTCCGGGCTTCCCTGCGGTGGCCCGAAGTAGACGGTATAGATCATCCGGGCTGTATCCAGATTGTCGCTGAAATGCTGATAGATCTCACAACACAGATCGGTTAAACGGTCTTGTGATGGCCCAGTTTGTTGAGCACCCCGGTTAATGATGGTATCGAGCTCTGAAGTAAGCTTGTCCAGAATGGCATAATAGATACCCGCTTTATTTGTAAAGTAATAATACAGGTTGGGCTTAGTCACCTCGGCGGCAGAGACAATGTCATTGACACTGGTAGCCGCATACCCTTTACGTCCAAACAACTCGGTGGCGGACTTGAGGAGGCGAAGACGGACTGTGTCCTCACCCCCGTGGGGTGGGAGGACAGGATCGATGGGTTCTGAGTGCAACTGGGAGAACGACCTTTCTTTTACTTAACGGTAAGTCTAAACAGGGGATGGATGGGTGTCAAGTATTCGCGAGAATCATCACTGGTGGAGAATGACAAGTGAAATGTCTTTACCTGATTTCCTGAGAATGGTACGCCCACAACTCATTATTCAGACCATTGTTGAAGGGACTCAACAGACTCATCACCTTCTGAGAAGATAAGGTTATTGAAAGACCATCATTCCCGTGAGTGTCGGTTCCAGTGGGCCACCGTAACTCGTTTCAACCCGGCCGGTGCAATGCAAAAAAGGGAACACTAACCTGATGGAATCTCTGTATACCCAACAGAGGACAAATGTCCTCCCCAGGTTGCCATATAAAGGCAGCCTGGACCTGACCTATCGCTGCAATAATGCCTGCCGGCACTGTTGGCTAAGGTTGCCAGCCCATGCGAATGAGGTAGAGCATGAGTTGTCCACTCAGGAGATGATACGAATCGTGAATGAGGCCCGGGCCATGGGCTGCCGTGAATGGGCTCTCTCTGGCGGTGAACCGATGCTGCGTCCGGACTTTCCCGAGATCTTCGCGTGTATTACCTCAAAGGCCAGAACCTACAGCCTTAACACAAATGGTACCCTCATCACCCCTGAGACCGCTCGTTTGCTCATCCGCAAGGGCAACAAGATGGTCGCCTTGTATGGCGCGACAGCGAAGACCTATGACCATGTCACCCGTCATCCGGGTGGCTTTGAGAAGGTCATGCAGGGGTTCCGTTATCTACAGGAGGCGGGGGCAAGCTTTACTGTTCAGTTGATCCCCATGCGGGACAACTGGCAGGAATGGGACCAGATGATCGAACTGGCCAAGTCCTTGAGCCCACACTGGCGTGTCGGCGCCCCCTGGCTCTATCTCACCTCCTGCCAGGATCCGGAACGCAACGCCGAGATCATGCGTCAACGTCTCGACCCCCGCGATGTGGTGGACCTGGATCAACCCGATATGTCCCAAGATCATGCATCGGCGCAGGAGTTCGAGCATGTCCCCGGTGATGACCGTCTCTTCGCGCGGTGTATCGCGGGACGGCGTGAGTTCCATATCGATCCCTATGGTGGCATGACCTTCTGCAGTTTCTTGAAAGATCCCGCCATGCGCACCAGTCTGCGGCGGATCTCTTTCCAGGAAGCCTGGGATACCTTCATCCCCTCTCTGGCGGATAAGGTGCATGGTGGCCAGGAGTACGAAAAAACTTGCGGGGTCTGCGAGCAACGTCACAACTGCCGTTGGTGCCCGGTGTATGGCTGGCTGGAGCATGGACGGTACTCCGCTCCGGTGGAACATCTCTGCAAGGTGGCGGAGGTGAACCAGCAATACAAGGACGAGTGGCGGACCCAGCACCGCCGGTATTATCAGATCGCTGGGATCACTCTTCAGGTGGACAGCGATCTACCCATCACCGATACGACTTTCCACCCCAAGTTCGAGTCGTTCCGTGCTGAGGGTCCCGGGACGGACACTGTCACCATCAGTCACCACTTCACCATGCCCATTCTCGATGGGAAGGATCTGGGAAAAGAACTCTACCATAAGCCGCCCTGGGCGATTTCGCGGTTAGGAAATTCCTACATCTATCGGGGGATCTCCCCCTGGGCGGATGACCCGGCCCTACACCGGGTGGTAACTGTCAATGCCGCTCATACCCGCTCGCGAATCTACAACAACCGGGAGGATGTTTGGCGCCAAGGCAATCTGCATTCCTTGACCCTGTTTCCCTCCGATCAAATCCTTATTGCACGCCTCCTCGCTGACCGGAAGGGGTGTTTTCTCCATTCGGCGGGAGCGATTCTGAATGGCGCGGGGGTGCTCTTCGTGGGCCACTCCGAGGCGGGCAAATCCACCACCACAAAGATTCTCATGGCAGCGGGTGAACGAGGAGAGATGGAGGTGGAGATCCTTTGCGATGATCGCAACATCGTGCGTCTAGGAGAGGATGGCTGGCGGGTATATGGCACTTGGAGCCATGGTGAAATCCCGCTGGTTTCATCCGCCAATGCCCCCCTGCGGGCCATCTGTTTCATCGAGAAAGCGGAAGAAAACTCCCTCACCCCACTCACTGATCGCAAAGAGGTTACAAAATGCTTGCTGGCATGTCTGATTAAGCCCTTCGTCACACCCGATTGGTGGAGCAAAACCCTTACAATCATTGAGGATTTACTCAACAATGTTCCCTTCTATGTAATGCGCTTCGACAAGAGTGGGGAGATTGTTAACTCTCTCAAAGACTTGGGGGAGAGAACCATAGTATAGGGCTCTTTGACGCCTAAGTTTTTCTCATGTTTCCAAGGTTGAGCTCTTTGATCTCAATCCACTTGCGGAAGAGCCGAAGACCATGATGCAAGCAAACCAGGAATGACAGAAACCGGAACTGACCGTGCGCACACGCAACACTCCGCAAGAGGCAATAAGCTAGTTGTATTGAGCCTGTCTGGGAACTCCGATATTTCTGGTTGGTAGTAGAAATCGCTCGAATTGATGGGAGCTTTCGTGTATCATCTCTCCTCTTGTTTGAGGCGTTTTGACAAGAGTGGGGGAGAGTATCCACGTCTGCAAGGGACTGGGGGAGGAGGTTAGACCATATACATTCGGAGAATGAGCTGCAGCTTGTTCTGATTCTCCAATGTGAGGTTTCTGCCCCGAACCTTTTTTTGAAAGGAGTTTTCAACCATGTCAGAGGAAACCAGGCAGTGGACAAAACCAGAGTTAACCGCGCTTATCCGGACGAATCCGGAAGAGGCGGTGTTAATAGCCTGTAAATTTGAATTTAGTCATACAGGGAGTGGCTTTCCAGACTCAGGCGACATTGGTTGCCGAGCCGTTGTATCGGGTTGTTCCGATTGCACCACTTGCGCATCAAGTTAAAAGACTTTTTCTCACCTTTTTCGTGGTCTTTTTTTACCCTGTGCCAGTACTGGAAGTGTCTTTCGGTACTGGCTGGTGGGTCACTCCCGGTTGTAATAACCCATCCGAGAGTTCTCCCTCTTTCTTTTCAATTGCTGGGGAAGAGAACTCGGTTTGAGGGGTGGCTTGGTTTACAAACTCACCGTGTTTGGCCGGACCGCAAAGAGTGGTTTTCGGATCTTGGAGGAGACAGAATCCTTGTCAATTCGAGAATCAGATCCGGCACAAGAGTGTATTTCACTCACAAAGAGGCGATAACCTATCTATTGTGATGCCTGTCTGTGAACTCTGAAATACCCGTTTCGTGGAAAAAAATCGTTCGAATTGATGGGATCTTTCGTGTATCATCTCTCCTCTTGTGTGAGGCGTTTTGACAAGAGTGGGGGAGAGTATCCACGCCTGCAAGGGACTGGGGGAGGAGGCTAGACCATATACATTCAGAGAATGAGCTGCAGCTTATTCTGATTCTCCAGGGTCGGACCTTTACCCTGACCCCATTTTTTTTTGAAGGAGTTGCCAACCATGTCAGAGGAAACCAGGCAGTGGACAAAACCAGAGTTATCGGTGCTCACCAGAGGGAAACCAGAAGAGACAGTATTATCCATGTGTAAATCGGGATTGGGGGGACCGCTGGGACCAGCTAATACCTATGATGCATGTATGATGGATTTCGCGCCCTGTTCAGATTGTAGCTTTCTTGCACTCTCGTAGCGTCACATTGATTTGGTTGTACCACGTTTTTGAATCCATCCCCCCCCACTTTCTCTATTTGAGTGAAGAGGGGGGGTATTTTTTGCATAATACATGACCTACGCCAAGAAGCTCAAACCCCACGAATTCAACCTCTGGCAGGGCAAACCTCCACTCCTGAGACAGATCGATATTGAACTGACCGAGCGCTGCAACAACAACTGCCTTCATTGCTGCATCAATCTACCAGAAAACGATGCCGCCGCCCGTGAGCGGGAGATGAGCACGGAGTTTGTCAAAGATGTCATCCAACAGGCAGCTGACCTGGGATGCATGACAGTCCGTTTCACCGGAGGTGAGCCACTCTTGCGGGCGGATCTGCCTGAGTTGTATGTCTTCACCCGCCGGCTGGGGATGCAGGTGATCCTCTTCACCAATGCGCGTTTGATCACCCGTGAACTGGTGGAACTGCTCGCTAGGATGCCACCCGGCCGTGTTGTGGAGGTCTCCGTGTATGGCATGAAGGCGGAGTCTTATAACCGTGCTGTGTGCTGCAAGGGAGCCTTTGAGGAGTTTTGGCGGGGAGTATCTCTCCTCCAGGAGTATCAGATCCCCTTTATTGTGAAGGGACCAGTGTTTCCCTTCCTGAAGGATGAACTCGCGGAGTTTGAGGCTTGGGCTATGACTCTGCCCCGGATGGACCATTTGCCAAGTTACTCGATGAATTTCGCTTTACGCGACCGGCGTGACAACCCCGCCAAGAATGAACTAATCAAAAAGCTCCGGCTCTCCCCCGCAGCCACGCTGGAAATGGTCTCTCATTCGCCCCTCTATCTCCGGGATATGAAACAGTTCTGCGGTAAGTTCATAGGACCCCCCGGAGATCAGTTGTTCCAATGCGGCGCGGGGCATGGGACCTGCATGGATGCTTATGGCAAGGCCCAGATGTGCATGGGAATGCGCCACCCGGCGACAGTTTTTGATTTGCGAGGACCAAATGGAGACAATGGGGCTGTGAGAGCCGGTTCTCTGCGCGAAGCCTTGGCCGGATTCTTTCCGCGTCTGCGGGAGATGCGGGCCACCAACCCGGACTATCTGAATCGTTGTGCCCGCTGTTTTCTCAAGGGACTGTGTGACCAGTGCCCGGCGAAATCCTGGTCCGAGCATGGTACGATGGATACGCCAGTCGAGTATTTTTGTGAAGTAGCCCATGCCAAGGCGCGTTACCTGGGATTGGTGGGTGAGAGCGAACAGGCCTGGGAAGTTGAGGACTGGCGGGAACGGATCCGCCGGTTTATTGAGGAAAGAACTTAAGGAGCACCACGCGTGGAAATCAAACTGGATTCCATTTATGCACCCTCCGAGGATGTGGTGGCGCGGGAGATCGAAGGAGAATTGATTATTATTCCCCTGACCACCGGGATTGGAGACATGGATGAGGAGCTTTACACACTAAACGATACCGGGAAGGTGATCTGGGCACATCTGGATGGACAAAAAGATTTACAGAAGATTGTGGAGGAATTGGCCATGGAGTTCAAAGCCTCCCCGGGAGAGATCGAAAGAGATGTGCTTGGTCTGGTGGGGGAGTTAGCCAGCCGGAAGATTGTGGTAGCTCAATAAGGCTATCTCAATGGGCTTTCTCCGGCATCATGCGGGGTATCTGCTCCGTTTTCTGCAGGGATACGCCTCTTTCCGCTGGTGGGAACGCCGGTTGCTTTGCCATGGGATCACCATTCGGGAGTCCACGCTGAAAGATCTCGATGCGGTCCACCAATGGCTAGCCCCGGAGGGTCCTCCCTTCGATGCCTCCTGTATGAATCCGAATGCAACCTATTGGGTGGCATACTGGTATCGCTTTCTAGCGGGATCTGTGGTGTTTTTAAGATATCCGGAAATCAATACACCCTATGCCGGTTATTGGTTATCCAGTCTTCAAATCAGGTCTACCTTGTGGGGGGCTGGTATCGGTGAAAAGCTGAGTCAGATGGTGATCGAGTGCGCACGCTCCGAGGGGGTGGAGCTCTTGGACCTGACTGTATTCGCGGATAATGTCAAAGCCATCGGGCTATACCGCAAGCTCGGTTTCGAGATCACTCCCCATGCCGCACTGGATCTGGTGCTTGAGGAGGAAACGAAAAAGACCGGACGCCGCCGGGTAGTCATGCGGAAAAGACTGGACCCCGTCCCCCATGCCCAATGAATATATCAAGACCCTTCTGGACACGCACTCGATCCCTAATGTCATAGTATCTGAGCTCATGGCAGCGGTTCTGGAGAAGAATGTCCCGTTCCGCTTTTCTGCTTCCGGTTTCAGCATGTACCCCTTCATCAAGAATGGAGACCTCATCACCCTTTCCACCGGACCATACCGCCTGGGTGATGTGGTGGCATTCATCAATCAAGAAAATGGGAAGCTGACCGTCCATCGTATTGTCCAGATCTCTCCGGCTGGGTATCTCATTAAAGGCGATAATGTGTCCGGCGTGGATGGATGCTTTCCGCCGTCCGGTATGATTGGAAAAGTCATCCGGGTTGAGCGTCATTCCCGGACTGTACGCGCTGGTCTGGGATTCGAACGGCCCCTGGTGGCCTTTCTCTCACGGCAGGGTTGGTTGTGGCCAGTGATACGGTTCTTGTATATCTTCTTGAAGCCCATAAAGTTCTTAAAGAAACGCTGTAGCCATGGATTCCCGCCTTCGCGGGAATGACGGTCTCTCAAGAAAAGTCTCTGATTCGTCATTCCCGCGAAGGCGGGAATCCATGGCTACAGCGGGATCTCCTCTTCTCGATCCAACACATATCATAATAAAGGGAATCAATGAGTTCACAAACCTCGATCGAAATTCAGGACTTCCCGCTCTGGGATAAACTCAAGGGCAAGCGTGTGCCCCTCTCTTTTGACCTGGAGATTACTGCACGCTGCAACAACGACTGCCGTCACTGTTACATCAACCTCCCCGCCGGTGACCGCAATGCCCAGGCGGCGGAACTTTCCAAGGAGGAGATATTCGATATCGCCCGCCAAGCGGTAGACCTAGGAGCAATGTGGTGCCTCATCACCGGTGGCGAACCGCTCTTGCGCCCTGATTTCGAGGAAATCTACCTGGGACTGAAGCGCATGGGGTTGCTCCTTTCCGTCTTCACCAACGCCTGTTTGATCTCACCACGGCATGTGGAACTGTTCCGCAAGTATCCCCCGCGGGATATCGAGGTGACCGTGTATGGCGTCACGCATGAGACCTATGAAGCAGTGACCTGCTGCCCTGGATCCTTCGAGTACTTCATGCGTGGCCTAAATCTGCTGCAAGAAGCGGGCGTGCGCCTTCGCTTGAAGGCCATGGCCATCCAAGCCAATCTCGCTGAACAGGATGAAATCGCCGCCTTCTGCCGCGCGCGCACCAAGGACTACTATCGTTTTGATCCGCAACTGCATTTACGTTTTGATGGCGATCTGGCGCGCAATGAGAGGATCCGCGCTCAACGCTTGACGCCGGATCAGATTGTGGAACTCGAGCGGAATGACAACAAGCGTTTTAACGCCCTGCGTGAAAAATGCGATGACCTGATCGACGAGACTTTCACCCATGTGGGATGCGACCATCTTTTCCATTGTGGCGCGGGGAATGGGAGTTTCAATATCAGTTATGATGGCCGTTTCCGGCTGTGTTCATCGCTGTGGGAGGAGGGAACGACCTATGACCTGCGGCGGGGTACGCTCAAGGAGGCTTGGTTTGAATTCGTGCCACGCATTCGCGATCTACGCTCTCAGCGGAAGGAATTTCGTGATACCTGCCGCCGTTGCGCCATCGTGAATTTGTGCCTGTGGTGTCCGGCTCATGCGCATCTGGAGACGGGGATGCTCGATGGATCCACACCTTACTTCTGTGCTGTAGCCCATGCCCGCGCTGCGGCGATCCAATCCGGGGAGCCTCCCCTGCCTTTGAGTGATAACGGTCAGGGATGAGCGTAGTTTACCATCAGCTATCCGTAGCTGGTTGTTAGCCGGGGGCAAGGCAATGTGGCTTTACAATTCGTGTTTGTTTAATGCCGCCGCCCCCGGAGTGGCTTTATTCAGGAAATGACTAATTCCCAGTCACAGTGACCTCCAACACACCCAGGTCGAGTGGTTCATCGCTCCGCCCGCTTTCCATGGGGGGGACAGTGAACTTATACCATACCGATCCCAATGAACCTCCCTCCATCGGGTCTGGCGCATCAGGCTTAG
>CAYRBI010000162.1:0-13960 GCA_964422415.1 uncultured bacterium | reverse complement strand
GGAGGGAGTTGTATGTTGTTCACGCTTTAGCGTGTGTTTGCCCCCTCCCCCCTTGTGGGGGAGGGCTGGGGTGGGGGGTTATGTAATCCCACCTTCCTCGATTCATCATTCCTTGAGGTCACCTGATGACTACCCCAGTCCATATCACCCTTCAACCCCTTGGCGAGACCATTGTAACCGAAGCGGGAACCCCATTGCGGGAAATCCTCTTTGAGTATGGTGTTGAGTTCCCTTGTGGGGGACGTGGCCAGTGCCGTGGTTGCCGGATCCGGGTAGCGAAGGGTGAATTACCCATCACACCTCTCCAACGTGAGATCCTGCGGCCCGCTGAGCTTGAACAGGGTTGGCGGCTTTCTTGCCAATGCAAGGCAGAGGGAGACCTCACCCTTGAGATGGCCCAGTGGAAGGCCGACATCCTGGTGGATGACAGCCTCTTCGAGTTCACTCCCTGTCCCGGCCTGGGGATCGCTGTGGACCTGGGGACCACGACCCTCGTGGTTCAACTCCTCGACCTCCAATCCGGCCGGGTGCTAGGTGTACGCACCGCTCTTAATGCCCAAGCCCGCCATGGCGCGGATGTGATGAGCCGTGTCGAGTTCGCGGTGGCGGGCGGTGGACATGAGCAGCTGATGACACTCATCCGCGATCAAATTGGACAGCTTATCGAACAGGTGCTCGCACATGCTCCCAAAAGAACAGGCGGGAATGGTTCCCCGCATCACGCTGGGGGACAGATCGCTCAGGTGGTCATCGTCGGTAACACCGTAATGCACCACCTCTTCAGTGGAATCGACCTGGAGCCGCTTTCGCGTTACCCCTTCGAACCGCCGCAAACCGGCCTGCAAGCCTTTACCACGAGTGAATTGGGTTGGGAGCTGGGGGGAGATCCACCTGTTCATTTCCTTCCCTGTCCGGGTGGTTTTGTGGGCAGCGACATCCTGGCGGGGATCCTGGCGGTCAAGATGCATGAGAGCCGGGACCTGATCGGTCTGGTTGATCTCGGTACCAATGGTGAGATTGTCATTGGGAACCGGGATGGGATCCTGTGTGCCTCGACCGCCGCTGGACCCGCATTTGAGGGAGCCCGGATCTGGATGGGGATGCGTGCCGCCACCGGCGCGGTCTACCAGGTGCGGATTGAGGAGGGAACTCTGAAATGCGCGGTGCTGGGTCATGCGAAACCGCGTGGAATATGCGGGAGCGGATTGGTGGATGCAGCTGCGGCGGGGCTAGACCTGGGTTTGATCCTGCCAGCGGGAAGGCTGAATTGTGGCACGGAACACCTCATGATCGCCGACCCGGTGGCCCTCTCACAGACCGATATCCGTCAGCTGCAACTGGCGAAAGGGGCCATCGCGGCCGGGATCACCATTCTACTGGACCGTATCGGCGCGGATCGTGAACAACTCAAAACACTGTACCTTGCGGGAGCCTTCGGGAACTATATCAGCAAAGAGAGCGCGCGGCGGATTGGGTTGCTTGAGTTTCCCGCCAACACGATACAACCAGCGGGCAACACCGCGCTCTTGGGCGCGAAGATGGCCCTTTTCCAGCCTGAGGCGGAGGCCACCCTCTTCCCCGCCATTCTCGGCAAGACCGAACACATCTCTCTCAGTGCCGATCCACGCTTCATGGACATTTATGTAGAAGAAATGGGGTTTCCCTCGTGAGACCTGACGGACTCCACCCCCTCAATAGCTGGAGTAGGAGTTCAACTCCTGCCCCAGCTATTGAGGGGTGGTCACTGGAACGATTAATCTGTCCCGGTTCTTGCGGTGTGGAGGCTTATTTTCGAACCAGCCGGTTAAAATCCGCCTTCTTGTTTCTCTGGAATCTTCACCTCGGGCAGTTTAAGCAGAACTTCCTCTTTCAAACCCTCGATCACCTCAGTCCAGAGCTCGTTGGTCAAACCGGTTTTGACCTCGACCTTGGTTTCCTCGTAGTGTTCCTGTTTGCCAAAGTCGGTCTTGTAGAAATCTTCTTTTTCCGTGGTGGCTGAGGATTCATCTTCTGTGGGGGTGGCAGTCGGGTCGGGTTCGGCGCCGGGCTTGAGAGTCAGCATTGTGATCTTCTTGATCCCCTCTTTTTCCTCGATGGCCTCCAGGGGGACTTTGACCACATGGGTGGCCTCGCCCACCAGGATATCAGCGTTGGCGGTCATTTCGGGACGGAATATGTTGGATTTATCCACCAGTGCGATCTTTACCTCGAAGACGACAATGTTGTTCTTGTTGACTCCCGCGGGAGCGATGATCTCGACCTTCCCCTTGTACTCTTTCTCCTCCACCGAATCGAGCGTGAGTGTGACTGGATCATTGACCTTAATCTTGGCGATATCGACCTCATTGAGTTTCACCACCGCCTGCATCTCAGCCAAGTCGGCCACCTCAGCCAGGGTAGTACCCTGGGTCATCCCGGCGGTTCCCTGAACCAGCTCGCCCTCATCGACGGGGAGTGTGGTGATCACCCCGGAGACCGGGGCACGAATAGTGGTTTCTTGGAGATTCTCAACCGCTTGCTCATAGTCATCCAGGGCCTTAGGGAGCTCCATCGAGGCTGAACGGACCTGATCATGGTAGGCCACAAAAGACCGGTCGAATGCTTTTTGAGCATCATCGAGGTTTTTGAGGGAGATGAGATTGCGCTTGAACATCTCCCGTTTGTTTTCCAGATCGGATTTCGAGGCTCCATATTCGATGAGGGTTTTATCCACCAGGATCTCGAGCTTAGTGGGATCGATCTTCTCTGGTTCGGTAACCACCTTTCCGAAGGGTAACAATCCATTCAACTTCTGCCGCGCCAGGGACAGGTCACGTTCACATTGCTCCAATTGCCGCTGATATTGCTCACGATCCAGCTCGGCGATCACGCTTCCGGCCTGGATGACATCTCCCGCCTCAAAATGGAGACGCTCTATTCTCCCGGAGACCTTGGATTTTACCTCCACGGTTTTCTTGGGCTGGAGGGTGGCGGTCTCCTTGAGCACCACCTTCAAATCGCCGATCTGCGAGGTGGTGAAACGGACTTTGACAGGATTCTGGTTTCTGAGGGCATAGAACCAATAGGCTCCATAGCCGATCCCACCCAGTAGCCCTATGATGAGCGAGAGAACGAGTAGAATGGATAAAATCTTTTTCAGGACTCTCACGAATGGAACTCCCCGCCGTCGATTGTGACGATATGATAGCACCGGACAGGTTGCATGGAAGTTCGGCCCCTCTCGAGGCACACTGGCTGGGGACAGTCCCCTACCCGGAAGCCTATGAGATTCAACGAGCTCACCATGCCCAACGTATCGCGGAAGAAATTCCTGACCAGCTCCTTTTACTCGATCACCCCACCGTGTTCACCGTCTCACGGCGTTCTCAACCGGGTAACATCCGTGTTAGCAAGGCCTTCCTGGAGGAAAAAGGGGCGCAACTTGTCCCCACCGACCGGGGTGGAGAGGTCACCATGCACAATCCCGGGCAGCTGGTTGGATACTTGATTCGCAAGCTGGATCCCCAACGCATTGAACTTCATTCCTACCTTCGCTCTATCGAGGAATCATTACGGCAGGTTGCGGCTGCTTATGGGGTCGAGACATGGATACGCAAAGGGCTGACAGGTGTATGGGTCGAGGACCGCAAGCTCGCTTCGATCGGTATCGCGGTCAAACGCTGGGTGACCCTGCATGGCTTCGGACTCAATGTCTGTAATGATCTCACCCCCTTCACTTGGATTGTTCCCTGTGGTCTAGCGGGAGTCCAGATGACCTCCCTGGAAGCTGAGACTGGACGGAAACTGGATTGGGAGGAGGTCCTTGAGGAAACCCGCAAGGCGTTTCATGCCCGGTGGAGAGAGCATGAGATTCTGGTTCCGGCCAGGGGAGGGAAATAAAGGGAAGGGACTGATGGAAAGCCTTTTCTGGCGTACTGAAACTACTTGGGAGTGTACCTTACACCCTTGAAACCCTCGAAGTCAGAGTCTTGAGTCCACAGTGTAGCTCCAAAATGGCGCGCTGTCGCGAGGATGATGCTGTCGGCCATTCCCAGACCATTTTCCAGTGAAATATGTGCCGCAGAAATGGCTAGACCTGGAGTCATGTTCACCAGTATTCCTTTTGACATCGCTCCAAGGGCCCTGGTTGCATCCTTCTCCCCCCGTTCCCGCGAAAGTCTCTTTGTGACCTCGTAGATGCAGATAGATGGAACCAAGAGTGTATTTGGTTCTTCGATCAAGGGGGCAAAGAAAGAAGAGTTCATGCCCTCCGTAAAATACTCCAACCAACCACATGAATCGACCAGATTCATCCCTTATCCCTTTTCACGGATATTGGATGTGTCGATACCTTTGGCGAATCCACGTAGCTCTCTGACATCCATCTTGGGTATGAGTTCGATTTTGCCATTGACCGGAAAGACTTCGAGCTCCATGCCAGGATGAAGGCTCAGTTCCTCTCTCACCTCTTCTGGAATCGTGACTTGGAAATTTTCCGTGATTGTTACTGGTGGCATGGGCGCCTATCCCTCCTTCGTACAGGAATCATCATACCACAGGGAGCCACATTTACGTGAAGGCTGATGTATGGCCTTAGGACTCTCTCCACTCGAGCCTTTGCAGTGTCATCCCGCCCGCGAGATCCTTGACCGAGGAGATGTACCTATTCTCTCCGTCTACGATGACCTCGGGGGCGGCCACATCGATCCTTCCGAGGAAGCCTTTATCATTATCGAGCCCGAAGTCGAAGGGATCTTCTGAAAAATAGACATACACCAACCCCTCGGAGTAGTTCTTGGTGCGGAAGAGGTAGTAGAAGCCCTCATGGTAAAAGACAAAGGGTGACTCGCACTGGTAGGCCAGAGCGCCCTGAGAACCGCCCCAATGAACCTCACGCGAGGCGGACCAATGGAGCAGATCCGGGGAGGTGCGGAGATAGACCTTATTCGGGGCGCGGAACCCAGTCTCGGCTCCGGAGTAGTAGCACAGCCACTGGTCTCCTACCTTGATGATACACGGATCGCGTGCCTCGCCGGGGCCGATGAAGAGCCAAGCGCGGCCATCCTCGTTCAGACGCCGGTTGAATTGAACTCCATCCTGGGAAGTGGCTAGACAGATGGAGGAGAGGGGGAGATTTCCGAGCGGTTCGCAGCTCTCTCCCCCATAGAACATGTAGAAGCAATCCCCCTCACGGACTACGAAGGGGGATTGGATCCATTCGCTGTGTGTATGAAAGGGGTCAGGACGGTCAGCCAGGCTTTCACCATAGAGGTGGTTACGCCGCATCATCACCCCGGTGGGAGTCCAGGGCGATTGCTCCAGCGAGTCTGCCCGCCAGCCATAAAAGATACGTCCCACCTGGGTGTGACGCACACAGGCCCAACACCGCCAGGCTCCCTCCTTGTCCCGCCAGATGTGGTGATCGACCACCTCCTGCCCACCGAAGGGCTTGCCGGGTTTGATCTCCCCCTGCAAGGGGCCGAGGTCCGTGGGATTCGGGCAGATCATCCAGGGCTGCCCAGAAAGGAAAGGGATCAGGGGCTTAGTCATGGTGGGATTTCCCTCCCCCTCTCCCAGTGGGAGAGGGGGGTAGGGGGGTGGGGTAGTCGTTTACGCCCCGAACTTGGTCAATCTCAATCCATTGGCCAGCATCAGGGGTAGGATCGAGGTGCCGGGGATGGTCCCCAGCCCGCCCGCCAGTAGCGCGGTCTCGTTAAAGGCCTTGACCTGGTCGGCTCGGCATTGCTTGGAGTAGATCATGAGCGGCACCGGGTGCCAGGAGTGGCTCTTGAGCGGCGAGGGGGTCGAGTGATCGCCAGTCACCGCGATAACATCCGGGTTGAGCGCCCGTAAACGTGGGATCAGCTTGTCGGTGTCCTCGAGGACATGCACACGCCCCTCGAAGTTGCCATCCTCGCCATAGGAATCGGTCTTCTTCACATGCAGGAAGAAGTAGTCGAAGTCCTTCCAGGCCTTCTCGATGATGTCGAACTCCTGTTCAACCGTGTCCTGGCCAAACTCCAGAACCTTCATACCCGCCAGGCGTGAAACACCTTTGTACATTGGGTAGACCGCAATGGAGGCTGGGGTGAGATGATAGAGATCTTTGAAGGAGGGCAATGGTTCGAACAGGTCGATGCCGCGCAGGGTCAGCATGTTGGCCTTGGGCTCATCGGCCAGGATCTCCTTGGCCTGTTTCAAGAACTCAGTGAAGATCGCGGCAGTCTTGCGGTTCTCCGGGGTATCCACAACGGGGACCGGGAGGAGCGTCTTCTTGCCAACCGCCTGCGGATCGGTGTCCGCGATCTGGCCACCCAGGCCCTCGCCACGCAAAACCGCCGCCGCGCGGTATTCCTTCACATGACGTAGATGAAACTCCACGCCGCTGATCTTGACCGCCGCCTGGAGCTTCTTGATGACCCGTTCGCCCTCCTCGGAGGGAATGCGCCCGGCCCGGCGGTCGGTGATCGCGCCATCCTTGTCGATGGTGCAGAAGTTAATGCGCGCGGGGACATCCCCCTTCTGGAGCTCGAAGTTGACACCCAAGGCCTCCAGCACTCCACGTCCGATGGTGTATTTGAGGGGATCATAACCAAACAGCGACAGGTGCGCTGGGCCGCTGCCGGGGGTAATGCCACAGCCGATGGGATCATGGAATCCGCAGATCGACTCCTTCGCCAAGGCATCCAGATTCGGCACTGAGGCCGCTTCCAATGCAGTACCACGTCCCTGGTTGTCCAGACCACCCAGACCATCGAAGACCATCAAAACCAGCTTGCTCTCGCCAGGAATGGCGAGCTTAGAAATAAGTTCCATATTCATGGGTTTTCCTCCTTGAGTAGCGGGAACTATAACACGAAAACCTGCGATTCCATGAGGAACCCTTGCCCTGTATGTTGTTCATGCTTCAGCATGTTGGATTGTTTGTTGTTCAACCTTTAGGTTGCCCAAACACGCTAAAGCGCGAACAACATACGGAGCCAACCCAATTAATAACAGACACCGGGCAGTGAGCGGGAATCCATTTTCATTACCACCCCTCTGGCCTCACCGGGCCAGATCTCCCAAGCTGTAGATCACCAGGACCTCCCGCAAGTCCGCGAAGGTTCCCAATGCAATCTGTTGGATACAGTGAGTCTGGACAAAACGGGTGAAGGCCTGAAAGTCCTCCTCCGAATCAAGCGGGAGGATCTGAATCCGCCGGTCACCACAGCTGAATCCCTTGGAAAGGCAATCCGTGGCCCCGACAATGGACTTCAATTTCTCACCCGCTTCCAGGAGAGTACGCCGGACCGTGGAACGGGAAATGCGGAGCATTTCCGCGATCTCGACCTGGGTATATCCGGCGAGAAAGAGGAGCATGACCTCCTGGTTACGGCCCGTGAGCCGTTTCTGCACCACCCAGCGCAGACGGTCGAGGAGGATGGCGCGCTCCTGATCGGAGTGGTCTTTCTGGCGGACCTGATCGCGATATTCCTCGGAGAGACCCGCGAAGGCCCACTCCTCGACCAATGGATCGAAGAGGATCTGGCTCCCGGAGCGGTCGGAATGCAGTCCGCCAAGGAGTGCTTCCCAACGGGTTGTGTGTTCTGTCACCATACTGGCAACCTCCTGAGAATGGGGATATGATTCTGGTTGCATATACGTGCACTATCCGTGCCAAGCGAGAGGGAAACCTACGATGATTCACTTCAACGATTCGGAACGGCCTTTCAAGGAGGCGGGGTGTGGCCCCAAGTACCTGGGAGATGGTCCGGGTTATGAATGGGGGCTCTTGGTCTTGAAACCGGGGCAGGGATCGCGCTTGTATGGACGCCACTTTCACAAGGAGGTGTCGGAAACCTTCTATGTGTTGGAGGGTGACATCCTTCTGTGGGTGGATGGGAAAGAGATCCGTGCCCGCCGGGGAGATGTCATCACCGTGCAACCCGGCGAGAAACATTGGCTCGATAACGATGGTGACACGGATTTCCGCGCGGTCTTCATGAAGTACCCGGTCGACCCGGAAGACCGTCACGGATTTTAATTCTGATAGCCTATATCCACGCTTTGGATTATCTTGATCTCTTTCCTGGACAGGGAAAGTACTGTTGATTCGGAGGAGCTATTCATGTCTAGTAAAAATCCAACAGGAATACTCCAAACCAACATACCCGAAGTGACCCTCCTTAAACGCGGCAAGGTCCGCGATGTCTATGACCTGGGCGAACACCTGCTTTTCGTGGCCACCGACCGGATCTCGGCCTTCGATGTCATCATGCCCACCCCAGTTCCAGACAAGGGGCGTATCCTGACGGCGATGTCACGGTGGTGGTTCGAGCATTTCCGCGGCCGGGTACCGAACCATTTGGTGGCGGATGAGAACAAGGCCTGGCCCAAGGCCTTGGCCGGCCGGAAAAAGGAACTCCGTCCACGCTCCATGGTGGTGCGGAAGACTGAGCCCTTGCCAGTGGAATGCATCGCGCGTGGGTACCTGGCGGGTTCGGGTTGGAAGGAATACCAGAAGAGTCAGACGGTTTGTGGTCTTCCTTTGCCACGTGGCTTGCGCGAGAGCGATGAAATCCCTGGTGGTCCCATCTTCACCCCCGCGACCAAGGCCGAGGTGGGGCATGACGAGAACATCAACTACCATCAAACCGAGAAGGTGGTTGGCGAAGAAGTGGCGCGGACCATCCACGATTATACACTCGAAATCTTCCGCGAGGCCTCGCGCCTGGCGCGGGAACGGGGCGTGATCCTCTTCGATACGAAGTTCGAATTCGGTGTACTGGAGGGGAAGATTGTGCTTATCGATGAGCTGTTGACCCCAGACAGCTCACGCTATTGTCTGGTAGAGGACTACAAGCCAGGCCATTCCGTGGTGAACCTCGACAAACAGTATCTGCGTGACTGGCTCGATTCCATCAAGTGGAACCGGACTCCGCCGGCGCCCGAGCTGCCCGAAGATGTGGTCATGAACACGCGCGCCCGGTATCTTGAGGCCTATCGAAGAATCACCGGCTCCGCGTTAGAATAAGATCTTCACGAGAAGTATCGTGGGTGAGGCCATCCTCGCCCACCGAAAAGAGGGAAGAGATTCATGCCACTCCATGATGAGTGTGGCGTATTCGCCATTTGGGGTCACTCCGACGCCGCGCGGTTGACCTACTTGGGGCTGTATGGCCTCCAGCATCGCGGCCAGGAAAGCGCCGGGATTTCCACGGTACATGAGGGCTCGATCCTGACCCATGTGGCCATGGGATTAGTGCCCGAGGTCTTTACTCAGGATAACATTACTAAGTTGGCCGGGGACTGCGCCATTGGGCATGTCCGCTATTCGACCACCGGATCGAGCCAACTCTGCAATGCCCAACCCCTGGTCCGGAACTACTCACGTGGCCAGATTGCTTTTGCCTTCAATGGGAACATTGTCAACGCTTATGAGATACGCGAATGGCTGGAGGAGACGGGCAGTATCTTCCAGGGTACCTCGGACAGCGAGGTCATCATTCACCTGGTGGCGCGTCAGCAGGAGGAGAGTTTTCTCGACCGCATCTCCTGCGCCTTAAGGAAATGCACAGGGGCCTACAGCGCTCTATTCATGAACCAGCATGAGATCATCGCGGCGCGGGA
This sequence comes from uncultured bacterium, assembly GCA_964422415.1. Classification (GTDB taxonomy): domain Bacteria; phylum Hinthialibacterota; class Hinthialibacteria; order OLB16; family OLB16; genus OLB16. The sequence goes on along the minus strand of CAYRBI010000162.1, from coordinate 4,369 downwards.
TCCTTATGGATTCCGTCCCTTATGTCTGGGAAAGCATGGGACCGCCTGGCTGGTGGCCTCGGAATCCTGCGCTTTCGACATTGTCGAGGGTGAATATATCCGGGAGATCGAACCTGGAGAGGTGATCCGCATTACCGATGCTGGGATCGAGTCCTTCTTCCCCTTCGAGAAGGCCCCTTATCAACCCTGTATTTTCGAGCTGGTATATTTCGCACGGCCGGATAGCATTGTCTTTGGCCGGGATGTCAATGAGGTCCGTCACCGCCTGGGAAGACAGCTGGCCCGTGAGGATCCAGTGAATGCAGACCTTGTTTTCGCGGTCCCAGACTCCTCGAACCTGGTGGCCTTGGGGTATTCCCAGGAATCAGGCATCCCCTTCGACATTGGCTTAATGCGTAACCACTACATCGGCCGGACCTTCATCGAGCCGGAGCAGAGCATACGGGACTTTGGCGCGAAGATTAAATACAGCCCATTGCGGAGCACCCTGCAGGGTAAGCGCGTGGTGGTGGTGGATGACAGCATCGTGCGCGGCACCACGGTCCGAAAGATTGTTAAGATGATCCGCCGTGCGGGTGCTACCGAGATTCACATGCGCATTGCCTCGCCCCCAATCCGTCACGGCTGTTTCTATGGGATCGATATGCCCTCATCCTCTGGTCTCATCGCTCATTCACACACCGCGGAGGAGATCCGCAAACATATCCGGGTTGATTCTCTGCATTACCTTTCCGTGGAGGGGCTGCTCGAGGCCTGCCAGGGTACATTGAAGACTTACTGTACGGCGTGTTTCACCGGTCGATACCCGATCGACTTCTCACAGCTACAGGAAACCAAATTTGCCTTTGAACGAAGAGCCCTTGTGGAGGTTTAAGAATGAGCCAACCACTGACTTACAAGGATGCTGGAGTTGATATCGAGGCCGGCGAGGAAACCACCCGGCGGATCAAGGCATTGGTCAAGAGTACCGCCAACGAGCATGTCCTTTCAGAGACGGGCGGCTTCGGCGGCTTGTTCCGCCTGGAGGGGTGTCCGGAAACAGATCCAGTGCTGGTTTCCAGTGTGGATGGAGTCGGCACCAAGATGAAGGTAGCAGCCGGGATGGGCCGTTACGATACGGTGGGACATGACATCGTCAACCACTGTGTGAACGATATCCTGGTGCAGGGGGCGCGCCCCTTGTTCTTCCTCGACTATATCGGCGCCAACAAGGTGCTTCCCGCTCAAGTGGCGGAAATTGTGAAAGGCATCGCTGAGGCTTGCCGGAAGCATGGTTGTTGCCTGATTGGTGGCGAGACCGCCGAGATGCCGGATGTGTATGGTCCCGGCGATATCGACTTGGTCGGCTCGATTGTGGGCGTGGTTGAACGGGCTGCCATCCTGGATGGCTCACGCACCGGTTTGGGCGACCGGCTCATCGGATTGGCCTCGAATGGTCTGCACACCAATGGGTATACACTCGCGCGGAAGGCGCTCGCGCCGGAGGGAAATTGGAATCTAGTTCCGCCGGGTTTTGACCGCTCCATCGGAGAGCTGCTCCTCGAACCCCACCGCAGTTACTTCAAAGCGGTTTCATACCTCCTCGAGGAAGAGGAGATCCATGCCATGGCGCACATCACTGGTGGCGGTATCCCAGGCAACCTGTGCCGGGTGATGCCCGCCGATCTACAAGCGAAAGTAGACACGCGTGCTTGGAAAGTTCCACCCTTATTCGAACTCCTCGCCACGAAAACCCAAGTCCCACGCGCCGAGCTCTTCCGTGCCTTCAATATGGGTGTGGGCATGATCCTGTGCGTGGATCCCGCCAATGTCTCCTCGGTTCTCGACTCCGTGGCCACGGAGGACTGCGAGGCGTGGGAGATCGGGGAGGTTGTGGAACGCACGGCGGGCGCTCCAGCGGTGGTGTTGGAGGGGATGGGGTAAGGGGAAGTCTACCCCAGCTTCCATAACGGTTCATCCTCCAGGTGGATGTTATTGATCTGGAGGTAGTGAAAGGGGATCTGGTCAGGAGCGGGAGCATAGGCGCGGGTCAGGCCCACACTGAGGATTACACCCACTCCCGCCGCGAGCCGCGCCGCGGCCTGGCGGATCCGTTCTTCATGCGGAGTAACATGGTCTGCCCGGAATAAGCGGATGTCGGTCACCGCCGGATTGATATTGTAGACACCATCGCTGACTTGGAGCCGGATACACGGTCCTTTCCCTTCCTTGATTTCGATGTGCAGATGTGGCCTTCCCTGTGGCAAGAGACATCCCAACGAGGCACTCCCCTTCCCAGCTTGCATGGCCAGGCATTGAGAACCCCGGTGGACTAAACCCGAGCCAAAGAGATCACGCAAACAAGGTTTGGCCACCCGGATGAGAGCCTTCCAAAACAAGGCTGGCTTGACTGTCTCTTTCACCTTGGCTTGATGGGGGTTGAACTGGTGATCCTCGGTTTCGGGAGGGTTGGGTTTAGGAAGGACCGGGCCCAGGTCGGTCAAGACTCCCATCTCGAAGATTCCGCCATGGCAGGCAAGGTACCGGTTTTCCAGGCGTTGAGGGGATGGCAATGTGGGGCGGATATGATGACCGTTGGACCAGTCGATTCCCGCGGTACAGAAGAATCCGGGCTGCATCCGGGTCAGGTGGTTGACCAGAATAAGCACCTTCAACTCCTCAGAGATGGATGATTCTACCCCCCCCCCACTTCTCACTCAGATACTCAGCCGCCAACCGTCGATGGCAATTGTCCGGCTCCAGCTCGCTGCACAATAATGCAGTAGGCTCCTCAAATAGGCAAGAGGGAATTTTTTTCTCCACTTCACGCCGACCCAGAAGCGCCCGGTAACTGGTCACATACTCCAGCCACCCCCCTTTCTCTTTCTTGAAGGCATCCAGGATGTCTTGCGTGGGCGCCAAGAGGGGCTCATGCTGGTACTCCGCGTTGCACAGCTCCTTCAAAAAATACGGTAGATCCTCGCGCTTGGTGAAACGCGCCAATTGAGAGGTGTTATTGAGGCGTACATCCACCACCCGGCGGATCCCGGCGGCCTTCAGCTGCCCAAAGAACTCTCTGGCGGTTTTTTGGGTGAAACCGATCGTATAGATTTCCACTCGGGCTCCTCCTCAAATGCAAAGAGCGGCAGCTGCCCGTGAGAACGCTCCTGTTTTTCTTCGGCTTCCAACCAGCGTAGCTCCATCTCGGTCTGGAGGGTGCCATCACCACGGATATGCACAAGGTCTACGCCCTGCTCCTCGAGCACTTTCCCGACCAGGAGACGGCGGTGGCATCCAGCGGGATCCTCCTCGCCGCACAGGAGCGCCACCCGGCCTGTTCGCGCCTTCTCAAGGAGGCGGACAATGCCCGCCTGGAAGACCTTGGATTTGGCGAGACGGCCATACAGCACATAACCTGCCTCATCGTAGTAGGCGGTGCTGGCGGGACGTCCCCCCAACTCATCACCCAGAAAGAGATAGCCTACCCCCTGCTTCTTCAAAGATATCTCCAGGTTCTCCTTCGAGAAATGCGGGGTGTATTTCGAGTAAGGGCTACTGCGGACATCCACCAGGAGGGCAATCCCATGGGCCTCCAGGAGACCCAGGAAGGTCTCCTCCTCATGATTGGAGTGGCCGATTGTGAAGACCTCGAGATCTCCGCTCACGGATTCTCCCTCAGTCCGGGTACACAAACTCAATCGGAACCTCCACCTCAGGGTGCAGGCTTTGGTGGACTGGGCAGGCATGGGCGGCGTGTTCGAGTTTGCTCCGAGCCTCGGTGGAAAGTCCTGCAGGCATCTCCAAACGGACAGGCAGCCTGGCAATGCGGCGGGGTGGTGTGGAGGTCATCTCCTTGATCACATGGACCCGGGCTTCTCCGAAGACAATCCCATTGCGTTCAGCCACAATCGCCATCGTGGTAAGGATACAAGTTCCGAGTGCGGTTCCGACCAGATCGGTGGGTGAGAAGGCTTCCCCCTTGCCCATGTTATCCACGGGGGCATCGGTCAGCAGGACACTTCCGGAGGGGCCATGCTTGGCCTCGCAACGCAGACCGCCCGTGTAAGTGGCATAAATGTCAACCATGGAATCTCTCCTTTGGGGGCTATTTTACACGCTTACGAGGTGTGTGTTAGAGCGTCTTATAAATGTCATTTACGTGCTCCACTCTTCCCCCCCACCCTACCCTCCCCCGCCAGGGGGGAGGAAGTAAAAAAAAGGGGACTCCTCTTTTCTCCACCCCCCTTGCGGGGGAGGAAGTAAAAAGAAGGGGAACTCCTCTTATCTCCTCCCCCCTGGCGGGGGAGGAAGTAAAAAGAAGGGGAACTCCTCTTATCTCCACCCCCCTTGCGGGGGAGGAAGTAAAAAGAAGGGGAACTCCTCTTATCTC
>CAYRBI010000161.1:0-13990 GCA_964422415.1 uncultured bacterium | reverse complement strand
AAGGATTGGAATCTTCCGGCCCTCAAGGCCCTTTTCGAGCTACTCGGTCTCACTCCTGGTATGGCTCAGTTGGTCACACAAAGTCAGTTAGAGCCGGTCCAGCAGCTGCAAACAGCGATCGCTAACACTGTGAACCGTCTGGTCAGTTTGCAGCAGATTCTCAAGGAGGGGATGTCTTTCTGGAACTATAGCCTTTGGACCGATGAAAAAGTCCAGAGCATAAGTGCCAGACTGGAAGACACAAAGATATTTCTCGAATCACTGCAGGCCTACACCACTCCAGGAAAGCTTAAAAACTTTCCCCATGAAACACAGAAGGTGATGAGCCATCGTGAGGGACTTCAGTCCCTCGATGAGATTGACTCCTTGCATCGTTTAATCGCCGATCTTGGATCCACGGCATCGTACCTGTCCACCGCAGAAGCGATTTTACCTTCTGGCCATGAGTGGTTGGGAAAGATGAAACAGACTCGCGATGAAGTCCTTTCCCAGATCAATGATCCCGCCAAGCGAGGCACCTCCACCTTCCGCCAGCAGACCCAGAAGAGGCTGAAAGACCTCAAGAAGGCATACATCCAAGCCTATCTCACTTTACACAGCCGGGCGCGTTTGGGGGTGAATGAAGACAAGCGAAAAGGTCAGATTATGAAAGACGAGAGGCTCAAGACTCTGAAGAGCCTTGCTACCATCGATCTTATGCCGCGTCAGCATCTGATGGATTTCCAGGACCGTCTGACAGGATTGAAAAGCTGTTTCGCCTTGACCGAACAGGAGTTGGAGGTATCCGCTGTTTGCCCGCATTGTGGTTACAGACCCGCCTCCGAGCAACAAGGCCCACCGGCAAATGCTCTCCTCGACAAGCTGGATGGGGAACTCGAAAATTTGGAAAAAGATTGGACACAGGCTCTACTCTCGAATCTTGAAGACCCTACCACCAAAGGAAACCTAGCTCTGCTAAAACCCGGCTCCCGTAAGTTGATTGAAGGATTCATCAAGAAGGGAGTCCTTCCAGACGATTTGAGCCAGGATTTCATCCACGCGTTGCAGGAAGTGCTTTCTGGATTAACCAAAGTATCGGTCAAGACAGAGGATTTACGAACCGCGCTGCTTTCCGGAGGCTCTCCAGCTACCCCTGCAGAGTTGAGAAAGCGGTTTGAGGATTACCTGGATCAGCTTACAAAGGGTAAAGAACCCGGCAAGGTCCGGATTGTGTTGGAGTGAATAGTGGGAGACTACACTGTGAAAGACAGCTCGCTTGGCCAATCCAACCTTGATGACTCCCAGAAGGCCTTTTGTCTGGAGCCAGCCCGTGGGATTCGTATGCTCGCCCCGGCGGGAAGCGGAAAGACCTACTCACTCCTGTATCGCTGTCTGACCAAGTTCCAGGCGGTCGAAGATGGGAATGTCCGCTTCATGGTCTTCACCTTCACACGAGCGGCAGGGGACGAACTTCGAGACCGGTTGAAACGTGATTCCCAGTTTGCGCCTATCCGGCCCTTCGTAGACATCTCAACTCTCAACTCCTGGGGTTTCCGTTGGCTTAAGTCCCGCGTGGAGAATCTCCGCCTTGTCACAAACACAAAAGACCGGGACTTCACGATGCTGAACCTCCTCCAACCGATCTGGCAGAAGCATAAAAATATCAAGAAGGTCATGACGGACAGTCGCCGCAAGTACCGGGGCGCAAGACAAATCATGGATATGATGGACCAGTTCAAGAGCATGGGCTTCCGCCATGATGATCACGCCAGCCAAGACAAGTTCGCTCATCACATCAATTGGTTGTTAAACCACAAGATGGACCAGCATTTCCTGTCGATCATAATCCTGCTTTGTGATCTTGAAATCATTGACCATCATCACCAGGAGTCGGCCACTATCAAGGAAGTCTATGAGTATTTCTTTCGCTTCTGGAAAGAGGCTACAGAGCTCATGTACAACTCAGCTGTCCTCACTCTGGAGGATCAGAAATACTGGCCCCTCATCGAACTGAAGAACTCTGTTAGGGAGGGGAAATTTACGACTGGAATGCACCGGTACCACCACATCCTGGTGGATGAGTTTCAGGATATTAATGTCCTGGACCTGAATCTCCTAAAGGTCGTCGCAGCCCAGAACAAAACGGATCTCACGATCGTGGGTGATGATGATCAAGCCATCTACGAGTGGCGTTTCGCCACACCTGAGTTCATTCTCAATCCCGATGAGATGATCGCTCCGGGCTACAAGACACACATCCTCGAGGTCAACTACCGCTCACCCAAGAATATAGTTTCCCTTTCGCAGAAGTTGATCAAGCACAACAAGCGCCGTGTTGATAAACGAGTCCATCCAGCCTCCACGATTGATGCACAGATCGACGTCCTCCCGATGCCATCACTTGAGAAAGCAGTAGATTACGTCGCCTCAATCGTGCCAGCGATGCTGAAAGATGACAGCATTCGCAACATTGCCATTATCAGCCGGAAACGGAGTCAGATTATCCCGTACCAGATTGTCTTTGCGGGTGCGGACATTCCCTTTTATGCGGCGGAAGACCTTCATGTCCTTCTGAGTCACGCATTTGTTGAACTCAAAGATATGCTCGCCTTGAAGGCTCAGGCAGCTGTGTCTCCCCCCTTCGGACCGGATCCAGTCGAGGCACTCTTGAAACTCTGTGACAAGGTTAAACACTATCCTCCCAACAACAGCGATAGAGGTGCGCTCAAATCCCATCTTCTGCAAGCACGTCCACGTACACTGGAACAAGCCGTTGAGGCGCTTTACACCTATCGGGGCCCTCTGAAAGGGGAAAACAAGGGAGGTTCGATGTCGGCCTCCTTTTACACGGCTATACGCTCCCTTTTTACAGCCGGATCTGTCGCCGATGCGATCCGCTCTATTAGCGCGACTTTCGAAGGTCTTCAGAAAGACTACGGCAAGTCGTTGGATGATATCTTTTATGCCGATCCCCCCTTCCTGTATCTGAGTGAATACGCCAATCGGTACGGTTCCGATTATTCTGCATTCTATGAGGATATCGATAAAGCCATCGCGACTCTGGCCAAGACGCTCCCTGTAGATGAGGAGGACAACGGAGATGAGGCATGGAAACGTCCTCTTCACTTGATGACCGCGCTTCGGGCCAAGGGGAAGGAGTTCGATGTCGTCATCGTCCTCGACTGCAACAGCGGGATATGGCCCAGCAAACTCGCCACCACGGAAGAACAATTAGAGGCTGAACGGCGTCTTTTCTATGTCGCCGTTACACGAACTCGCCAACGCCTGATATTGCTTGTGGATGATAAGATGTTTGGGGAACATGCCATGCCGACGCCCTATCTGATTGAAATGGGACTTACCCAGTCATCGCTGTCAGCTTGAGTGCTTGAGGGTAATGCTCGAATGAACGGAAGAGAGATGTCATGACGAAAGACGAGCTAATCGCAAGACTGGCAAAGTTCGAGTGGAGCGATGTCGAATTTAAGAAAGCGCAACGAGAAGTGCCAACTGAGGCTTACAAGAGTGTTTCGGCGTTTTCGAATACGGCCGGTGGTTTTCTCGTGTTTGGTGTAGAGGACAAACATGGAGTGTTTGAGGTCGTCGGTGTGATCGAAGTGGACAAAGTCCAGAACGATTTCCTGAGCTGTCTGCGTGCAGGAGACAAACTCAACCGGGTGATCAGCGTCCAGGAAGATACTATTGAACATGAGATGAAAACACTTCTGGTGTTCTATGTTCCGGAGGCACGACGCAAGGAAAAGCCGATTTACCTTAAAGGGAATATTAGGAATTCATTCATCCGGCGTGGCGGCTGTGACGAGCATTGTACCACTTCAGAAATTGAGCGGATGCTGCGAGACGCCGCCGATACCACCTATGATGGGGAGGTCCTTGAAGATCTGGATGCCGAGGACTTCTTCGATCCCACTTCAGTGGCATGGTATCGCCGATTGTTTCAAGAGAAACAGGGGAATCGTCAAGCTGAGTTGAGCGATGTGGAGTTTCTTAACGAATGGGGATTTGTCGTAGAAACCAATGAAGCTCTGCGCCCTACACGTGCGGGGGTACTGCTGTTCGGCCAGGCGCGACACATCCGCCAGATTGTCCCACGCGGCGTGGTGGACTATCAGCGTATCGATGCCCCTTTTGACGACTGGTCACCTGAAAAACGATGGCATGATCGCGTCGTCATAGAGGAGAATATCATCCATGCATGGCAAGTACTGGTAGAAAAGTACTTCCGCCTGGCAGAAAGACCATTCTCGGTAGATGCCACAACCCTACGACGGCACGATGACCCGCCTGACTACATCTCGTTCCGGGAGGCTGCCATCAATCTGTTGATCCACCAGGATTACGGCGACCACACCCGGAAACCGGTGATCAAGATATTCTCCGATCGCACGCTTTTCTGGAATCCAGGTGATGCTTTCCCCACAGTTGACCAGATGCTCGACCCTACCGAGAAAGAGGTTCGCAACCCGGCTATTGTCGGTGCGTTTCGTCGCATCGGATTGAGCGATCAAGCGGGTACAGGCATCCGTTCTATCTTTGGCAACTGGCTGCAATTGGGCTACGTTCCCCCTCAGATTGTGAACGATAAAGCCGGGAAGACTTATGAGATTGTCCTTTCAAAAGAAGTCTTATTGACCGAAGAACAACGTCTTTTCCAGGCTCAGCTGGGTGCACACCTGACGGACCACGAAGCAGCCGTCTTCGCCTATGCCTGCCGAAGTGGTGTAATCTCACTCACTGAAGTGAAATCAGTGATCAACCGAGGAGCAAGGGACTCGCTGGCAATCTTGGACCACCTAGTTGTCCAGGGTTTGCTAGTTGCGACGGAACCGGGCATTCGGTGGGATGTTGCAGCCCACCTTAGGAACCGGTTCCTGCACAGTGACCAAGAGAATGACCAACCCGGGATAGAGTCGGCCAAGTTGGTCACTGACCAACCTAAGCTCCATGAGGTAAGCTTGGTCACTCCTGGACTGACCAAGCTCAGCGACCAACAGAAACGCATCCTGCAGCTCTGCGAAGTCCCTAGGCCGCAAGCAGATCTGATGAAGGAACTCGACCTCACTCACCGGACTTTCTTTAGACGGGCACACCTAGAGCCCCTAATTCTGGCCAAATTAGTACAGATGACCCATCCCGACGAGCCGAATCATCCAGACCAGGCATATGTGGTAACACAAGAAGGTCTCGGGCTCCTAGGTTCCTGGAAGATGGACCCCAGCTAATGGAGAAACTGATGTTTTTTACTCCTTTTTTTACAGGCTTGGTCAGCTCCGAAACCGACTTGAGCACTGGACAAGTAGAGCTCTGGCAGGGCAACTTGATCACTGGACAAGTCGGGTTTTGGAGGGGCACCTTGGTCACTGAACTTAGTCTTACTACTGAGGAATCTAATGCCAAAGAATGACGCCACACCATCCCTTTTCCCCCAAGCCTCCACAGCCCAGCGTACCGGGCCCGTGGAATGCCTGGGAATGACTTTTGAGAATGACGAGAAGCGGCGGGAGCACTTCCTGGGCATCTTGCGGGAAAAGTTGAAGGACCCGGAGTTCCGGAAGATCGAGGGGTTCCCCATCGGTGAAGACGAGGACATCCTGGCCCTCTCCGACCCACCCTACTACACCGCCTGCCCAAATCCCTTCATCGCGGACTTCGTCAGGTATCACGGCAAAAGCTACGATCCAAATGAGCCCTACCACCGCGAACCGCTTGCTGATGATGTTTCCGAGGGCAAGGGAGACCGGAGGTACTATATTCACACCTACGACACAAAAGTCCCACCTTCAGCCATTGCTCAATACGTCCATCACTATACATCACCCGGAAGCCTAGTTTTCGATTGCTTTTCTGGCAGTGGAATGACTAGTATTGGTACTTCTATCGTGGACGATAATAGATCAGCTAGTTTTTTGGCGGATTTGTCTACACGAGCCACTTTCATATCTTACTTCCATTCCCGTTTCCGCCCATCAAATGCTGATTTTCATAATTTCGAGCAATCCCTTCGTAAACTGCGTATCCAATTTGACGACTGGTACCTCACACTACATACTGGATGGCCAGCTTCGGGTGCCGCACCTACCAATTGGAAGTCGTATCCCAATGGTGGATCTGGTAGAGGTACCATACGTTATACTGTGTGGTCCATTGTTGTTTGCTGTCCTGAGTGTTCTTCTCAAGGAAGTCTCTGGGATCTTTGTGTTGACTTGCCAAGTAATACTAGTTCCAACGTCTTTAAGTGCCCCTCATGCGATGCAGTGCTTACTTACGAGAAACAGTTCATCAAGAAGCACAGGGCGCATTTGGTGGATCCTGTGTTCGAGACAGTTCACGATCACCAATTGGGATATCTAATAAGGCGAATCAAGCGAGTTCCAGTGCTTGTATCCTATGATTTCGACGGACGCAGATACGAAAAGGTACCCGATGACGATGATTTAATCCGCATTGACCAAGCAGGAAGCCTTCCAGTCAGAACATGGTGTCCGATAAATCGTATGCCCGAAGGAGATGAATCACGCCGGAACGATGATGTCGGAATGACTCATGTGCATCACTTCTTTCCAGCAAGATCTCTCCACGTGCTTTCATGTTTGGCCAATCTGTTAACCGGAACCAATCCAGGTCTTATTGGTCTGCTCACAAGTATTCTTCAACGGTGCTCTTGGCAGAATCGATATATGCCGCAGCATCGCGGCAATCGATCTCGAGAGGTTGTTGGTCCACTTTCTGGTACACTATACATTCCGTACTTCTCACTTGAGATTAACCCGATTGAGTATTGTAATGACAAAGGAGTATTGGCTCTGAATCTTCTATCAACGATGCCGAAGTCTCGAACTATCATCTCCACACAATCGGCTCAGAGTATCATTCGCCAGGGGTTTCTAGAGAGTACCATTGATTACATTTTTGTTGATCCTCCATTTGGGTCTAATCTACAGTATTCTGAGTTGGGATTCATTACGGAGAGTTGGCTTAAGGTTTTCACTGCCAACAAACAAGAAGCCGTAGTAAACAAGACTCGTAACGTATCGACCGATGATTATACAAGGCGTATGCGTGATTGCCTGCTTTCTGCATATTTGCTCTTGAAACCAGGCCGATGGATTACAGTCGAGTTTCACAACTCCCAGAATGCCATTTGGACCTCCATTCAGACAGCCCTTATCGAGTCACGATTTGTAATCGCCGGTGTTCGAACTTTGGACAAGAAGAAAGGAACAACAAAGCAACTCACTCTCGCAAACACTGTCCAACAAGACCTTATCATTTCAGCCTACAAGCCCAATGGAGGCCTGGAAGAGCGCTTCATGATTGAGAAGGGGACGGATGATGGTGCCTGGGATTTTGTCCGCACGCACCTTAAACAGCTTCCGGTCTTTATCTCTAAGGACGGGGAGGCAGAAGTTATCGCAGAGCGTCAAAACTATCTCATCTACGACCGAATGGTAGCGTTCCATGTCCAGCGCGGTGTCATGGTGCCGTTATCAGCAGCTGAGTTCTACGCCGGACTGGCTCAACGCTTTTCCGAAAGAGATGGGATGTACTTCCTTCCGGAACAGGTTGCTGAATACGACAAGAAGCGCATGACCGTCCGCGAGGTTCTGCAACTGACTCTCTTCGTGACCGATGAATCCTCGGCCATCCAGTGGCTCAAGCAGCAACTTACGAAGAAGCCGCAGACCTTCCAGGAGCTCCATCCTCAGTTCCTCAAGGAGCTCGGCGGCTGGAGCAAGAGTGAACAGGTACTTGAACTCTCAGCGCTGCTCGAACAGAACTTCCTGCGCTACGAAGGCCACGGGGAGGTTCCCAGCCAAATCCACAGCCAGCTCTCCACCAACTTCAAAGAACTGCGCAACCTACCCAAGGATGACCCCGCTTTGCGCGCCAAGGCTAAGGACCGATGGTATGTCCCCGATCCGAACAAGGCCACTGACCTGGAGAAGTTGCGCGAACGGGCGCTGCTCCGAGAGTTCGAGGAGTACAAAAGCCCCAGCCAGAAGCGCCTCAAGGTGTTCCGTATCGAGGCTGTTCGTGCCGGGTTCAGGAAGGCCTGGCAGGAGCGCGACTACACCACCATTATTGCCGTAGCCCGCAAGATCCCGGAAACCGTCCTCCAAGAGGACCCAAAACTATTGATGTGGTATGACCAGGCGGTGACGAGAATGGGAGGGGAATGATGCAGATGCAACTCCAAGATTGCCCCGGACTGTACCAAGGTGCCGATGCCGCCTCTGCATCGGCTCAAAGGATCTATTTTCGGTTGCAGAGGGTACAACTCTGTTCACTAATTCTAAGTGGAGTTATAGGCGCATCCACACCTCTCGTGACGGTCGACACTGCTCCATGGATATACACCTCTTTGGCCATCCTCCTTACCTTCGGGCTTCTGGTCACATGGATTACACGCTCCCGACAGGATGACAAAGTGTGGTTCGACTGTCGGGCAATCGCTGAGTCAGTCAGGACTGCGACCTGGCGGTTCATGATGTGTGTCCCCCCTTTTCACAACAACGAATCACCAGAAACTGGATTCATAGCGGTCCTCAAAGAAATCAGGGAGGCGAGACCTGGTTGTCTGAAACCGCTCGCGCGACTGGTTTCTTCAAACTCCGCTCCTATCACGGAATTCATGCGACAAGCGAGAGGACTTCCTTTTGAGGACCGGAAGGCATTCTACCTCGAATCACGATTGCGTAACCAGAGAGCCTGGTATACGAACAAGGCCAAAGAGAACGCTGACCATGCTGTCCGATGGTTCTGGGTTACGATCGTCCTTCAGTTTGTCGCTGTCGGAGTTGCCATCATACAGATTGTTATAGGCCCACTTGGATTTGGCTTTGTTCCAATCCTCACCACCTGTGCTGCTGTCGTAAGTGCTTGGGGTCAAATGAAGCGTCACGATGAACTTACGACAACCTACACGCTTGCTGCTCAGGAACTCGGGGAGTTAGAAGCGATAGCGAGCACTGTCATGTCAGAGAGCGATTATCCACAGTTTGTTGAGCAGACCGAGGAAGCGATCTCTCGCGAACACACCATGTGGTGTGCCAGACGCGATATCCCCTTGCGACCAACGAAATCGCAAGAACGATAGAGGAATCAGTAATGACTGTTCCAAGGGCTACAACGCTTTTCATCGGCGGGTCCACAATTCCCTTGCCGTGTTTTTTTCCGTCCGTTTCCAGTGTAAAAACTAATCTGATGCCAGTTGACTACATCGAGATTTTGGACGCTGCCTCTCATCCTCTGTATCTTGTTTCTGCTTTTGATATCGGCAAGTCCAGTCTCCTCCATCAGGAGCGTATTCGTTCCGCATTGTCGAGAAGTCGCGCCAAGAGTTCGGCAATCTTGCTAGACAGCGGCAACTACGAGGGTTTCTGGAAGGGAGGAATAGATTGGCAGCGTGAGGAGTTTCATGCAATCTCTCGTGCTTACGAGCATGATCTCGCTTTCTGTTACGACAATCAGAATCCTCCTGAGGCTGCGGAGGCAATCACCGACGATGTCGTAAGCGGGGTCCTCCGCGACCAAGAAAACTCTATCAGGACGATTGTTCCTATCGTACACGGCTCCGCTGAACTCTTACCGGCCGTCTCACAAAAGGTGGCCGAACAACTATACCCAGTTCTCCTCGCTGTTCCTGAGCGTGCTTTGGGTGAAGGCATCGCAGCGCGAACACGAACTGTCTGGAGAATTCGCCAAAAGCTTGATGCCCTTGGATTCTATTGCCCATTACATCTCTTGGGTACCGGGAATCCAATCTCCATCATTGCCTACGCAATGGCAGGAGCTGATAGTTTTGATGGCTTGGAGTGGTGCCAAACGGTAGTCGATCACAAAACTGCTCAGCTGCTCCACTTCCAACAATGGGATTTTGTTCGGGGGCAGACAGAATGGGGGTTTAACGGCGTTTTGCCGTATATCCAGTCCGCACTCATGCACAATCTCAGCTTCTATTCCTCATTCATGCGCAACCTTCAGGATGCAGTTCAGAGGCAAGCCATAAATGATGTGCTGGCGATGTATTTACCGCCAGACCGTGCAGAAATTATCTGCACTGCGGCGAAAGGAGGCATATAAAATGTCAGACTGTGGCGTTCCACAATCTAACCTCCAGCACGCAATACGTGAAGTCTGCCTTTTACTTGAACGCAACCTTGCCCAGAGGTTAAGGTGGGAGGCATTAGGAGAAGATGATTTGTGGCGCGAGATCGTGGCTTGCATATTGGGGAGTAGGGTTCGGTTTGATGTCGCACATGCAGCAATGGAAAGGATGGACAGGTCCGCTCTTTTCTCGACACCGAGTAGATTCTCAAGACCAGACGAATATGGATATAGTGTACTCCAAGCCTTGTCGGGTACTGACAGGTGCGGAAATACTGTCAACCTGCCAGTAGGCTACCCATTTGCCCGAAAACGGGCAGACCAGATTCAGAGGGCAGCGGAGACACTGTACACTAATGGTGGAACTATTCGCCACCTCTTAGTCCAGGCCAATGGCGTGCGTGAGGCACGGCGGTGGCTGTCATCGAAAGTCGCTGGGTTGGGACCCAAGCAATCGAGCCTGTTTCTTCGAAACATTGGGTATGCAATCCGTGTTGCGGTACTCGACGTTCACATCCTGACCTACATGAACTGGATTGGGTTGACAGCCATCTCGGCGAAGAGCGTTCGAACTTTGCGTGAATACGAAATACTTGAGGAGATATTTATTGAGCATTCTTGCTCTTCCGGCTTTCCTCCAGACTGTTTCGATCTGGCCGTATGGATCGTTGTGAGAGTGGTAAAGAGGGAGTGTACAGCGTGTCTATAGTGACTTTAGTATCTGGTGGTCTCGATTCGACTCTTATGAGTCTACTGGCTCAAGAGGAGGGTATAATCCTCCATCCTCTCTTTGTTGATTACGGCCAACTTGGGTCTTTCAGAGAATGGAAAGCTTGTGAACTTCTGCATGATCGGCATGGATTACCGAAGGTTACCAAAATAGATATATCTGGATTCGGAAGTATTATACCAAGTGGAATCACCAATTCCAAAATGAGGATCAACGAGGACGCTTTTCTTCCAGGTCGGAATCTGCTGCTGCTGCTTTGTGGTGCATCCTATGCATACAAGGTCCAGGCCGACGGTGTTGCCATCGGTTTGCTTGACCCGACAAACCACTTGTTCCCCGACCAGACCCAAACCTTCCTCAGTAAATGCGAAGAAATGATCGAGGCGACGATAGGTAAGCGGATCGCCATCCTTGCTCCTCTTATGGAATTCACAAAAGCTGATGTGTTGGCAATGGCAGAAGTGCGTGACTTGCGTGACACATATTCCTGTCACGCCGGGGGGGATATCCCCTGCGGGAAGTGCGTGGCCTGTGTTGAAATCGCAGAGGCCAAAGAAAGGAGCTGACGATGGGTGGAGGTGGTGGAGGCGGACGGGGACTGACTCCCAATGAGATTCAGCAGTTGGAACGGAAAGCAAAAGAATCGTTTAAATCTGGAACAGGCACAGGAAAGTGTAATGTCTTCATCAGTTTTGCCTCTGAGGACATAAATGATGTCAATATGCTCCGAGGTCAAGCGAAGAACGAAAACTCAGATATTGAGTTCAACGACTGGTCCTTGAAGAAGCCTTATGACAGCAAAGACGCGGAATACATCAAGCGAGGTATACGGGAACGGATACGGCAGTGCTCAGTTACGGTTGTGTATATCTCCGACGCTACTGCCAGTAGCAAATGGGTTGATTGGGAGATCAAGGAAAGCATTGCGATGGGAAAGGGCGTGGTAGCAATGCATAAGGGTAAGAATCCGCCATCGCACCTGCCAAAAGTGGTGACTGATTTTAATGTCCCAGTGGTCCCCTGGAATCAAAAGGAACTGTCCAATGTCATTAGGAAGCAATCTGACAATCGATGATGGATCAAGAAGAAGTACCAGCCCATTTTATCGGTCGCATATCAGCTGAACCTTGGCCTGGCACTTGGGTGTCATGCCTAGACCTGGGGCGGCACTGCCAAATCATCGAAACTCAGACCCTCTGGGGTGAGACGATCTGTCGTGTCTGGTTTCCCGGTAACGATTCCGTTGTCCGCATACCAGTGTCCAGGCTGAAGCCACTGGAAGGTTCAGGCTGTAGCACTCCTGACGAAATCGCCTATGTCGCCGCAGCCGCGCGAGTGGCTGATGCCCTAACCCAGGATGTCCTGCTTGCACCCATCGAGTCTTCCGTCATCCCGCTCCCTCATCAAATCCGGGCTTTGTCCAGAGCCATCGCCAATGACCGGGTACGCTACCTGTTGGCGGATGAAGTTGGCTTGGGAAAAACTATCGAAGCCGGGCTGATCATGCGGGAACTCAAGTTGCGCGGACTGGCCAAGCGCACCTTGGTCATCGCTCCGAAAGGGCTCGTGAGCCAGTGGGTCAGTGAGATGCATTTCCACTTTGGAGAGACTTTCCAGCTCGTTCTTCCCGAGGACATCAAGACACTCAAACGAATCGCCCCACCCACGGCCCCGGGGAATGGAGGCAGGGGAAATCACAAGCCGGAGATTCAGACGGCCAATGCCTGGCAGATGTTCTCTCAGGTGGTTGTGCCCATCGATTCGGTGAAACCTTTGGATAAACGGCGCGGTTGGAGTGCGTCCCAAGTGGCGGAGCATAACCGTGAGCGGTTTGAAGATCTCATCTCAGCCGGTTGGGACTTGGTTATCGTGGATGAAGCTCACCGTTTGGGAGGAAGTACCGATCAAGTGGCACGTTTCAGGTTGGGACAAGGATTGTCTGAGGCTGCGCCGTATCTCCTGTTGCTTTCAGCCACTCCACACCAAGGGAAGACCGATGCCTTCCACCGGTTGGTGTCATTGATCGATCCACAGGCGTTTCCGGACGTCAGCAGTGTCACACGGGAGCGGGTTCAACCGTATGTTATCCGTACCGAGAAGCGGCGGGCCATCGACGCAGAGGGCAAGCCACTTTTCAAACCCAGGCATACCGAGCTAGTACCTGTCTCCTGGGGAGAGAGACACCGAGACCAGAAACTGCTTTACGATGCCGTCACCGATTATGTCCACGAAGGCTACAACCAGGCCTTGCGGGAGAAACGGAGCTACATCGGATTCCTGATGATCCTGATGCAGCGCCTCGTGGTTTCCAGCACACGGGCCATCCGGACAACCTTGGAGAAACGGCTACATGTATTAGACGAGCCCGATGATCAACTGACCTTGTTTCCGATCTACTCTGATGAAGAATGGGCGGACATGGACGGTCAGGAGCAGGTTGAGACACTTCTTGGCGCTAACCTTAAGGCCCTTAAGAACGAGCACATCGAGGTAAAACTCCTCCTCGAAGCGGCTGTAAACTGCGAGCGGAGAAGACCGGACGCGAAGGCTGAAGCACTTCTGGAATGGATCTACCAGTTGCAGGTCGAGGAGGTCGATCCGGATCTCAAGGTTCTGGTGTTTACCGAGTTCGTTCCCACCCAGGAGATGCTGAGACAGTTCCTCGTGGAGAGAGGTTTTACGGTGGTCTGTCTTAACGGTTCCATGGGTATG
This sequence comes from uncultured bacterium, assembly GCA_964422415.1. Taxonomy (GTDB): domain Bacteria; phylum Hinthialibacterota; class Hinthialibacteria; order OLB16; family OLB16; genus OLB16. The sequence goes on along the minus strand of CAYRBI010000161.1, from coordinate 441 downwards.
GAAGAACGCAAGCGTGTCCAGGAAGCGTTTGCAGGCGATGTTCGCATCCTGGTTTCCACTGATGCTGGCGGTGAGGGCTTGAACCTTCAGTTCTGCCACGTGGTGATCAACTATGACATCCCTTGGAACCCGATGCGTCTGGAGCAACGTATTGGGCGAGTGGACCGCATTGGGCAACCGCACACCGTCCGTGCAGTCAACTTCGTGTTCGAAGATTCAGTGGAACACCGTGTCCGAGAAGTTCTTGAGGAGAAGCTCGCAGTCATCTTGGAGGAGTTTGGGATCGACAAGACCGGCGATGTTCTCGACTCAGCTCAGGCGGGCCACATGTTCGATGAGCTGTATTTAGAGGCGATCCTGAATCCGGACCAGGTTGAGAACTCTGTGGATGGGATCGTCGCTCGCTTGAAGGAGCAAGTCAGGGAGGCTCGTGCGACCACC
>CAYRBI010000160.1:10652-14286 GCA_964422415.1 uncultured bacterium | reverse complement strand
ACCATCTCAGGTTGCCCGGTGGTCTCCATTGCGGAGCGCCAGAGGGCTCCGTCAGGATCCACAAACTTCCGGCCATGGACGATGGCTTCCAGGGGGATGTGGCAGTACAGGTTGTTGCGTGTGCCCACCAGCATCTTGGTCCTTCCGGACATGGCCGCATGGACCGCATTGTGAGCCAGATCCTGGCAGAGGATACTATCCATGGAGTTGGCTCGTAAGGAACGTACCAGGTAACTGGGATCGATATACCGGACCCGTGCCTCGAAACCCTGCCCCTTGAGCCAGGTGGAAACCCGGTTCTTAAGGTAGATACCGACATCCTCCAGAATCCTGTTCCCGGAGGCATCCACAGGGACCTTCTCATCGGGAGAGGCCAATAACCTTTCCGCCACTCCCTCGGCCACCACCACTACGGCATGGTGACGCGACTCCAACCGTTTGCGTAATGCGGTTAGGAATCCTCGCGGTCCCTCCAGATCAAAGGGCACCTCTGGTATCAGAAGAAAATTCACATCGCCACTCGCGATGGCGGCGTGGGTGGCCAGGAATCCAGACTCACGCCCCATGAGCTTCACGATAACCACACCATTATACTCGGCCATCGCTTCGACATGGGCTCCAAGCAAGACATGCGCGGCTACGGTTGCGGCGGTTTCGAATCCGAAAGTCTTTTCCACCAGGTCAATATCATTGTCGATGGTCTTGGGTAGGCCAATCACGGACAGCGGATACCCACGCCTTCCGGCCTCGTCCGCGATGGCCAGCGCCCCCTTCTGGGTGCCATCGCCGCCGATGCAGAATAGGATCTGGATGCCTCGGCGGCTCAGGAAGTCGGTCATCAAGACTGGATCCTGATTCCCCCGGGAGGTGCCGAGAAAGGTTCCGCCCTCATTCGAGATGGTCTCGATCTCATCTGGCTTGAGTAGCAGGGGTGTATCGCCTAATCCATCCACCAGCCCCCGGTAGCCATAACGGATACCATACACCTCGGGGACTCCATACCCATAGTTCAACATCAACACCAGGCTACGAATGACATCGTTAAGACCAGGACACAGCCCTCCACAAGTAACAATCGCGGCACGTGTCTTGGCGGGGATGAAGAACATCCGTTCCCTTGGTCCGGCGATTTCAAAGCTGAGTGGTTCCTTCCCATGTGGGGGGAGGTCTTTGAGGAGAGGCGAGAGAAGCACCTGTTCATCATCCCGCACGAACCGGACCGGAGGCCCTTCGTGCGGAGTCTCGCCGGACAGGAAGGGAGAAGGGAATTCCGCCTTTCCGAGTTTAGGGATTCCCCGGCGGATGATCTCAGCCAGGAAGTCATCGGGGAGGGATTGTCCTGGGGCCATGATGGGAAACCTCGCTTGTGCTATGGTTTGGGTGTTTGTGCCGGATCAGTCCTCTTCAGCTTCTCTCCAGCGGTCTTGCTCTTTGGATCGCCATCGGCGGCCTTCTTCCAGAGCTCGCGTGCCTTCTCGATATTACCAACCTTCTCGTAAGCATCTCCCAAATGCTCGAAGATGACAGAGGAACCGCGCATGTAATCATCGGACAGGTAAGCGATCGCCTTCTCCAGGACCTCGATGGCTTTCTGGTACTCACCCTTCTGGAAATAGACCCATCCCAGACTGTCGTTGATGTTCGGATTCTTGGGTTCGAGGGAGAGTGCTTTCTGGATCAGTTCCAGGGCGCGATCGATCTTGATATTGCGTTCGGCGTACATATACCCCAGGAAGTTGTATCCCTCGGAGTATTCAGGAGCCGCGCGCATCGCTCCCTCGGCGGCGTTCTCGGCGCCCTCGATATCATTCATTTTGTCGCAGACAATCCCCAACTGAATGTACATTGTGGCGTCCTCGGGATTCTCCGCCACGGCTTGCTTGAACAGATCACGGGACTCCGCGTAACGTTCGAGATCTGACATCAGGAGCGCCAGTCCCTTGAGGGCCATCAGGTTTGAGGGCCAGGCTTCGATGGCCGCGCGGTAAGCTGTCTCAGCTTCTCCGCTGGCTCCCATGACCACAGCCGAATAACCCCGCAGGGTGAAGGCTTGAGAACGCAGGGTGGGCTCACCGGCTTCTTTCGCCACTTGGTCAAGGAAGGGATTCGCCTCCTCGGGGGAGCCTGACCGCAAGTAGGCCAAGCCGATTTCATACCGGAGCTGTTGGTTGGAGGGGTGGAGCGAAAGAGCACGGTTCCAATACTTCAGTTTCCCCTTGGTGTTGCCATTGTCCTGGTAGAGGTTCCCTACCTCCAGGCACCTGAGCCCCTCTAGCGCGCTGGTTGCGGACTTGATGGCTAGATCGAAATGTTTCTCCGCTTCCGCCTCAGCCTTAGTTTTAAGGTAAGCCAGGCCGATGAGCATCTCGACTTCATCCCGTTCGGTACCGGGAACGGAAAGCGCCTTGGAGGCGGCCTGGATAGCGCCTGCATAATCTTCTTTGCCAAACGCCACTTTGGCGCGGATGATGGCCAATTCGCTGTCATCTCCGCCACTCTTTGCTAGGGCTTCCATCTCCCCATCGACCTGGTTCCATTGCTTCATCTTGACCAGGTACTTCAAGTATTCCCGCCGGACTGTGGCCACCTCGGTCGCGGTTGCCGGTTGAGTCTGTAGATAGGCGGTGAACAGGTCGCGTACCTTCCCGACCGCATCGGGATCTCCATGGATGATGTGTGCTTGAAGCAGAAGGATCTTCGCATCCCGGTCGTTGGGGACCTTTTCCAGATACTTGTCCAAATAATCCACTGAAGCCTTGGGTAAGCCCAGTTCCAGGGCGAGTCTCCCCGCCAACAGGAACTGATCGGGACGCGGTTTGTAATCCGGGTTCTTGAGAAGCATGGCCAGCTCCTCGAGCGCCCGGCTCTTGTATTTGATACGCATCTCCCCCGTGCTGGCCTCGGCTTGCATCATGGCGATATGCGCCACATTCTCATCCGCGACTGCATTCCCCTTGGCCTTGTCGATGTACTCGAGGGCTTCCGCATACTGCCCCAGTTCCTGTTTACACTTGCCAAGCAGAAATGCGGCCTCCTTTCCCAGAGGGGTGTCGAGAACCGGCTCAAGGAACTTCTGGGCCTTGCCATATTCTTTCAGGTGGTAGTAGCAACGGCCAATGTAGAAGCTCCACAGGATCGACTGTTGGGGGATGGCCTGCTGGAGAACCATGAAATCATCGATCGCCCTTCGAAGCATGTCGGGTGAGTCGACTCGTTGCCGCAGGTATTCCGCGCGTAGCTGCCGGGCGCGGGTCTGTTCGGGAGCTTGGGTAAGGCACTTATCCAAGGAAGCGAGCATCTCATCGAGCTTGGATTCCTTCTGGTAGATCAAGGCCTGGATGAAATGCAGGCGGTAGTAGTCCGGATCAATCTTGGCTGTGCGGTCGAGGTATTCCTGGGCGCGTGGGGTGTCATCGCGGTAGCACAGCTCCGCCAGCTGGGTGAGTGCCACCACTGAGTCCGGCCAGGCCGCCAGTGAGGCCTCCAGAGTCTTCATGGCCTCGGCCAGTTTTCCCTCACGGATCTGCATCAAACCTTGCGCGAGGGTAACACGGTGTCTCAGGCGCGCTTGGTCCGTCGCGCTGAGCACTTGATCCACCCTTTTGATATCCTCCAGGAGATCGGCTCCATTGAG
>CAYRBI010000160.1:6319-10552 GCA_964422415.1 uncultured bacterium | reverse complement strand
GAAAGGTAAAGGAATCTGTTTTTCATGACGGTTGTAGGTTAGTCAAAAGGGAGAAGAACGAGAATAGGGAGAGTTCCTATGGCTGAGATGACAATGGAGTGATCTCTCCATTAAGAAATGCGATCACTTGTTTGAGATCCTCCCAGACATCTTTCTTGGCCGGTGGATTCCGTAAAAGAAACGCGGGGTGAAAGGTTGGCATGACTGGGATACCCGCATAAAATTGCCAGTTGCCACGCAACTTGGTAATTCCAATTTTGCTCTTTAAGAGTCCCTTCACTGGTGTTGCTCCGAGCAACACCATGACCTTGGGCGCGATGACCTCGATCTGTTTGATCAGGTTGGGCACACAGGTCTCCATTTCATCCGCTTCGGGTGTACGGTTTTCAGGGGGACGGCACTTGACCACATTGGCGATGTAGACATCCTCGCGGCGGATCTTCATGCCTTTGACGATCATATCAGTCAGGAGTTGGCCCGCCCGGCCCACGAAGGGTTCGCCCTGAAGGTCTTCATCCCGTCCGGGACCCTCACCGATGAACATCAAGGCCGCCTCGGGATTTCCCACTCCATAGACAAGGTTGGTGCGGTTCTCACAAAGACGGCACGCATGGCAGTTGTGCAAGGGCTTTGCGAGTGCATTCAGTTGCTTGCATTTCTTCTCTAGGCGCTCTGGATCAGGTTGCGGATAGTTGAGAACAAAGGGATGGTACACCGCTGGTGGTGGGGCCTGGTTTTGGGAGGGGTGCTCAGTTTCTGAGACCTCTTCCGTGGCCGCGGTGTGTAATCCCGCGATAGTTTGATCGGATAAATACAGCCTTTCGACCCCTATTTGTTTGAGGGAGGCGGCCAATTTGGAGATATCTTTTTTCATTCCGGATTGAGATCCTTGAGGCGGATGGCGATGGCCGCGAGGTGACCGGTTAATCCCTCGGCCTGGGCGATGCTCATGGCGGGAGGACCGATCTTGCGTAAACCCTCGGATTCAACATGGACCACGCTGATCTTCTTCATGAAGTCATCCACTGACAGTGCCGAGCTGAAGCGTGCGGTCCCGCCCGTGGGGAGGACATGGTTGGTGCCGGCGGTGTAGTCCCCAATTGGTTCCGTGGACCAGGGGCCCAGGAAAACCGCGCCGGCGTTTTGTATCTTGTCCAGGAGGCTTCCGGGTGATTGAGTCTGGATCTCCAAGTGTTCCGGCGCGACTAGATTGGCGATGATACAGGCCTGAGCAAGATCCTGGGCTGTCACTAGAACGCCGCCTGAGGCCAGTGACCGGGTGATGATCTCGTGCCGTTCAAGTCGAGCCAATTGCCGTCCGGCCTCCTGCTCGACCTGTCCAATCAAAGCCTCGCAAGGAGTGACCAAGATGGACATCTCCCCTCCGGCGTGTTCCGCCTGCGAGAGCAGATCAGCGGCCACATAACATGGGTTCGCGCTCTCATCGGCGATGATGAGGATTTCGCTATTACCGGGTAGGCTCTCGATCCGGGCTTCACCTTGAATCTGCCGTTTGGCCTCCATGACATAGGCGTTCCCCGGCCCGAAGACCCCATCCATGCGTGGAAAGCCAGGCAGCTCCGACGCCATTGCGAAGATGGCTTGCGCGCCGCCAATCCCCAGAATCTGGGTATGATCGAGTCCCAGCAGGTGACAGGTGGCGAGGATCATCTTGTCTACACTACCGGTGGCTTTCTGGGGAGGTGAACAGACTGTGATGAAGGGGCATCCCGCCACTTGAGCTGGGATCACATTCATCACCAGGGTCGAAAAGAGCACAGCTTCCCCACCCGGGGCATACACCCCCACTCGTTCGAGGGGACGGAATGTCTGGCCGGTCCGGATCCCTGGCTCCTCATGATACCAGTCGTGACGTTTTTGCTTTTCGTGGAAGGTGCGGACCCTGGCGATGGATACCTCGATGGCCTCTTTCAGCTCATTGGGTAGGGCATCCCGCGCGGCGGCGAACTCCTCGCTACTGACCCGGAAGGCCTCTCTGGTACCCATCTTGGGGATGCCATCAAATCGAGCGGTGAGCTCGGCGATGCCCGCCCATCCCTCCCCGCGGACCTTGGCGCCCACTTCGGCGACCGTGGCGGAGAGGTCGCGTGCCGCTTCCTTGCGTTGGTTTAGAAAACCCTGGATTTCCTCCAGACCTGACCGGGCATCGATCTTCCGCATAGTCTAGTATCCCGCTGCCCGTCCCGCGGTCTTCGAGTAAGCCACCCGCATTCCCGCGAAAGCCGACACCGATTTGGCGATCCCCTCAGCATCCAGTCCCAGACGGCCCAAGATGATCTCGCGTGTGCCATGTTCCACGAAGTGGTCTTTAATCCCCAGGTTGAGCATCCGGACTGGAGGCAGACTTTCTTCGTTCCAAGCCTCCATCACGGCACTTCCGAAGCCACCCATGAGGACATGCTCCTCCACAGTGATAATGTCTACTTTCTGTTGGGCTAAGTGGTGCAGGATGGAATGGTCCATGGGTTTGAGGCAACGCATATCTACCACATAGGGATTCAGCCCCTCCTCGGCTAGTCGCTCGGCCGCTTCCATGGTCTCCGTGGCCATGGTCCCAATCGTCAGGATCGCAATTCCACTGCCCTCCCGGAGGATACGGCTCTGACCGAGTGGCACCGGTGGGGTCTCCAACCAATCCTCGTAGTCTCCTGTGATGGCGATGCGCGGGTACCGTACGGCGATGGGGCTCCCATATGCCATAGCTGTTTTGAACATGCCCACCATCTCCGCTTCGTTGGAGGGCGAAAACACCGCCATATTCGGGATCATCCGCAAGAAGGCCATATCGAAAATGCCCTGGTGAGTGGCGCCATCGGCGCCTACCAGGCCAGCACGGTCCACGGCGAAGATAACTGGTAGATTTTGTAGCGCGACATCATGCACGATCTGGTCATATGCGCGTTGCAAGAAAGTCGAGTAGATCGCGGTCACTGGTTTCAATCCATCGCGTGCCATCCCAGCGGCCATCGTAACCGCATGTTGCTCGGCGATGCCCACATCCAGGAACCGGTCCGGGAACTCCTCCGCGAACTTCGTCAATCCAGTGCCCGTGGTCATGGCCGCTGTGATGGCACAAATCTTAGGATCCTTACGGGCCTCCTCCACGATCACCTCGGAGAAAATGTCCGTGTAAGCTAGGTTGACCGATTTCTTTAGCGGCCGGCCATCGACTTTATCGAAGGGGGTGGCTCCATGCCATTTCAAGGGAGCCTCTTCGGCGGGACCATACCCCTTGCCCTTCTGTGTGAAGCAGTGCAGCAGAATAGGGCCGCTGAGTTTCTTGAGACTTTCCAGGGTGTCGATCAGTTTGGGCAGATCATGTCCATCGACGGGGCCAAAGTAACGGAATCCCATTTCCTCGAACCATGTTCCGGGAACCATCATGCCTTTGAGATGCTCCTCGGCATGATGGAGTATCTTGAGCATACTGGAACCCACCGAGGGAAGGCTGCGTACCAGACGCTCCAGATCGGACTTGGCACGGTTGTAGACCTGGCCAGTGATGATCCGGTTCAAGTAGTCGGCCATCGCACCGACATTCTTGCTGATAGACCAGGAGTTATCGTTGAGTACAACCAGCAAGTCTTTCTGCAACTGGCCCGCATGGTTGAGTGCTTCGAAAGTCATGCCCGCTGTGAGTGCGCCATCTCCTACCACCGCCACAACGCGTGAATCGGTCTTGAGCAGGTCGCGCGCTACGGCCAGACCCACGGCGGCACTACAGGCCGTCCCCGCATGTCCGGCTCCAAAAATATCATGCGGACTCTCACGGATATTTAGAAAACCCGAAAGGCCATCGGTTTGACGTAAGGTGTCAAACTGTTTCGACCGTCCTGTCAAGATCTTGTGCGGGTAAGCCTGGTGTCCGACATCCCAGACGATCTGGTCTTTCGGAGAATCAAAAACCCGGTGCAGGGCGATGGTGAGTTCGACTGTTCCCAAATTGGAGGCAAGATGTCCGCCACTCAGTGAGACGGAATCGACAATTCTTTCCCGGACCTCAGTGGCCAGCTGGCGAAGCTGTTCGCGGTTAAGCTTACGGATCTCCTCGGGGAGTTGAATGTTTTCGAGCAAATGCTCCATGTTTTCATTGACCTAACTGCAAAATTCTGACCTTACCCTCAATCTATCAGGTAAGTCCCATTCTTCCAACTATAGGCCCTGGTCTACCCATTCCCTACGAATGTGGATGTAGACCGGCAAACAGACCAT
>CAYRBI010000160.1:0-6219 GCA_964422415.1 uncultured bacterium | reverse complement strand
CCACGGGCATCGGGGTGGTTGATCGAATTGGCCTCGAGTGTGATATAGGGGATTCCCTGACGCCAGAGAGAGAGCCAGCGACGGCTGCCATCCGCCAACGCCACTCCATTTTCCTTGGCGAAACGATAAAGGCCCTTGACGTAAGGACGGGGATCCTCATCGAACTTCATGCTGGTTACTTGCATCCAGTCGGGACGTACCAGATGGGGAGTAATCAGGATGACCTCGGAGCCATTGCCCTGCAGAAGGAGCATGAGTTTCTTGTATTGTTCCTGGGTCTGCTCCTCGGTGTAATAGGCGTCATTGACAAACTCGATGGTAACCAGGTCGGGCTTGGGTTCGAGAACATCGCGGACAAAGTCCTTCTCCCCGCCACGCGGCGCATCCAGATAATTCTGACTGCAACGTCCCCCCCAGGCGGCGGTGATCATGTTGATCTTGGCTTTGGGGAAGCGTTCCCTGAGTCTTTGAGCGAATTGGTTCTGATACCATTTGTCAGGAGTATTGGTGACTCCTCCCCCATCAGTAACACTATCACCCCAGGCTACAATAGTGACAGTCTCGCCTGCACGTAGTTTCGCCAGGGTTTTCGGCAGGAGCTTCTCCGCTTGCGCTTCTCCCGTGGTGGAGGGGGTGGCCACCTCCTCGATGGGGAACAGGTTGTTATCTGTTAAGCCCTGGGGCTTGAACTCCAGCCAGACATTGGCAATCGCGGTCTCTCCCGCGGCCAAGCTGGGGGCCTGCGCCAAAGCGACCACAGGTTTCCCTTCCACATACTTCACCTTCCCTGCTCCATCTACTACGACACTGTCCAGACGGCCTGGGTAGTAATCATAATCGATCCAGGCTGGTTGACTTTCCTTGATGGCTCCCCCTTCGAGCCTTCCCAAGGTCGCCCAGAAACCATTGAGCTCGTAGTCCGTTCCCTGTTTGAAAACTGGCCCCGCTCCCACGGCGCTCTTGACTCGTACACTTTCAGGCTGGAGGTATCCGGCGGCGGAGCACTCCTCGGTCAGGAGCCGCTTGAGCCTCGCACCGTTGTTCCATCCACCCGCATTCGGATTGAAGAGTGGCAGCGAGTCATACTTCTCATCACGTACTTCGACCTTGTCTTGTGGACGGACCTCGAAGGAGACGGCCTCTTTCAATACGATCTCACGCCCTCCGAGGGTGACCTTCCCCGGCCCTACCTCGATCTTCCAGGGGGCGGTCACTTTGATGGGGATACCGTTGGATTGAGGTGTGGCTGCGACCGGAGCCAAGGCCAAGAGCACAAGAAGAGAGAGTGTGGACATGTTTGGATCCCTTTCAAATCATTTTAAAAAGCCCCTGAAATGAGAAACAATCTCCCAGGGGAACCGAAGACCTATCTGGGAGAGTATAACACCCCGCATGGACTGGAATGTAAGGAGGTTGAATCCTGGAAAAGGGCTTTATGAGGAGGGAGCGCGATGGGGAGCTGAATCAGGAGATGGGGGCCGCTGAGCAGAGGGTGAGGATAGTGTTGAGAAAGGACTTGAGCTCAGGACAGACATTGGCTGCGATCAGGAGATCCTGCCCCTTTAGAATCCGTGGCGCATCACGAGTTTTCACATATCCGAGTCCCTTGTTTCCAGTCCGGAACACCTCCTTCAATAGAACTGATGGAGGTCTCAAGTGGTTTACTGTTTCAGGCGCTTGGCTGGGCAGCTTCTTGGTGGAACCGGACAGATCTTGAATCCTCCCCCAGTAGGGGAGTAACCAAGCTTCAAAGTCGTGTTGTGCGGCATGAGGATGAAATCTTGTCTCATGTCCGACCCATTCACTCATCTTCTCTCTGGCCTCGTTTGCTGTAGAGAATTGTGGCGGGTGCGAGCCTGTGTAGACATCCGTTAGAGCAATGACATGATCAGCCGGTCGTTTTGAATCATCTAAAAGCCTTCGAACGAGTCGTTTGAGATTAATTCCTATTGGGATGAGTCCACCTTGAGGAACTGGATCAAGAGATGGCATCGAGGTGCCCAGCCGATCAGCCAGAAATTGCTTTAAGTGAGAGAGGAATACCTTCTCAGTTTCCCCCTCGAAAATGATCGCGATCCTCAAGCCCGTCCCCCCATCCTCCCCATGTGCCACAGATCCTCCAGGGTGTATTCCTTCAACCACTCCTCCAGATCCATCTGATCAGCCCACTTAGCGCTGACCATGCCATTGTCATCGACATCCATGACCACCACCTCCTCCGGCTTCAGAAAACTGATCAGCCGGTCAGAATGGGTGGCGACGACGACTTGTGTGCGTTCAGAGGCTTCCCGCAGGAGATCGGCGAAGAGGCACAGCAGTTCGGGATGCAGGCTCACCTCGGGCTCATCCAGTAAGGTGAAGGCGGTCAGGCCGGGGCTCTGAAGGAGAGTGGCCAGCCAAAGGAAACGAAGAGTGCCTTCCGAGAGCTGGTGAAGATAAAGGGGTGTGTTGAACCTTTCGTCCCTCCATGCGAGGGCCAGTGTTCCCGCCGCAACTGGTGGAAACTCCAAGCGTTGGAATCCGGGGAAGGCAGCCCGCAGTGTGGCCTCAATGGTCTCGAACCGGTCCCGGTCCGTTTCCCGCATGTAAAACAGACAGGACACCAGATCCTCGCCGTTTTTTCCTGGTAGGTTGGCGGGACGAAGGGGTTGGGGACGCCTGATGGGGGCGGCGGAACTAACATCAAGGAAGTGGTAGTATGTTACCTTCGACAAAGATCTTCGGAACTCTTCAGGTTCTGTGAACGACTTTGGCATCTGAGAGAGGGCCGTTTCGAGTGGACTGATCTCCCAATCCGGCCTGACCGGCTGTTGCGCTTGATCGTAATACCGGATGTCACCCTGACGCGACATGATGTACTTGATTGGGGGTGGCGTTTCGACCGCTTTTTGGCTGACAAGTATCTCTTCAGCGATACGGTATGATATCTGATGTGGAGTCAATATGATTGAGTAGGCAAAGGGAGACAATGGAGGCGAATCCATGTCGATTCGGAATTCCATCTTGCTGGCCCGGTCAAGCGTGAGGATTGCTCCGATGCCCTCAAATTCGTTGATTGCTTTCGCGAGTTCACCCGAAGCGGAGGCAGCCAGGAGCGAAAGCGCATCTAGAATTGAGGTCTTCCCGCTTCCATTCGCACCGATGAGGACCGCCAGCGGACGCATCTCAATGTCAACACACCGTAGGCGGCGAAAACCACTCACTTTGAGTCTGGTAAATAAATTCATCTCGGCCGCTCCTGTGGGGTCGAAGGATTCTTCCCAATGGGAGAAGTATAGGTCCTCATAACACCATCGCAAGGCGCGTCTTTGTTCATTCTGGGTTATGTGTTCTTAGGCTGTGTCTGGGAGTTCTTGTACCACTTGTTGTATATCCCCGCCCCTGTCACCCCCATCAACGCCACTAACGATACCACCATCGCCCACGTATGACCCGGCAATGGCCAACGTCCGATCTCATCATGGAAACTCGATAGGAATCCAAAGCCCAGGCAACACCCGATGAACACCCTCCCCGCGCCACATTCCTGGAGAATCGTGCCGATGAGCCAATAGAACACCAGCGAGGCAGGGGCCATCAAGCGCTCGTTGTTGGCTCCGAATAAAGAGCTGAATAGTACCAAGACCCCGAATATGAGGAGGTGCTTCCGCATCGAAAAAAACTGCACCGTGGCCTTAAGGTAAATGAATGGGAGGAAGACAAAAGGGAGAAAGGGATTCACGAGCAGGTGCAGGGGGGTTGTAAAGGAGAGCACCTTGGTGGAATGGGTCAAAAAGCTCTCTACAGGACTGGGGCCGCCAGCGGGAGCGATGAGAGCCCGTAGTGAGAGGAACACGAACAATCCCGGAATGAATGCTTCTACCGCAGTCCTCCACTGACGCGGGAGTGTTCCTTTTTCACACAGATACACAAGCGCTGCGGGGATCAGCAGGAGGCAGGTCTCCTTGGCTGCTGCACCCAGGCAGAGCACGATGCCAAAAAGCCGCCACCGTTCCCCATACAGAGCCCACAGCATCACGGTCATGCAGATCAACACCAACACATCATTCACCTGGAAGTAATCCCACAGGTTGAAACCGAAGTGGTGTTTGTTGAAGGTGAACAATGAGACTGTGACCGCCGCGATCCAGGGTCTCAGGCCTTGGCTGCAGAGTAGGCCATAGAAACCCATCACCAGGGTGAATGAGAAGAGCAGGGCCAGGAGACGAAAGGCTTCCGGTTCGGGGTAGGGAAGCAGACCCGCCAGATAGGGACCGGCCAGCCGGTAGACAAAGGGGCTGGCTACATTATCCGCCAATCCCGGTACAGCCTGTGCCATCCGGGTGTAGTCCCACACATCCCAATCCGCATACTCCGGGCGGGTGGCATCGATGCCGCCATAGAGGAAAGCCATTGAGGCGGTGAGGAGGAATAGAAAAAGCAAAGATGAGAGGTGGATCGGAGCATCGCCTGGCAATCTGTTGAACAAGGGAGAGGGTGGGTTCACCGTGGATTCCCGCCTTCGCGGGAATGACGGTTCCTGTAACTGCTTCACCGATTCGTCATTCCCGCGAAGGCGGGAATCCACGGTCATGACGTTATTCTTCAAGAGACTCCTCTTTTTCAAATTTGGGTGAATGATTAGCAGCAGAGGGCTTCGAATTCCCCCGCCAGATCCTCCCGCCTGAGCTGACGCATCTGTTCGATAAAGCGTGGATCGTTGGCGAGAAGCCAGTCCTCCAGGTCTTCTTTTGTCTCGGCGGTCTCCCAGATGGAGATGGGGATATGAATCACATCAGTGCCTGGTGCCGTGGCCATGAGGCTTTCTCCTTCCTGGTGTCTACCGATTCTGATTCTACTGTCTTCCCGGAGAACGAGGGAGGTGATCCTCCCAGCTACGATCCCGCTTTGTACACCCCGAACGCCCTAATCGTGGGGCACGCCAGAGACTTCTTGATGACCAGCCGGATCTTGGAGGCGGTCACCTCCGGGAAACGCTCCAGACGCATGTGGCCGATGGTGGTTCCGGTGATGACTGTCTTCCAGGTTTGCCCATCCCAGGCTTCGACGGCGTGCTCCTCGACCCGCTGGCCAAGTGCGATCTGCTCCTGGACCAGGGAACGGTTGAAGGTGACCGGCTGGCCCAGGTCGATCTCGAGTGTGGCGGAAGTGACCCCATCATCGGTGGCCCAGTAGGTGAGAGGATTGCCATCGACCGTATTGCCCGGCCCGAAGGCTGGATCGTTGCCGCGTGTGTTCGTGGCTGTGACTGCTTTCCCCTCCGCCAGGTTGACCTTGAAGGTCTCGCTCACCACCTTGTGGAGTTCGCGTAACCGGGCCACATCACTCTCCGGCAGTTGCCCGCGCCGGTCCGGAGAGACATTCAACAACAGGACGGCGTTACGCCCCACCGAACGGTAATAGATATCGAGCAGGTCATTCAGGCTTTTAAGCGAACCCTCATCCCCGGTGTGGAAGAACCAATGACCCGCACGGATGGGGACATCGCACTCGGAGGGATACCACTTCTTTTTACCTTCCTCCCCCTGGGGAGACCACAGAGTCTCCGGGGCGAGTCCATCCTCATTGCCCACCCAACGGATATCCGGGCCACAGATGGCGATCAAGGCCTGGGGCTGAAGTTCACGGATCAACGAGTAATACCCATCCCAGTCATAGACATGCCCCTCGCTCCCGGCTCCATCAAACCAGACCTCACCGACCTTTCCGTATCCGGTGAGCAACTCGCGTAGTTGGCTCTTGAAGTGCTCATCATAGGCCTTCGAGTCCGCATACTTGGGCTCGTGACGGTCCCATGGCGAAAGGTAGAATCCGAAGACCACACCCATCTCATGGCAAGCATTCGATACCTCGCGGACCACATCGCCCTTGCCATCCCTCCAAGGGCTGTGTTTGAGGGAGTAATCGGTATAAGCGGTGGGGAACAGGCAAAACCCATCGTGGTGTTTTGCTGTGACCACGAGATACTTGAAGCCGGTCTCCTTGGCCACCTCGACCCACTGGCGCGCGTTGAAATCGGTGGGATTGAAGGACTCCACCGGCTTGGTCCCATCCGACCATTCGAGGTTATGAAAAGTATTCATCCCGAAATGGCAGAACATTCCGCACTCCATCTCCTGCCAGGCCAGCTGTTCGGTGGTGGGGATGGGAAGAAGCGGCTCCGGCGGAGGGACCGCCTGGGCCAGGGTGGACAAGGTCATGAGGAGAAGAACACCGGGG
>CAYRBI010000159.1:0-14587 GCA_964422415.1 uncultured bacterium | reverse complement strand
TGTTGGTGGAGGTGACGGTTGGAGTAGGCCGCCCAGTATCCGTGGCGGTGGGGGTCGGGGCCTTGGTGTTGGTGGAGGTGACGGTTGGAGTAGGCCGCCCAGTATCCGTGGCGGTGGGGGTCGGGGCCTTGGTGTTGGTGGAGGTGACGGTTGGAGTAGGCCGCCCAGTATCCGTGGCGGTGGGGGTTGGGGCCTTGGTGTTAGTGGAGGTTACGGTTGGAGTCGGCGCTTCTTCTTTAGTGGTGAGTTCGAAAGCGAGATCCCAAGACAAACCATCGGGTGAAGTGATGCGTCCGCCGGCTTCGAAGGTATTCCCTATTGCGGGAATCACTGGGGAGCCGATCCTGACCGCATCATCATTGAAGATGTTAGGACGAGTTTTCCAACCCCAAACGTATGTAGGAACAACATCCTGCGGGTAGATTGCCGCAATGCTGAGCCAGTAGATCGTGGAGTCGCCCGGCTGGTGGAACCAGTATTCCTCCGGAATCTGGAAGTCATACTCAAAGCAGATGTCCTTCGGCTGCTCTGGGTAGTAGTCACATCCGGCTACATGCTGATTGAGTTCGCTGAGGGGGACAGTCCATTCATACACCACTTCACCTGGATGACTCCAGTCCATACCACCCACACCAACTGGCACATCTGTCCAGATACAGATATGGAAACGGCTTGGCATCACCGGAGGAACTGCAGCCTGATCCCACCCCTTGTAGGATCCCCACCAATGGATATCCGTGATGGGACGCTGGTCGATGCACTTCCAGTCATCGGCCACATAGGGGTAATGCAAGTCACTTCCAGTGATAAACAGGTTCTCAGCGGAGAGTTCATCCCAACCCCAGAAGCAATCCGGATAGTCTGAAGTCGGGTTGAGCACCGGTGGCTGAGACCACTTGAGCGGATGGACCTTTGTCGCGGTCGGAGTCGGTTCATGGGTGAAGGTGAGTGTTGGCGTTTCAGTCACCGTGGGAGTCAGGCTGAAGGTGGGGGTATAGGTGAGTGTGGGTCTTTCTGTCGGGGTTCGAGTTGGTTCTTCCTTGTTGGTGGTGAGTTCGAAAGCCAGATCCCACGACACACCATCAGGTGAGGTGATTTCTTCGCCAGATTCAAAGACACTTCCTTCGATAGGAGCGACTGGAGCGGTGATCCTGACCGCGTCATCGTTGAAGAAGTGAGGACGGGTCTTCCATCCCCAGATATATTGAGGTTCGATATCTTGCAGATAGACTGCCGCGATGCTCAGCCAGTAGATGGTCGAATCTCCGTCCTGGTAGAACCAGTTTTCCTCAGGGATCTGGAAGTCATACCTAAAGCAGGTGTCCTTTGGCTGGTTTGCATAATAATCGCAACCCACCACGTATTGCTTCAATTCGGTAAGGGATACAGTCCACTCCCACTCCACCTTACCAGGGTGGCTCCAGCCCTCAACGCCAGCTGGTGGTACATCCGTCCAGACACAAATATGGAAGAGAGTGGGCATCACCTGAGGAGGTACATTCTCACTCCAGCCCTTGTAGGAACCCCACCAATGGATATCGGTGATGGGACGCTTGTCGGTGCAGATCCAATCATCGGCCACATAGGGGTAATACAGAGCGGTTCCCACGATGGGTAAACCCTCGGCGGAGATTTCATCCCACCCCCTGAAGCAATCCAGATAGGGTGGCTCGGTGTTGAGCACGGGTGGCTGAGACCACTTGAGAGGCTGATATTCAGTAGCGGTCGGGGTCGGTTCTCTTGTGAAGGTGGCCGTGGAAGTCATGCTGAGTGTAGGTGTGAAGGTGAGTGTTGGCTCCTTGGTTTCAGTTGGCGTCGGCGCCTCTTCATTGGTGGTGAGTTCGAAAGCCATATCCCACCCGGTGATGGATTCGCCTTGGAGGAATGCCACACCTGGTTGTGGCGAGAGGGGAGCCATAATGGCTACCGCATCGTCATTGAAGAAATGCTCACGTGTCTTCCAGCCCCAGGTGATAGTGGGATCGGCCTGAGGAGCGTAAATGGCCGAGATGCTCAGCCACAGCACGGTCTCCTTACCGGGTTGGATGTACCACGCTTCCCTGGGGATGAAGAAGTCATATTGGAAGCAGGTATCCTTGGGCTTGTTGGTGTAGTAATCACACCCCACCGCGTGTTCGTTCAACATCTCGCGCCCAACCCGCCACTCGTACAGGAGAGTGCCCGGATGGCTCCAAGTGATTTCAGTGCTCTTGGGGACATCGCTCCATACTCCGATATGGAAGGCCACGACACCTGATGGCGGGGGAATGTTGCCATCCCAGCCGATGTAGGATCCCCACCAATGAATGTCGGTGATGGGACGGTTATCGGAGCAGAGCCAATCATCCGCCATGATTTGCGGGACTTGGGTTATGCCCACATCGCCTGGGTTGTAGATCGAGAACTGATCCCACCCCCAGAAGCAGTCGGGATAGGGTGAAATGGTGTTGAACATGGGGGGCTGAGACCACTTGATCACCTGAACCTTGGTTTCGGTTGGTGTGGGTTCGCGTGTGAAAGTGACCGTAGGAGTTGGAGTGTCCGTGGTTGTGGAAGTGACCGTCGGCTCCTTGGTTTCAGTTGGAGTCGGCGCCTCTTCATTGGTGGTGAGTTCAAAAGCCAGATCCCACCCGGTGATGGATTCGCCTTGGAGGAATGCCACGCCTGGTTGTGGCGAGAGGGGAGCCATAATGGCTACCGCATCGTCATTGAAGAAATGCTCACGTGTCTTCCAGCCCCAGGTGATAGTGGGATCGGCCTGAGGAGCGTAAATGGCCGAGATGCTCAGCCACAGCACGGTCTCCTTACCGGGTTGGATGTACCACGCTTCCCTGGGGATGAAGAAGTCATATTGGAAGCAGGTATCCTTGGGCTTGTTGGTGTAGTAATCACACCCCACCGCGTGTTCGTTCAACATCTCGCGCCCAACCCGCCACTCGTAAAGGAGAATACCCGGATGGCTCCAAGTGATTTCTGTGCTCTTGGGGACATCGCTCCACACTCCGATATGGAAGGCCACGACACCTGATGGCGGTGGGATGATCTCCTCCCTGTCGATGTAGGACCCCCACCAATGAATGTCCGTGATGGGACGGTTATCGGAGCAGAGCCAATCATCCGCCATGATCTGCGGGACTTGGGTTATGCCCACATCTCCCGGGTTGTAGATCGAGAACTGATCCCAACCCCAGAAGCAGTCGGGATAAGGTGACGTGGAATTGGTCATGGGTGGTTGAGACCACTTCACATAGGCCTTGAGAGTGGGCGTGGGGGTGAGGGTAGTCGTAATGGTCGGAGTGGGTGAAGTGGTGTGAGATGGTTCAATAGTGGGGCTATTGGTAAAGGTGGGTGTTTCTGTTTGGGTCGGTGTCCAGGTGAATGTCTGGGTGATTGTCGGATGAATGGTATCGGTCGGAGTCGTGGTGGGAGTCACCGTGGCGGTGGGCTCAGGGGTATAGGTGAATGTGAAAGTCCCACTGGCGGTGGGTCTGGGAGTGTTCGTCCCGGTCATGGTTGGCGTAGCCGTGTCCGTGAGGGTGAAGGTGGGTGTGATGGTGGGGGTGTGTGTATCAGTCCCGGTAGGTGTGGGTGTCGGAGGCCAGGCATTGGTGGTCAGTTCGAAGGCCAGGTCGAAGTAATCTCCACTCGGAGCGAGAATCGGTTCGCCACTCACGAAGTTTGTTCCCATCGCCAGGCTGAGCGGATCGAAGATCCTGACCGCAGCGTCATTCCTGGGATTGGGACGTGTCTTCCAACCCCAGGGGTAGGTTATGACAGGCTCGGTAGGATATTGGGGTTGGATGGTGATCCAATAGACATTTTGTGTTGCATCCTGATGAAACCATTCATCCTTGGGGATTTGGAAATCGTAACGGAAGCAGCTGTCCTTGTGTTGTCCTGGGTAATAGTCACAGCCCACTAGCCTCTCATTCAAGGCGCTCATCTGGACCTGCCAAGACCAGAACAAGGTACCCGGGTGGCTCCAGGGTTTATCCACTCCCGCTGGGACATCGGTCCAGAGAGCGATGATGAAGGACACCGGTGCGCCCGCTGGGGGAACAGTCCCCATCCACCCCACATAGGAGCCCCACCAGTGGATATCGGTCACCGGACGGTCATCCGTGCAGGGCCAGTCATCGGCTAGCAGGAATCCTCCTGTCTGTTCACTGGGGCTTTCATCCCAGCCCCAGAAACAGTTGGGATATTCTGATTGATCGTTCTTGATTGGTGGTTGTGACCACTTGGGTTCAGGGGTGGGTTCTGGCTCGGGTTCATTCGTGGTGACCTCAAAGGCCAGATCGAAGGAGACGCCTTCATTGTCTGTTATCGGTTCACCGTTCAAGAAGACTACCCCCACCTCTGGCGCGGTGGGTGCGAGAATGCGTACTGCATCATCCATCGAGAAGTGTTCCCGTGTCTTCCAGCCCCAAGGATTCTGAGGCAATGTGGCACTCTCGTAGTATCCCGCGATGCTGATCCAGTAGATGGTGGACCCAGCCGGTTGAGTGAACCAATCCGCCTCGGGAATGGCGAAGTCATACCGGTAACAGGCATCATAGGGGTGATCAGGATGGTAATCACATCCGGCCGCGCGTTCGTTCAAGGCGGTACGAAGCACCCGCCACTGTTTGATTAACCGGCCGGGATGACTGAAAGTCTGATCGATTCCCGTGGGGACATCAGACCACAGGCCAATCAAGAATCCTTGCGGTGCAATTTCAGGCGGGGTTTCACTATCCCAGCCGATATAAGACCCCCACCAATGGAGATCCGTGATGGGGCGGTTATCCTCACACTTCCAGTCATCGGCGGCGATCCATTGCCCGCCATTCACCGAGTACTCATTCCAGCCCCAGAAACAATTGGGCATGGGAGAGGTGGCATTGATGACAGGGGGTTGAGACCACTTCCGGTAAACTTGTTTGGGGGTCTCCACATAGACTGTGGCCATCCACTGCCCCGCCACCGGCACAGCGATATCCACTCCGGTTGAGGCCCAGTTATCCCGGACGATGTACCAGTCACTCAGGGGCAGGGAACCGGTATCGCCATCGGGATCAAACTGTGTCTGATATCCGATTCCCGTGACCGCGTGACCAGTTTCGCTGCCATTCCACTGTTCGATGACTCCGCCCGTGTCGCCCGAGGTGAGCCCGTTATAGAAGTAGTACTCGATGTTTCCCCTTATAACGCCGGTTCCCGGCTGTACCCAGGACATGAAGGTCAGGATCGAGGGCACTCCGGCATCGATGGCTTTGATATAACGTTTGTAGGCTACGGCTTCGGTGGTGACAGTGACGACTTTCGCCTTGGCGGGCTCCCAGGCCACCAACTCATCCATCCGGATGGGGACTTGGTAGTCTCCCTTGGTTAGGCCGTTAGCCGTCTCGATGGCGGGAGCATACGCGACCACCCCTTGATACATGTCTTGAATCCGGGTTCCAGGCCAGGTGGGAGGGAGTATGCCGACCCCATTGGTGTCCATGTAGACAGGGGGTGACAGTGGCTGGACTGGAGCACCTGCGATACTTCCTTGTCCTTGGATGGTCGCTGTCGACCAGCTCTGTTTCCACCCGAAGGGCGGACCTGGTTGGGGCAAGTCTCCCACCCAGGGTGAGATGTTGATTCCATCCCTTGCATCATAAAACTCCCAGATATTGGCAGCCGCCACCGGGGCGCAATAGTTGGGCCAACTAGGTGCCGGTAAGGCACTCCCACTCATCACAATCAACGTATCTGGCTGTTGAAGATCCGGCATGAAAGTCAGGTCCGGATAGGGACCCGGCATGCTCGGAAGATAGGTTTGCGCTTCCGCTCCGAGGCAGAAGACACCTGTCGAGATGATGAGGACTATCCAGAGATGAGAGAGGTGCCAGACCTCAAGATTCGCGGATTCAGGGTGTGTGCGCATCATTCGCCTCCCCGTTCCACTACTAAATTGGTTTCTCTGGGGGTGCCCAGCAAGCCGCGCGGCGGCATCGAGGGTCACCCCATGTGTTGTTAAGGCGGAGTAAAAGTAAACAAAATGTCTGACCGTCCAGAAGACAGTCAATCACGCTGATCGAAGGACACTGTTGGCGGGAGCCAGTCAGGGGGAGCTTGGGGGATGGCAGATTTCTTTTACGGAACCACCACTCCACACCCTCACGCATCGATGCACGCCAATAGAAGGGATTTGGCGAAGAGCAAAGACGCTCCAAAAACCTACTCTTTGTCTACTCAGTTTATACAGCTTTCGCGTGACAACATCAACTATTTTTTGCCTTCTGTTATATGTATGAGTATTGCAGGAATAAGGAATGAATGATTTACATTGAGGTATCAATATCTGCTGGAACTGGCCGATACTACTTCAGAGAAATTATAAGGGATGGAATCTAATTTCTTGTATTTGAATATGTTTTGATATATTCTTTCTGAAGGACAGACGGGGCTACCGAGGCCCCAGCAGGATTGAGAAAGGGATTGAGCGCGGGGGATCCCAGTCGGAAGGGATCCTTGGGAGGGGGAGAAGGTGACCAGTACCCAAGGACGGTTTAAAACCGTTCTCAAGACAGGGCTTTTCTATGGCGTGATCTTATGTGTAGGGTGTAGCATCCTGCATGAGGACCCCCAATTACAAAGCAGCAGGGAAACCTCATTCAAACCCGCCCTCGCTACCGTACCCTCTGTTCTTTCAAAACCCAAAGCCATGTTGGTGTCGGGACCCGGGCTGGAACCCATCCAAGGGCCTGATCTCACCTCACCAGACAACACTGCCAGTCCCACCAAAGCCATCAACCGAAGTAGCCGGATGGTCTTGGGTGGTGAACCGAGTCCTCCCAATCCAGAAACCATTAACCAACTCGGAGATAAACTCATCACAGCCCTGGAATCCAACCAACCGATTCCCTCATCTCTAATCGCGGCGGTGACAGCGGATAAGACCTTGCCAGATCCTTGGATTTCAGATGAACCTTCCTTGCCAGGCCGGCGCGAGAGTTCTCCGCCAACAAGCGCCACAGCTGTGACTGAGTTTCCCGCGAACCGTGCCTGGACCACACAACAGGCGGCGGAAGAGGCCCAAAGACTCGAAGGCGCCGTAAAATCGGCATCGGATGTCAATACTACTTTGGCCCAACCAGCGCCGTCCGCTGGTTTCAAACCCGAAACCGTACCCTTGGATTCCGAAGGTTCTTACCGGATGGGGCCTGGCGATGGTATCGATATTACCGTTTGGGAAATGCCAGATCTTTCGCGGGCTTTAGTGATCCGGCCGGATGGGTATATTAGTTTTCCCTTGATCCATGAAATCAAGGCCGCGGGACAAACTCCCTCGCAATTGGAGGCTGAGGTTCAGACAGCTCTGGCTGATCATCTGATTGATCCAGAGGTCAATGTGGTGGTCACATCGGTCGGGAGCAAGTCCTATTATGTGTTCGGATCTGTGGCCAACCCAGGCGTTTATCCTCACTTCCGTCAAACCACTCTCCTGCAGGGGATCATTACGGCGGGAGGATTCCCCTCGGTCGCCCGCGCGGGACAGCCGGTTCTGCATGGAGATCTTTCGCGAATCCGGATCATCCGCACCCACGATAATGGGCGTGAGGTCATCACCAAGAACCTGAAGGGTCTCGGAGACCAGGAGGTCATCGCCGAGGATATCCCCTTGCAACCCGAGGATATTGTGTATGTGCCGCAAGAGGCCAAGCTGGTGTATATCTTCGGTGAGGTTGTGTCTCCGGGGGTGGTGCCCATCACGGATGGGACACGTATCCTCGAGGCGCTGTTGAACGCGGGAGGGGTTCGTCCCACCGCCAAGCGTGATCAGATCCTCCTGATCCGTCCCGCCAATGGCATTCCTACATATGCCTGTGTGAGTATGAAGCAAATCGAGAGTGGGCTACTTTCCTCCAACCTGGAAGTCCAGAGTGGAGACATCATATATGTGCCCCAGAAGTTCATCGCCAAGGTAGCGGAATTTGTGCAACTCTACTCGAGCGCGATCCAACCGGCTCTCGAGACCTACCTGACGAGCTGGGATGCGTGGTTCGTGCATGAGAGATTCAGCGCATTGCGAAGCAATAACTGGGGATTGGACACCACAGCTAACACAACCACGGCGGTCAATCCCGATCCATGAGGGTCAAGAAGAGCGAAGTGGTGAACTCCCCGGCGGGTACGGGGCGATAGGAATACTGAGGCGGGGCCGGATATAATAAGGTTCGATGTCAAGCGAGGATTTTTTAAAGACATTTCCGCCTGAGGATTCCTTCCCTGTGGAGGGATTCCCTACACGCGAGTTGCCTCAGGGGCCAGTTCCTGTCACCCGGATGGGACGTCTCGGAGTCTCGCATGGTATATCCTTACGTGACATTTTCCGTCTTTTTTTCAAGCATAAATGGGCTATCTTGATTCCATTTGTGTTGTTTATCGGGTTAGCGGTCGCATACACCATGATGGCCACCCCGTGGTATCAGTCCACGGCTACGGTCCAGATTCAACCCAACGAGTTGGCGGCATTGGCTCCCACGGTCAACATGGAGCGGCAGAAGAACCTGCTCAATGATCAGGTCCAGGTTCTGCGCAGCGACACGATGCTTGAGCGGGTTGTGCAGGTTCTCCGCTTGGATACCCGCATGGCTTCAATATTGGGAGAGGACATTCCCTCCACGGACCGGGTCACCGGGGCTATCCGCATCCTCAAGGAAAACATCCTTTCCATCCAGCCGGTCCAGGATGCGAACTTCATCACGATCACAGCGAGCTTAGCCAGCGCGGATCTGTCCGCCACAATCCCCAACACCTTGGCGGAGGAGTATGTCCGGGCGGTACAAGAACGGATTGCCACAAGCGCTACTGAATTGTCGGGACGGTATGATGAGGAGGCCAAGAAGGCGCAGGACGAGATGCAGAAAATTGATGTGAAAATATCCAATTTTCTCGCCGACCATGGCATCCCGGATATGGCGCAACGCTTCGAGTCTCTGGGTACCCAAACTGACCGCCTGGATATCGACCTGCGGGATTCGAAGCGTGACGAGGGACGATTGACTAGCCAGATCCGGGCCCTGGAAGAACAGCTCAACAAGGAACCCGCCACGATCTCCTCGACCACTCAGATTGCCTCCAATCCGCAATACACCCAGGTCAAGAACTATCTCGATCAACTCCAACTGCAACGAACCAGCCTCGCGGGAACCTGGAAGGAAGGCTCGAAACGCCTCCAGGCCCTCGATCTTCAAATCCAAGAGGCCAAGAAAACCCTGGAGGAGCTCGACCCGGAAACCGTGGCCGCTAAGGTGAGTGTTAACAATCCACGGCATGACCAGATCCTGGATGAGCTGGTGCGGTTGCGTCCCCTGCTGGAGGCCACGCGAGAAGACATCCAAACCCTCACTGGTGCGCAGAAAGAAGTTGCTGAGCAGATGACCAGCTTCGCCTCGATCCGCCAGGAGTATATCGACCTGTTGAGCGCGAAGGCACGTATAAAGACTCAACTCGAGTTTGCCCAGGAACGTGCCCGGGTGGCGCAGACGACAGGAAAGTTCGCCACTGAGATCGCCGAGGTGAAAATCTCAGACCAAGCCCGTAAACCTCTCACTCCCTCGGGTCCCAACCATGTTCTGCATATCTTTCTGGGCATGTTGGGGGGACTGGGCATGGGGATCGGCTTCTCAATCTTGCGTGAGGTTCTTAACCACACCATTGAAACCACGGGCGATGTCCAGAAACATTTGGGCGTCGCGGTGCTGGGAATGATTCCCGAGAAAGCAATCGCAAAACGATGAGCCGCCTTGAGGATGCCCTTAACAACGCTTACCTGAATGTAACGGGGGACGAGAATTCCGCTCCTCCTCCGCGCCCGCTCCCAACCATTCCGGAGAGCAAGGCCAGTTCTTTTCTAAACGCTATCCATACGAACATGCAGCTCGCGTTGGTGGATGTAGAGCGTCCTCTAGTGGCGTTTAGTTCGGCACTGCCCAAGGAAGGTGTCAGCACTATCCTCTATCACTTATCCCAAGTGATCGCCTGTGAAAGAAAGACCCTGGTGGTGGACTTCAACATCCTCAGTCCGCGTCTGCATAAACTTTTCCAGGTCGACAATATCAAGGGACTTTCCGATATTCTCCAAGGGAGGAAACGGATCGAGGATTGTGTCAGCGAAACCAATATGCCGGGACTTCATCTGCTGCCCTGTGGTCCCACGGGAGCATCTACTTTCCAGATCCTCGGCTCAGGTGTGGTCCGAAGAATCCTCAGTGATCTGAGAGCCTCCTATGAGATGGTTCTTGTGGATTGCCCCTGTTTGAGGAACTTTCCCGATTCGGCGGTCCTGGGAGCCATGTGCGATGGGGTGGTCCTGGTGGTCCGTTCGGGGAAAACCAAGCGTGAGGTCATCCAATACTCCCAGGAACTGCTCGAGAAGACAGGGGCGCGCGAACTGGGCGTCATCCTCAACCGCGTCCGCTTCCATATCCCCGAGATCATCTACCGTAGGCTGTAATGGTCACATCGCGGCCTGGATTTTTTCAACAGGCTGCAAGCGTTCTTATTGATTGTTGGAAAAAAGGATTCGTCCACAGGGACGGATCGAGGTGGCATTTGACAGAGAGCTTCTTCTCTCCCACTCCCTACCTGCCATATAGTAGACCCACATACCCCGGTGAAGACCGCCGGGGAATTCACAAGGAAGATAGAACAGACAACATGCCCAATGACTTGAAGATCAGTATCAGTGGTATCCGTGGGATTGTGGGAGGTTCGCTTACCCCCGAGACAGCCCTGGGGTGGGTGATGGCCTGGGAAAAGACGCTTCCCGAGGGCCCTATCGTTCTCGCACGCGATTCGCGCCCTCACGGAGAGGGACTCTGCCATTTGATTGCTGGAATCCTCCATTATTCGGGACGCAAGGTTTTCCTCGCTGGGTTGGTGCCCACTCCCACGGTTGGAGTCTTAGTCCGCGGGGAGAAGGCGGCGGGTGGAGTCATGCTCACGGCCAGTCATAACCCCCCCGAATGGAATGCCCTGAAAATCTTCAACCGGGAAGGGATCATCCTCTCTCCCAAAGAGTTCACCGCCCTAGAACCCATCTGGAATGCTTTGCCTCCACTGGGGATCTACCCTTACAAAGCTGGTGGATCGGTTGCAACTATCGCGGATCCCTTGGCGGAGCATATCCGCTTGCTGTTCAACGAGGTGGACCTGCCCGCAATCGCCACGCGCAAGTTCCGTGTGGTGGTGGATGGCTGCCGTAGTGTAGGGGGGGTGGCCCTGCCAAGGATGCTGAGGGAAGCGGGAGTCGAGGTGATCGAACTCGATACCACACCGGATGGCCAGTTTACCCGTCCTCTCGAACCCCTGCCCGAAAACCTCACCGCACTCGGTAAAGCGGTTATTTCGAATCATGCGGATGTGGGAATGGCGGTCGATCCCGATGCAGACCGTCTGGCGTTGGTCTCCGAGGCGGGTTCTCCAATCGGCGAGGAACTCACATTGGTCCTGGCTGCGGACGCCATCCTTGGCCGGGGCGGAAGTGGTCTGGCGGCCAACCTTTCCAGCACGTTGATTCTCGATGCGGTGGCCAAGAAGCATGGTAGCCCAATCCATCGTTCCAAGGTGGGCGAGGCCAATGTGGTCAACCTGCTCCAGGAAACCCATTCTGTGATCGGTGGCGAGGGCAGCGGTGGGGTAATCTTCCCACGTGTGCAACCGGGACGCGATTCCTTGGCGGGCGCATTGCTGGTACTGGACCTGCTCGCACGCGAGGGCAAGACACTATCCGGAATGGTCCAGACCTATCCCTCGGCGGTTATGGTGAAAACCAAGATTCCCGCCACACCTGGTCTGTGGGAAACCCTTGAGGCCAAAGCGGGAGAGTGGTGGCCTGATGCCGAGGTCAACCGTCTAGATGGCCTCAAGTGGATCTGGGCCGACCGGTGGATACACCTGCGCCCCTCGAACACGGAGCCGATTATCCGCATCCTCGCGGAAGCCCCCAGCGAGATGGAAGGAAAAAGATTGGTGGAGGAATTGAGGGGAAGAATGTAGGAGATTATATCTGGTCTCAGGTTCATCGTTCTGTTATTAGCCGGGGACAAGTCAATGGTCCTTTATCATTCGTTCTTTCCTGAATGCTGCCGTCCCCGGTGTGCAATGATGATGAAGTACTATCGATTGAAAATCGGGGGTGGAGGAAAAGTTATTGGTGTATGGGTACCGTGGGCTCAGGAACCCGGATCTGGCGTTCCTCTCCCGGTGAAATCATGAATACACGCCAACGGGTCCGTTCACCGGTGGCCAAACGTGCGAGTGTGTGGATTCCACCCTGGACCCGCAAGTGAGGGGAGTGGATCTCATAGCGGTCATCCAACTTCAGCCGCATATCCTCGGAGTAGTCTTCCAGGATCACCTCCGCCAGACCCCGATCGTGAAGATCAGCCCAGACAGGGATACGTGGGATCCAGATGGAGAGAAAAACTGCGGCCCACAGAATCGTGAGTACCACCCGCCACCGGCTCCCGGCCACATAACGCGCTCCCAGATACGCGACCGGTAGACTGGGGAGCAGGAATAAGTCCCAATCCATTTCGCCTGCGTCTGGATGCAGAAAAAACCACAGGCCCAAGGTGCACAGGGCCAGGCAGGCCACCTGGAGTGTCTCTCGTTCCCGCCAGTGGAACCAAGTCCAGGCCACCGCCGCCAGTAGGGAGAGATGTGTTCCCGTCCATAAAAACTCCGCCTTGATCCCAAGGTGCTTCCAAGAGAACAAGGGCCCATATTCCTTTGGAGCGGAGGTGTGGAGGAAGAGTGGAAGGGTCTCGAATCCAGGACCATGACCGATGCGGAAGACATCCGTGAAGACATACAGGCCCGCCAATGCCGCCAACCCCAGGGCCCATAGTCTCCACTCTTGAGAGATGCGTTGACGGTAAAGGATCGCTCCTATCGCTAGGGCGGGAAGGAGGGCAAGGGCCATGGTGTGGCACCAGGCCATCCCCGCGAAAGCCAGTATGAGTGTACCGCTCTGCCATTCGCCCGCCTCAACCTTGTGGATTGTGAAGATCCATACCGCTAGAAGGAGAGTGGGAAGGGCATAGGCCTCGATGTGCCCATGAAAGAGCAACAGGTAACCTGATGAGAGCAGTAGCGCTAGTGTCAAAGGAGGGTAAGGGAGTCTTTGGCTGAGTCTCTTTAAAACTACCACCGCCGCCGCTCCCGAAAGGCATGAGGCCAGTGAGATACTCCAGGCTACGGGCCAGCCGGTGAGTGGGGTCATGATCTGGTGGGAGAGTTGCATCGCGGCTACGGCCAGTGGCTCGCGCTTACGGAACCAGGTGCCTTGCTCGATCTGGCGGTCAAGGTACTCCGAGTCCCCGCCATAAAAACCATAGGGACGCCAGAACCAAAACCAGGAGAAGGCCAGGAGAAACAGGAGCACATCCACGATGAGCCGCTTACTCTTCATGGCGTATACACCACCATAGTGAACAATTCCATTTCATGGATCTGGTCATATGGATGACTCTATGGCAGTGACTCTTCCTCCATCCTGGAGATAATGCTGATGAATCAGGGCGAACGCAACCAATGATGTGGGATCTCTTCACCCAATCACTCTTCAAAGACCTCCCGGGGTGGCGAGCTCATGCCACTGTCTTTTATGTGGCTCTGGTGGTGCTTCTGGTGGGTTTCACCGCGCCGGGTTATCCAGCAATAACCTGGATGAACATCATCGATCCCTTGGATTATGGGGGTTGGGATGGACTGTTACGTTATATCCGGGAGCTACAAACTGGTATTCCTCCCTTCCAATCAATCTGTGAATTAATTGTCTATGATTTCACGGGAAGTTACTTCTTGTTCAATCAAGTGCTCTACCGTTCTGCGATGGTGTTTGTCTTTCTTGCCCCGCTTTACTGGAAACCGAGATCCACAATTTCCTTTGTGTTCACCATGTTCACCTGTATCGTGTTCCTTTGGTCCACGGTGGTGTTGCACCGGCTCATACCACTGACCTATGACATCTTCTTTCCGGCGTTGGGTTTCTTATTTCTCTTATTCCAACCGCTGCCCTCCCAGCGGGAGGGATCACTCTATTGGCGGTATGGCCGTTGTTTTCTGTCGGGTCTGTGCCTCTCGCTTATGGAATTAACACGTCCTTTTGTCCTCTTAATCCTCCCTTTCTTGCTCCTGGGCAGTTTGAGCGCAATCCGTCCTTTTGGCCGGAAGTGTGTTCTCCTTCATCTTTTACCACTCCTGCTCTTATCCGGGGGGTGGCACCTGAAGCTCTTCCTGCTCCATGAAGGCCAGATCGTGTGGACCAATCATTCCGGATTCAACCTGGTCCGGGCCTGGAAAGATATCGGGATCGACATCCCTCACTTCCTGAACGAGAACGGCGATCCAGTTCTAGATACGGATCCCAAAATTCTCAACACCCTTGTTCATTCGCGCCAAAATGAGATTGCCAAAACGCGGGTGAGGGAAGCGCTCCTTCGTGATCCTATCCGTACCCTCCATCATGCGTTGTATCGTTTCAGCGCCTTCCTCAAACCGAGTCTTACGATGTACCGGGCCACTCCCAGCGAGCACCCCATTCTCTGGC
>CAYRBI010000158.1:11961-14892 GCA_964422415.1 uncultured bacterium | reverse complement strand
TCCCTTTCCTCTTTCCAGACGGATGATTTTTTCACAGACTCCTTCGCGGGAATGATGATTTCCAGGAGATTTCGTTTATTCTGTCATTCCCGCGAAGGCGGCTCCATGGTCATGCTCTTTTCCAACAGGCTGTTATCCGTGAGTATACCGGAAATACCATAAAGAAACTCACCTTTGAACATGGTGCCATTCCCTTCTGGACATGGCCACTCACGTTACCCGCGAGAGGCTCGCTCGTTATATGAGGTAGACAGACGCAGCGCTCCGGCCACCCCACAGGCTGGAGCCCAAACCCACCTAAGAAAGCCTCCTCTTAGGACTAGCCGGTCATCCCACCCCCTTGACCGGCTTTTTTTTGTCTCCAGAGAGATTCCCCTCCCTACGACACATCAATATACGAAAACCGGGATTTTGAGATGAGCGCGGACTCTCGCAGCGATCGCATCCAGCCGTTCTCGCGGAACCTTGGAAAGCCGTGGATCGGGAGCGGAACGGTCCAGACTGTAGACATCCACACGAACGGGCTTGATCCGTTGCAAGGCCCACATCCATAACGAAACCTCTTCCTCACCGGAATTATCACAAGGACCTTGAACAAACATGGTTTGGATATGAGGGGATGGAAAGGAAGCGATCTGGGCAATGATCGACTCCATGGAGAGTGAGGCATGAGGCCGGTTGATTTCCCGTACCACTTTGGCGGAAACCGCATCCAGTTTCATACAGGCCTCATCCACCCGCAAGAGCGCCTCACGAATCTCAGGGCGGTGGAGTTCCGAGGCATTGGTCAAGACCACGATCTTGGTGTGGGGAGAGAATTCATCGCGCGCCATGATGATCTTCTCGATCAATCCGGGAAAATCCGGGTGAAGGGTAGGCTCTCCATTCCCCGCGAAAGTAAGCGCATCCACCCGCTCCCCTGAGGCACGGAAATCAGCCAGACGCGCTCTGATTTCCTCCATCAGACTGGCCACACTGGGCCAGACCACATCCTTTCGAACCCCCACCCAATGGCGGTTAGTCCAGCCACATTCACAGTAGGGGCAGTTGAAGGAGCAAATCTTCTCTCCCGGCGGAAAGGGATTGATCCCCAGCGAACGTCCAAAGCGGCGCGAGTCCACCGGACCAAAGACCAGTTGCGGGAGCAGACCATGCACCACTTGCCGCCCCTCCTCCAGGATCTTCATGCCGGATTGTGATCCAAACCGCCGTTTCATGAAATTCAGTTTGGGAAGCCCCACAGTGGACGTCAAGAGTGGATAGTCAGTTGCTTCTCCCGGAGTTTCCGGAGGGTACGTTTCCGGATCGCATTCCACCACCGATGGCGCTGTGCCCAGAGAGCAGAATTTCCCTGGGAGTAATCGCGGAAAAATCTTACTTGGGACATGGTACTCGCAAGGGGATAGAGTGAGAACAGCAACCTGGAGAGATCGTTAACACGAGAACGCCGGAAACGCAGGGGGTGGATGGTCATGGCATCCAAATCGACAAACTGAGGGCTGAAGGGAGCGCCCTGACTTGGATCGAGGAGGACATTACGCCCCTTCAGGTCGCCATGCGAAATGCGATTCTGGTGCAGGGTACGGAAGAGGCCCGCCACTTCTCTTTCGAGCAAGCGCTTCTCTTTCTTCTGCGTAATGGATTGTACCTGTCCGCCATAGCGAAGGCGGTAAAATTCATCCAGTCCCATACCTTGATCCACCCATCGGGTCAGGATAAAGGACTCCAACAAGAGGGGTCCTTTCCGGTGTTCGAGCACGCACACTGTCTCTGGGGTTGGAATGCCCAATATCTCAAGGGCAAAGGCGGAACGCCAGACCCGGATAGCTCGTGACCGGCGGAAAAGATTCTTGGTGCGTTCCCACCAATCCTTCCGGTTGTAGCGTTTAATGAAGAGCGGTGTTTCTATGCCGGCGATTTCCAATCGCGCCACGGTTGTGGTCTCTGTATCTTTCACTACAAAAGCCTTGTCCGAGGCAATCAGGCCATTGGGATCATCCAATGCCCGTTGAAGAACATCACACTCCCAGGAGGCACGGATCCAGCCGGTGTAATCGCCCGCCCGGAAGCGATGGAAATGGCGGGTATGTTCTTGGCATTTGGCAATCCGTGAGCGCCAACACTTGCGGAAATCGCGGGCCGCATAGAACTCCACTGCCTTGGCCATCGAACACCGTGCCTCACCTTCATGGCGGAAGACCGGTCTCCAGTCATCGAGCAGGTGGAGATATGCGCGCAGACACCTCTGCTTGTCCACTGTTCTCAACCTCGTGGCTTGCCCTCCCAAGAAGCTCCCCAGATTCATGAGCCTTTCCCGCCATCCCAGGCGACCTTTCAAGGCTACCTCCTGAAGATCAGTCAAGAAGACTTGAACCGAACCGGGATGGAGCGAGATCAAGATATTACCGCCATGGGGATCATCATGCCTCCCACCCGCACGGTGCAGAAGCGCCAGAGTCTTTCCCATCTGTTCCAGCACACGCCGTTTTTCTTGTGCAGTTATCACGACTTTCCCATCGATCACATCCGACAGCGCAAAACTGGGGGTAATAAACTGGGAAACCAAGATTCCACGCCGTCCTGTTGGCGCATTGGATTGCTCCGCCCAGAGAATCGGGGTTGGAACAGGCACTCCACGGCCTGCTAATTGGGTATGGTTGTGCCACTCCGAATGGGCCCGGGTTCCCCGGAAGAAAGCACTAAACCGGTCCCGGAGACGATAATTGTGGAATTCCTTAACACACAGCGGGCCCACGGGTGATTGAGCGACCCAGATCATCCGCCCCTTGCTGTTCTTGATCATTGTTCTGGGATCGGCTTGCTCGACCGCGTCAAGCAGGCGATCCAGATGGATCAAGTAAGGGCAGGCGATCTCCCCTGTCCATGAACCTCTTTTGAAAAGTTGAATCTCAGGCATAAAAGCAACCGGAA
>CAYRBI010000158.1:0-11861 GCA_964422415.1 uncultured bacterium | reverse complement strand
CCTGTCCATGAACCTCTTTTGAAAAGTTGAATCTCAGGCATAAAAGCAACCGGAAAGGTAAAACGAGAGAAGTTTCATTCAAAGAGCGTGGGACCATCCACGGCGGGAACCTTAAAACCCAAGTGCCCCCAGGCGGAAGGCCCCGCACAGCGCCCACGGCTGGTACGTTGGAGGAAACCAATCTTGAGCAGATAGGGTTCTACCAGATCCTCCAAGGTTTCGCTCTCCTCATTCAGGGTAGCCGCGATGGCCTCAATCCCCACAGGTCCTCCCCGGTAGTATTCAATAATGGTCCGCAGATAGGTCCGATCGAGATCATCCAGTCCGAGCGCATCCACTCCCTCCATACGCAGAGCCTCATCCGCCACTGTCACGGTGGCCAGCCCCCCCGCGCGCACCTCGGCATAATCTCTCACCCGCCGGAGGAGACGGTTGGCGATACGTGGAGTTCCCCGCGAACGGCGGGCGATCTGATCCGCACCTTCTGGTTCGATTGCCACATTGAGGATTCCGGCTGAGCGCGTGACAATCCGGGTTAGGTCGGCGGGATCATAAAAATCGAGGTGGTAGAAAAGACCAAAGCGGTCGCGTAATGGCGCGGAGAGCAGCCCGGCCCGCGTGGTCGCCCCAATCAGGGTGAAGCGTTTGAGTGGAATCTTGATGGTCTTGGCGAACGCTCCTTTATCGACCACGAAGTCAATCTGATAGTCCTCCATGGCCGGGTACAGGTATTCCTCGACAACAGTGGTTAGCCGGTGAATCTCATCGATAAAGAGGATGTCACCCGCCGAGAGGTTGGTCAGGATTCCGAGCAGGTCGGTGGGCTGCTGAAGAGAAGGACCGCTGGTGGTGACCAATTCTCCCCCCATCTCGTTGGCGATGATATGCGCCAGGGTGGTCTTGCCTAAACCAGGTGGGCCATGGAAAAGGATGTGGTCCAGGGCCTCGCCACGGCGGCGTGCCGCCTCGATGGCGATGCCGAGATTCTCCTTGAGCTGGTTTTGGCCAACATACTCGTGGAGAGATTGCGGGCGTAAAGAAGCGTTCGCGGTTTCTTCTTCCGTACCCGTGGACTTGGCGGAGACGATCCTTTCGATATTCATGGGCAGATCCTGAACGATTCTGCCTCAGATAAAGCAAGAGGAACAGAGATAAGAGGTATCACGCCGGGAGGTTTCCCTTAGGACCGGTTTCGGATACTTTTCTTACTGAAGCAACGAATCAGAACTGTTGATCACCGGGAGGTCATCATGAAGAAGGTGTGGATCATCGCCCTGCTCCTACAATGCTCATTCGTGTGTGGGGAACCGCTGCCCGTTATCCTGGACACTGATGCGGGCAGCGACATCGATGACACCTGGGCGATCGGGATGTTATTGGGGTGTCCCCAGGTTGACCTGAAGCTGATCGTAACCGGCCGGGATAATACACCCTGCAAGACCCGCCTGGTGGCCAAGATCATGCAGGAAATGGGGCGTACCGATATTCCAATCGGTACTGGCGTGAAGGTCACCGAGGATCCCATTAATCAACAGGAGTGGCTGGGTGACTACCAGTTGGATCAGTATCCGGGCAAGGTCTATCAGGATGGTGTCCAAGCCATGATTGACATGCTCAAGGCGGCTCCCGCTCCCGTCACCCTTCTGTTGATCGGGCCCCAGACAAATATCCGCGAGGCCCTGCGGCGGGATCCAGGGATCGCCCAGAAGGCACGCATCGTGGCCATGGCGGGGAGTGTAGAGATTGGTTATAACGGCAAACAAGGCCGTGAACCTGAATGTAATGTAGTGGTGGATGTGGCCGCGGCACGTTCCGTATTCGCTGCGCCATGGGAGATCACCATGGTTCCTCTCGATGGATGCGGAACACTGGCCCTGAAAAGCGAGCGGTATGCTCAAGTATCCCAGTCTGATAACCCCCGTGCCAAGACAGTCATCGGCAACTACCGCCTGTGGACCGGCTTCAAGAATTTTCCCGCGGGCGAAAGTAGTATCCTTTTCGATACAGCCGCTGTTGCGCTCATCTTCAATGAGTCCTTCTTCGACATAAAGACGATCAAACTGAGTATCGATGACTCAGGCAACACGGTGCCGGATGAGAGGAATGGCCGCGCGGTTCACTGCGCCATGGGCTGGAAAGACCGTGAAGGTTTCGAAGCTCTTCTTGTAAAAAGTCTTACCAAAACCAATTAGTAGCGGACGCCACCGAGGGAAGATACCCGGGATGACTACTAGTAAGGTACATTTATTAGCGCAATGTCACAAATAATCGCAAATAATCTGGTCGAATCATCGGAAATACGTTACAGTCCTGTCCGTCTTTTTTTCTGCATACTCAGGAGGGCACGCACATGATGAAGGTCGAGTACATCAACCCCTTTCTCGAGGCGGGCACTGAGGTTCTCAGACTCACCACCGGGATGGAGGTACAACGGGGGAAACCAGCGCTGGATGATGGGAACTTTTGCGCGCCTGAGGTCTGTGTCGTGCTCGGAATTGTGGGAGACATGAAAGGACA
The DNA here is from genome assembly GCA_964422415.1 of uncultured bacterium. Classification (GTDB taxonomy): domain Bacteria; phylum Hinthialibacterota; class Hinthialibacteria; order OLB16; family OLB16; genus OLB16. Next base: position 9,344 of record CAYRBI010000158.1, on the reverse strand, counting down.
GGTCATTTATGGAGTCACCCTTCCGACCGCCCTGGGGATTGCGGGAAAGATGATGGGGGGGATGGAAGTCAAGGAACTGGATGAGATGTCCAAGAGCGCCATCGCGGAATTGGGGAATATGATTACGGGAAACGCGGCTTCGCGGTTTGAGCGGATCTCCTTTAATTTGAACATCTCCCCACCCACTGTGATGGTCGGACAAAGCGTCGTCATCTCCTGGCCGATGCACCGTGCCTTGGTGGTGCCCTTGCATACCGATGTTGGCGATATGATTGTCTGGGTGTGCATGGAGGAAGAACGTAAGCCCAAGTAAGGCAGCCGGATCAAGAGCTAACCGGCTGTGGATAGCCTATGAAAGTGGGTTGTATGAATCGCCGAGGGAAGGTTGACCACGGTTTAAGTGAAGACTGGCATGAGGTCCGTGGAAAACGGGAATACCTTTGACGGAATGGTAGGTTTTGTGCTTTACTTGTAGGCGTAAGGTGTAAAGGGGGAGAAAATCGACCTTTGTGCTACTCGGGGGAGCGGCACAAGAAGGAAATGGATTATGTTTGTGGGCCGCGGTAGTTGCGTTTTTGCATTGGTGGCGGGGTTGATTCTGGGAACGAGCATGAGTGCTTGGCCGCAGAGCAACGTATATGAAGGCGGACGGGTGGTCCGTGCGGATGAACGTAATGAGGGCATTGAAATGGGTGCCTCCTATGAGGGAGGCTATTCCGAGGAGGGTCTCTCTTCCGGTGAGGAAGGAGAGGAAGCCGCGAAGCTTCCATGGATTCCAGTGCTCAGTCCGACAATGATCTGTTTGGACTGTTGGATGACCAAGACATACAAGATCTGGGATTTCTATCATCAACAGGCCGCACAGGAATACTTCGCGCATTCAGAGAGCTGCGCCGATATCGTGCTGTGCCCCGATCCCCACGTAGGATCGGCGTTCAAGTACACCTTATTGGCTCCGATTTACGCCATGCGTCCGCATCTGCTGCTGCGCAACTGCTCAGCATGTGGAATCAGCAATCCCTATGGGGTACCTGATCCGATGCCGAGTGTGGCGGTCAACACAGCCTCGGGACCACAAGTGCTCAGCAGCGGCCAACCCGTTGATGTTCCAGCGATGATGCCAGAAGCGGCTCCAGAGGTCCTTCCACCTCCACCGGCCGAGGCTCCGCTCCCTCAAGAGCCGGCAGCGCCACAGAGCATGAACTCTCCCACTCAAAGCGCCTCGGCGCCACAGTGGTCACAGATGAGCGATCAGCAAATCCTGTCGTACTTTAGTCTGACACCGGATACCACCCCGGCGCTTCCAGCGCTCAATAGTCCCGCTGCTCCCAGCCAGCAATGGGAATACGCGGATATGGCTCCGGCCACACCCGCCTCCGAGCTGATCGCCAGCATGGCGCCACCCGCGCCGATCGCTCCCTTGGCCAGCGAGGTAAAGGCGGTTCCGGTTTCGACTGCACCGGTCACCGCGGCAGAAAAGGCGAGTGTAAAAAAGGAAACTCAAGAGAAGCGCTTCTCAGTCACGGATGAGGAATATGGCCGTATGCGTGACATCGAGAAGGGGCTCTTGTCTGGCTCCGAAAGGTAAGAAGAAGCAGGCTCCACGTCATAAAGAAAGGATATACAACCCCCGGATTTGCCACGGCATCCGGGGGTTTTGTTTTGTTCACCATGGAAAAAGAATTTTGGCGGAAAGGTCTGTTTGTTATTGCCGGTCCTTGTGTCCTCGAGGATGAAAAAAAAGCTGTTGCCATCGCGGTGGAGATGAAGACCATCTGCAGCCGGTTGGGTATTCCCTACTGCTTCAAAGCCTCCTTCGACAAAGCCAACCGGACCAGTCTGGATTCCTTCCGGGGACCGGGACTGGAGGCGGGCTTGGGAATCCTCAAGATGATCAGGCGCGATCTGAATGTACCCGTGCTGACTGATATCCATTCGGTAGAACAAGCCGTCCCAGCCGCTGAGGTGGTAGATGTGCTTCAGATCCCCGCCTTCCTGTGCCGTCAGACCGACTTGCTGGTGGCCGCCGCAAAAACTGGCCGCGTGATCAATATCAAGAAGGGGCAGTTCCTGGCCCCGTGGGATATGGATCATGTAGTGTCCAAAGCTCGTAACGCGGGGGCAGCGGATATCCTGCTCACCGAGCGCGGTTCCTCCTTCGGCTACAACAACCTCGTGTCTGACTTCAGAAGCATCCCCATCCTGCAAAGAACCAGCTGCCCGGTGATCTTCGATGCCACCCATAGCGTGCAGTTACCAGGTGGCCAGGGGGGATCCTCCGGCGGTCAACGGGAGTTCGCCCCGCTCTTGGCGCGTTGCGCGGTGGCAGCGGGCTGCGATGGCCTTTTCTTCGAGGTTAATCCCGATCCCAACAACGCCCCTTGTGATGGCCCCAACGCCATGTTCCTTGCGGACATGGAACCACTGCTCGCGGAGCTTCAGGCGATTTACCATCTCATCCACCCGGCGAAGGAGAAATGTTAACCATGCCCTTGGAGAGAGCACGAGAGGTTTTGGAACTCGAGGCCAATGCGGTTCGTACGCTACTTGACCGGCTGGATGACCACTTTATCCGTGCATCCGAGCTCCTACTGGGATGCACTGGCCGGGTCGTACTCACTGGTATGGGCAAGTGCGGAATCATCGCCCACAAGGTGGCGGGAACACTGGCCAGCACGGGGACACCCGCCTTCACCCTTCACCCCGCCGAAGCGATCCATGGCGACGCCGGGATGTTACTGCCCCAGGATGTCGTCATCGCCTTGAGTAACAGCGGCGAAACCGAGGAGATCCTGCGCTTAATCCCGATCATCAAGCGCATCGGCTGCACCCTGATCGCGATGGTGGGCAACACCACCTCTACTCTGGCCCGTAACGCCGACTGCATCCTGGATGTGGGGGTCGAGCGCGAGGCCTGTTCGTTGGGTTTGGCACCCACCGCGAGCACCACGGCGGCGCTGGCGATGGGGGATGCCCTCGCCATGGCGGTCATGGATCAACGTGGCTTCACACGGGAGGATTATGGTCTCAACCACCCCGGCGGTTCATTAGGGAAGGCAATCGTCACGGTACGGGAGGTCATGCGGACCGGTGAGAGTTGCCCCATGGTGTCTCCACAAGACACGGTCCAGACCGCCATTAAACTGGTAACTGCCGCCAAGGCCGGCGCGGCATTGGTGGTGGATGAAACAGGCCACTTGGTGGGGATCTACACCGATGGAGATCTCCGCCGCACGGTAGTACAACGCCCCAGTGCCCTGACCGGACCGATCCAAGCAGTCATGACCAACCAACCCAAAGTGGTCTATCCGGAGAATCTGGCCGCCGAGGGAGTCCGGATCGCCAAGAAACTCCATATCGATGACCTGCCGGTGGTGGACAGTGAGGGACGGGCAGTCGGACTCTTCACGGTCAAAGACCTGATGGCCTGGTAAAGTATCGTTGGCACGTAATTCCGTTATCGCGCCAGCAATGAAGGTTCAAGGGTTCTTATTTTTTCCTGTGGAGAATCAGCGCGCCCCCATGGAGTTTGACACGGATCTCCCCCGGGAAGGTCACCTCGCCATCCTTACCGGAACTCAACCATCCGGACAGAGTTGACAGACTCCTCCGGCGGATGGGAAACCACCCCTCCCCCGCCCCAGAAAACTCCCACAGTAGTTGCCGGAGACAGTAAAAATGCCCCTCTTCAGTCATTTCCGCGAACTGTCTTCGGGGAAGAGTCCAGAAACTCTCTTGGAACAACCCTTCCTTCTTGAATGATTCCAACACCCCCAACCAATGGGTCTCCTCGGTTTGAGCAGAGGCATTGCGAGCGAGAAGTAACTCTACATAACCGGGATCCTTGGCGACCGCCTCGGGTAGGAGATCATGGCGGATCCGGTTGCGGGAATACTTGCGCGACTGGTTGGAGGAATCCTCCCGGTGAGCCTCACCGCGCTGTTCAAGATACGCGAGGAGTTCCTCCTTTGTGAAAGGGAGCAGCGGACGCAGAATCCAGATCCCTTGGCGTTGGATGGCAGAACGGATGCCCCGCCAAGCGCCGGTTCCTCCCCCACGCGAGAGGTTGAACATGACGGTCTCGACCTGGTCATCACGGTGGTGAGCGGTGACGAGAACAGGCAGATCCAAGTCTTTTGCAGTCCGGATCAGGAACTCATAGCGGGCTCTCCGCGCCGCCGCCTGGAGGTTACGGTCCTCATGGAGCAACTTACCCTGCTCTTCCCGGGTCCAGTCTCCCCGCCTGTAAGGAACCCCTAGCCTGTCAGCCAGACCACACACAAAGGCTTCATCTCCATCGGCCTCGATGGGACGCAGATGATGGTGGAAATGGGCGATGGCCATTGGGAATATGTTATCCGCTGGCGCGTAAATCCCTTCTCGCGCCATGGTGGAGAAAAAAGACCAACACAAGAGGGCGAGTGCTGTAGAGTCCGCTCCACCAGAAACCGCCACGAGAAGCCGTTGAGGAACCCCCTTTGGCCAGATTGAGAGGAGCTGCTCCTGGAAACGGATTTCGAGCGGATCGGGTGAACAAGAAACCTTGTCTTGTGGCATGATGCTTGTATGCGGTCCTTGGCTCAACGGCTCTCGCTTCCCATTCCATTAATATTCGTGGCGGGCGTGTCTCTTCTCATCGCGCTTCCGCTCAGTCTACTCCTACGCAACCCGCTGGTGTTGACCGCTGGAGTAGCCATGGCGGGCGGTGTGGTTCTGGCCCTACACCCCAAGTGGCTCTGGTTCCTGCTGGCCGGCCTGCTGCCCTTCTCGATGGAGGTCCACAATGTCCTGGGGGCGGGCAACCATCTTACCTTACCCACCGAGATCTTGGCTCCCCTGGCGGGCCTCAGCGTAGCCCTGACAGTTCTACGGACCGGGAAGCTGCGCTGGACAGTTTCGCCCCTTCATGCCGCCGCCGGGTTGTTGGTGCTGATTCAATATTCATCCTTCCTCCACAGCGAGATCCCTCTGGTCACCGCCAAGGCCCTGGCGCGGGGCACGGCGGGGTTTCTCGGGGGATATGTACTCACCCAAATGGCGGTTCATTCCCTGCGGGAGGTATGGCAGCTATGCCTGGTCTTCGGCGCCACAACCTCCTTCCTGGTCTTGTATGGGATCTACACTCAGACCGGAGCGGGGTTTCAGATCTACCAGGAGATCGCGGCTCCCTTCTTCAATGACCACTGTGTGTATGCCGCCTACCTCTGTTTCCCGGCGGCTTTCGCGCTGGGGGCACTCACCCAACCGCTCAAACGGAAAAGCTTGATCGTGGCCTTCCTGGGGCTGGTCACCATTGGGATTCTCGCCACCTTTGTCCGTGGAGCCTGGCTGGGGATGGTGGCGTTGGTCTTCTACCTCTTGTTACGTCAACGCACCGCCTTAAGTTTCCGGTTCGCATTCTTTCTGTCGGTCCTGGCGCTGCTGGGTATTGCCGCGGCGATTTACCTGGGGCTTGAACCACTCCTCCGGGAACGTTGGCGAACCCTCTTCGATATCCGCTTCGTGGCCAATGAGAGCCGGATTGACCGCTGGATGGCCGCTCTTTCGATGTGGCTTACCCAGCCCACTTTGGGGGTCGGACTGGGATGTTATCCCGACCTTTACTACCAGCACATCTACTATGTGCACTCCTTCGAGGGCAAACTCCACATGGGAGCGCACAACCTGTACCTGGAGATACTGGCCGAATTGGGGGTAGTGGGGCTATTCGCTTATATCCTTCTGATTCTAGCTTTCTTCATGGAGACACGGCGGATTTTCCGTCTCGCGGCAGGAAGGCCAGAACTCCGCGCGCTCAGTCTGGGACTGGAGGGGATGATGGTGGTTTACCTGACCCACGCCCTGTTCAACAATCTCGGCCCCAGCGACAAAATTGATATCGCTTTCTGGACCACCTGCGGGCTGGCCCCAGCGGTCCGTTGCATCTTACAAAAACAAGCCATTCAACAACCTTTAGGAGAGAGAACATGAATGTCCCCGGCGAACTGAATCCTTCGAAACGTATCCTCATGGGTCCCGGCCCGAGCGATGTCCACCCGCGTGTCCTGAAATCCATGTCCCTGCCCCTGCTTGGGCATCTCGATCCGGAGTTCCTTGTCATCATGGATGCGGTCAAGAAGATGCTCCAGGCGGTGCTACGGACCAGCAATGATCTGACCTTCCCGGTTTCGGGAACCGGCAGCGCCGGGATGGAGACCACCCTGGTGAATCTGCTCGAGCCCGGCGATGAAGCAGTGGTGTGCGTGCATGGAGTCTTCGGAACACGTATGTGCGACATCGTGGAACGGTGCGGGGCGAAGTTGATCCGTGTCGACAGCGAGTGGGGGACTCCCATCGATCCCATGCAGGTCCGAGAGGTGCTCAAGAGCTGCCATCCCAAGCTCGTAGCGGTGGTTCACGCGGAAACCTCGACGGGTGTGTGGCAACCGCTGGAGGAGCTCAGCAAACTTACGCATGACGCGGGGGCATTGTTTCTAGTGGATGCGGTCACCTCACTGGGTGGAGTGGATGTGCGGGTGGATGATTGGGGGATCGATGCCCTCTACAGCGGTACCCAGAAATGTCTGAGCTGCCCGCCGGGGCTATCCCCAGTCACCTTCAGCCCACGCGCGGTGGAGGCCATGGACCAGCGCAAGGGCAAGGTCCAGAGCTGGTACCTCGACATGAGCATGGTACGGAAATACTGGGGAGCAGAGCGGTTCTACCATCATACCGCGCCCATCTCGATGATCTATGCCCTTTACGAATCCCTACGCCTAGTGCTCGAGGAAGGGCTGGAAGCGCGCTTCGCGCGTCACATGCGCGTGCACGAGTTGCTCAAGACAGGTCTCGCGGAGTTGGGCATCGACTTCGTGGTCACACCGGAGTTCCGCCTGCCACAACTCAATGCGGTCCGCATTCCAGAGGGAATCGAGGATGCCCCAACGCGCAAGAAGCTGCTCTTCGAGCATGGCATCGAGATCGGCGGTGGCTTGGGAGCTTTCGCGGGCAAGGTGTGGCGGATCGGACTGATGGGCGAGAGCTGCCAAGAGAGAAATGTGGAGTCCCTGCTGACGGCATTGAGGAGTATGCTAAAGAGATGAAGGCGAGGTGGAGAAAATGGAAGCAACCACGACGATTACCCTAAAGTTGCCCTCGAGTTTGGTGGAGGAGGCCCGCAAAGAGGGGCTTCTGACAGATGAGGAGATGGCGAAGACTCTAAAAACGGAGTTAAAAAGGAGAAAACTCGAAGGTTTTGGTAAATTCCTGGAACGGATCCATGCAATTGAAGTTCCACCTATGCCGGATGAGGAGATAAACGCCGAAATACGAGCTGTGCGCTGCGAGCAACAGGCTAAAAATGCGACTCGTCCTTGATACTAATGTGGTGTTGTCGGGATTTCTCTGGAGAGGGGCACCTTATAAGGTTCTGGAAATCGTTCATCGGGGGGAAGCAGATTTTTTTTGTTCACCCCCCATGATCACCGAACTTGAATCTGTTCTGAATAAACCAAAGTTTGCAAAAATCCTTTACAAAAAACGCATTCAGGCCCCGGAAGTAATTGAATGGTATCAATCCATTTGTCAGATTGTGGCCCCAGCCTTGGTCTATGAGCAGGTCTGCTCCGATCCGGGAGACCAAGCCGTCATTGAATGCGCGATATCAGCGGAGGCCGATGTGATTGTAAGTGGAGACCACCATCTTCTTGATCTGGGTACTTTTCAAGGAATTCGTATCCTTACGGCAAAGGAATTGGTGGTTCTATCGAGCAGAAAGTGACATTATCTGGCTACAAGAATGAGGTATGATGGAGTTGGAGGAAGGAGGATCCACTCCGATGGAGAATGGAAAGAAGAAAATCACGATTACACTACCCGAAAGCTTAGTCACTGAAGCCAAGGCGGAGGGATTGCTGACACCGGGAAATTTAGAACAACTGTTGCGGGAGGAGCTCCGGAGAAAGCGGGTGGATGAACTTTTTACAATGGCTGACCGCCTCGCAAAGGTGGACCTTCCACCACTCTCGGAGGAGGAATTGGACGAGGTGATTCACGAGGATCGTAGGAATCGACTCGAACAACATGCGTGTCGTCCTTGATACCAATCTTGTGGTATCGGGCCTTCTCTGGGGTGGGACACCCCGTCTTGTTCTGGAATTGGCAAGATCCAGAAAGATACGTCTTTTCCGGACCGAGAATCTGCTCATGGAATTGAGCCGGGTTCTACAGATGAAGAAGTTTGAAAGCCGGTTGGCTCACGCAGGAGTTGAAGCGCGAGACTTAGTGATCCGATACACGGAAATGTCTGTGTGTGTCCCACGCGTATATATTCCACCAACATTTTTGGATGACCTTGAAGATGATGAAGTCCTCGCTTGTGCAGTCTCAGCGGAAGCCAATGTGATTATAAGTGGCGATCACCATCTGCTTGACTTGGGCTCCTATAATGGCATTCCCATATTGAAAGCTGACGATTTGTTGACTTTGATAGGAACGAGACTCTTGAAACCTGAGATACTTTAACGGTCCGGTGAAAAAAACTCGTAACATGAGGAATGAATGATGAAATGGTCTTGGTGGATGAGCATGATCTCTGTACTTTCTCTCATGATTCCCCTCAAGGCTAACGCCTGTGAACCCATTGCGGTCTTCACGATTCTGGCTGGACCCGCTTTTTTCACCCTTTCGCTGACCGTTCTCCTCACTGTGATCCTGATCAAGTGCCTCTCTTTCGGATTGTTCGAACGGAGAATTCCCTTTGCCTGGGGCCTGCTCGACATGTTTCTGGCGAATGTAGTGAGCACTTTTGTGGGGATTTTATTGGGATTTCCAAGTCCCGGAATTTTGTTGTTCCTCATAGTGCTGCCTGTCACGGCCTCGGCCCTTTTCCCAACCAAACGCTTTGCTGTTCTATTGCTCGGTATTCAAGAGAAAAGGGCTTTCACTCTCCTGTTTCCTGTCATAGGCGGGATGATCCTCAGCTTGATTCTGTTTACAGCGGCCAATCAAATAGTTAATACAGGGATCAATTCCGTGTATTGGATCTTGAAACTGGCCTATATCGCCGTGGCCTTTCTCATCAGCATTGGGGTCACCACAATCTACGAAGAGTGGATCATCTCAAAAATTCACAAGCCACAAGTTGGAGAGCCCCATTACTTCAAATCCGTCTTCTCCGCCAACCTGATGGCCTTCCTACTGGCGGGCGGGATCGCGGCGGCCTACATGCTGCCCAAGCGCCTGGCCACATCGAATTTCCTGGTGGAGGTTTTGAAACAACTGGTTGGGGGGGATGCGTAGGGGGCCGTTGCGGGTAGATCTTTTGGGGTATGATGAGGCAGACGAAGGAGGATCAACTCCGATGG
>CAYRBI010000157.1:0-14920 GCA_964422415.1 uncultured bacterium | reverse complement strand
CTACAATCCCAATTCCGCCTCCACCTTCGGTGTCTTTTATTATGAGTCAATTCGCTGCTGTCCAATAGCCACAGGCATCCCTACCCCTTCCCCTCTCCCCCTGATAAGATACCTCCTTTCGTATAAATCGAGGCCGTATGTCCCCCCAATGCCGTTTTCAATGGGTCGGAACCCTGGTTCTGATCGCTGCTATCTTCTGTTGGTCGCTCATCCCCCCGATGCTCAAGGCACTGACCCCCTACATCGATGCCTGGAGTACCAATGGAATCCGCTATCCCTTCTCCGCCCTATTGTTGATTCTCCCCTTGTGGCATGAGCACCGCCGGGGACGGATCGATCCCCGGATCTACAAGATGGCATTGGTCCCAACCGCCTTCAACCTTGTGGCGCAGGTCACCTGGGGCTTGGTCCCTTATTATCTGGATGCCACACGAATGGGATTCTTTGTCCGCGCTTCGGTGGTGTTCTCCATCTTTGGGAGCTTTCTGTGCTTCCCCGAGGAGCGGCGGTTGCTCGGTTCGGTGTGGTTCTGGCTGGGGGTTTTGGGCAGCGCGGTAGGGATCACCATCATGAGCTTTGGAGGTGAAACCCTCCCTCAGGGAGCTTCCCTGATTGGCATTCTCTTAGCCTTAGGGTGCGGCGCGAGTTACGGACTATACTCCGTGGCGGTACGTTACAGCCTCCAGGGGGCACGTCCCTGGGTCGCCTTTCCTGTCATCTCGGCTTATACCTCGGCGGGCCTGTTGGTGATGATGTTTACACAAGGGCATCCCAGCCAGCTGCTGGACCTGACTCCGGGGTTGTGGGTGTTTCTCCTTCTCTCGGCGGCGATAGGAGTGGCTCTGGCTCACACCTTGTATTACATAGCCATCGAACGGTTGGGGGTCGCTATCAGCAGCAGCACCCAACTGGTGGCCCCCTTCCTGACCTCTTATTGGTGCTACCTTTCCTTTGGCGAGACCATTACACTCATGCAGTGGATGGGTGGTATCACCCTGTTCGGGGGGGGTGTTCTGCTGATCCTCTCGCAGACACGCCTGGCGCCCACCGTGGTCGATGCCTCCACCGCGCCAGTCGAACCGGATGTACCAGATTGAGGAGCCATTCCTAGTGTTCACGGGCCTGGTTGAGGGAGTTGGGCAGATTGAGGGAATTCGCGCAGATCCCCAGACGGGTGGCATCCTCCGTATAGGAAAGCTCCCCTGGAATGAAGTGAACACTCTTGGGGAGAGCATTGCGGTCAATGGCGCTTGCCTGACCGTGGTTGCCGCTGGAAAGGGATTCTTCGAGGCGGAAATATCCCCCGAGACCCTCTCACGCACCAACCTATCGGGCCTTTCCACGGGTGGGAGGGTCAACCTCGAACGTCCCCTGCGGATGGGTGACCGTCTCGGAGGGCACCTAGTCCTCGGTCATGTCGATGGCCAGGGGAAATTGGTCCATTATGAATCGAAAGGAAGTTTCTGGGAGGTTGCGGTGGAGATTCCCGCGACTCTCGCTCGGTATGTGGTGGAGAAGGGCTCCATTGCAATGGATGGCATCAGCCTGACCATTGCCTCGCTCTCCGGGAACTTGTTCACTGTCGCCGTGATACCTCAGACCTGGGAGACCACCAACCTGCACACCCATCAGCCCGGCGATCCAGTCAACCTGGAGGCCGACATTATCGCCAAGCACCTCGAACGGCTCATGCAGCCGTATACCCCGGAATCCCGCATTACACCCGCTTTCCTGGCCGAACATGGGTTCTTCTGAGTACAAACCTCTTCCCATAGAGAAAGTCAACGGTATAATCGCAAGGGTCTGTTGATCCTAAGGGTCATATCCCATAGGTCAAGGGAAGGGTGTCCGTAGAGCCGGGATAGCTCAGCTGGTAGAGCAACGGTTTCGTAAACCGTGGGTCCGGGGTTCGATTCCCCGTCTCGGCTCCACTGTTTTTTGTAGACCTTCATCGTCATTCTCCCTTTTTCTGGAAGAGACCTACTCCTGATTTCTCCCCCTGAAAAATCCCATTATATCGAGGGAGCTAACCGGCACAGCTCCATCATTCCGCCATCTTCAATGTTTCAAGTTCTTCCATAGGAACAGCTTTTCATCCGCTAGAATTCACAGCCCCAGCGTAAACATCTCCGAGTAATCCTAACAACAGCAGTCGAGAAACTTGATTTTGGATTTAACTCACATATGCGCGTATAATTGCTTTGCGAGTGATTGTAGGCATAGCACATTCAATTTCCTTTTATATCGATACTCATTCGGGATCTGTTGACAACTCCGGGCTTGAGTGCATATATACACTGGCTAGTGAACGAGCCTGTAACACATCCTTCACTAGGGGTGAATCCTGAAGACAGATGAGTCAATGGGAGGTGTGTATCTTATGTTCTCCAGTGCAAGAATAATGACTCCCCTTCTTTCGCTGTTCCTTTTTACGAACATGGCGTTCTCCGGGATAACGCCAGAGTCCGGTTGGGAACCGGTCACCAAGGAACGAGTCGAATCCAACTACCCTCCGTTTCGTTGGCAGACCTCTTTTGGTGAGTTCGAGGTGGGCCGCCATGCTCCCCTTAATGCCTGCGGTGTGGTTGGCGTTCCCCACCAAGCGGTGCAAGCCTTTGGTCATCAGATGTATATCCGTTATAGCGAGTTCATTGCCTCCTTCCGGATCGAACACGAAGGCAAGGAGATCAAGCCTTATCTCCTGGATCATTTCCAACAACGGGCATTGGATGGATACCTTCCCGCCATTGTCAGTGAGTTCACTGAAGGAGAGATCCGTTATGAGGTCTCGTACTTGTCGGCTCCCTCCGAACCGCAGCCGGTTGATCTGATCCGGATTCAATTGAAAAACCAAGGTACCACGGAGGCCCAAGGGGCGTTGTTGTTCAATCTGGATGGAGCGCCCTCACTGGAGGCCAAAGGGGAGGTCATCGAGGATCGTGGCAAACCACTCGTGGTCCTTGCTGGGATGCCAGAGGAAATCCGTCAAATCACACGCGACTGTGGCGCAGTGGATCCCCGCTGTACTCCTGCCGGGGGAACCCCCTTTAATGATGTGAACCAATATTGGCGTGATGGGTTCTATGGGATGCCAGTTGAGTACATGCTCAAGGTGGAATCCGGAACAGAATATCCAGTCTATGTGAGCATCATCGGGAATCCGGTCTGGATCTGTTTCGGTGAGCCCTGGAATGAGCCACGCGCCATGACCATCTCAGTCGAAGGCGCTCAGCCAGCTGAGTTCGATGGGAAAACGGAACGTGATCTCCCTGGAAACACCCCAAAGGTTTACCCCTTCAAAGGCAAAGACCTGGATGGAGATGGATATATTAAGGTTTCCAGCCGTGCCAAACCCGAATCGCGGCAACCCGCTAATCTGAATGGAATCTGGCTCTTCCCGCCCGGGACTCCGGACCTTTCACCCTCTGATCTCCTGCAGATCAATAAAGCCAATCTACCCATTAACTGGACCACTGGCGCGGCCCCTCCGACGGAGACCCAAGCTCCATCCTGGCCCAAAGAACCTCTGTACCGGATTCCCTGCGGAGCGAACGCCCCCACCTGGAATCATGATGCCACCGCTGGCGAGGATCCCACCTGGAAGGCACTTTCCCTCCGCTACACACCCGTGTTGGAACCCGGAGAAACCAAAGAGTATTTGGTAAAAATTCCCGCCATCGATCGTGTCGAACTGATGGCCTATGGCAACTCCTACCATCCCTATGACACGGGTCAATCCTGGATGCGTAATCTGGAGCCGCGCCACCCGGAAAACTCAACTGCTTATGGGGAGGATGTGCCTCAGGGTACTGATCCCGCCCAGTATGCGGCCTTTGGACCCAAACCCAAAGACCTGTGGGAGAAGCAGTTGGCTGTCTGCCAGAAACTCACCTGGGATGAGGGTCATACTCTCACCAAGACATATTGGGATGCCTTCCTCGACAAACGTGTCCGTTTTCAAATCCCTGATGAGGACCTGGAGAATCTCTATAAAACGCAGCTGGCGATTCTTGATCTGTATCTTCTCGATTGGAGCGGTTATGGGATCACCACCCAAATGTGTGGCCCCTTCAATTACTGGGATATGTGTTTGCGGGATGGCAGTTACCAGATCCGCGCTTGGGATATGGTTGGCTATACCGGTATCTCGGAAAAATTGTGCAACTCGCTCCTACTCCCAAGAAGCAAAGTACCCGCTAGCCGTTGGAGTTTCGGGCAATGGGACGATGAGGAAAACCTCGGAATGTGGCGGACCCGTCCCGGCCAGTGGGATGGCCAAGGTCAAACCATGGGGGCGCTGGCGGAACACTACCTCTTCACAGGTGATAAGGCATATCTCTCGCATGTGGAACCTGCTCTGGAGAGAGGCGCCGAATGGATTGAAAAAGCGCGTCAACGCCAACGGGATCACATCAAAGACCCCAATCACTACTCCTGGGGACTCCTCCCCTCGGGTGTGCTCGAAGCAGGAGGAGAGGGACATCCCTATTACATCGATGCTTACTGCAACTACGGCCTGCGTCAGGCAGCCCACATCGCCGCCGCCGCGAATAAAACCGGGACCGCTAACCGTCTCATCTCCTCGGCGGAGGAATACGCGAAAGCCATCCGCCACGCCGCCAGCCTCCGCTTTGTCCGATTTAATGACTTCTGTGGGACGCTTTCGGTGGACCCGGAAGACCAGAAGAATCTGGGCACCTGGCCTGGCTCCAGTCTGGTCTACCCCCTCGAGGTCTTTAACCCCTTCGATCCGTTAATTGATGGCTGGTACCGTTACCAGGAAGCTGAAGCCGCGCAGTCAGGAGGTCTTTTGGGATTCCCTTACATCTTCACCGACTGGGCCATCAGCTACATCCGCCGCGGTCAACCCGACCGCTTCGTGGACCTCTTCAATGTCTATGTGGATACCGCCTCGAAGATGATGGGGTGGAGCGAGGGGCAGGCACTGGATTATGAATTCACCGAGTTCACCCCACCCCGCAAGGGCATCCGGGGAGGTGGTGACATGCCACATGGCGAAGGTTGCTCCAACTACATCATCATGCTCCGCAACCTCTTCCTGCATGAGGAGGGAGACACACTTCACATCGCTCCCGCCACACCCCGCCGGTGGATGGCACAATCTCAATCCTTTGGGGTGGAGGATGGCCCGACTTACTTCGGGAAGGTGACTTTCGATATATCACCCAGCGTGGAGGAAGGAAAGATGAAGTGCTCCGTCAAGTTGGATGCAACCCGTAAACCCTCGAAAGTTCTCCTGCACCTACGCACTCCCAAGGGCGAAGGCCTACGCCAGGTTCAGTTGGATGGAAAACCGTGGAAGTCGTTTATGGGAGATACGGTGGTGATCGCCAATCCTCCCCGGCGTTTCACGGTTGAGGCGGAGTGGAAATAGCTCCAAACAGCTGGGGCAGGAGTTCAACTCCTGCCCCAGCGAGGGAACCTCTCCGTACGTTGTTCATGCTTCAGCATGTGGGTCAACCCACCAACTACTTGATCCTCAACCCCACTGTCTTCCCCGCATCGATCGCTGCCCAGTAGGCATCCTTCACCTTGGCGTAAATACCCGCTAAGCCACCGGGACGGGCACTCATATCGAGATCGATGATGACCTCCGGTTCGGGGTGTGACCCTTGGTTGCGTACCTTCGGGCCAAGCTCGCGGATCACCTTAGTCACCGGACGGTCGGTGCCATCGGGATTGATGATGCCATAATCACTGTTTTCAGCGGTGCGGAATCCACCGGGATACCACCACCAGGCGATTCCATTGGAATGTGATTCAATCAGCATCCGGTGGTAGTCACGGTAGAACTGTGCGGCACGCTCCTCGTTCTCTGGGGTGCTGCCCATGCTGGCCAGATCCCAGGAGTGCAGACCCGCCTCGCCCCACATAACCGGCAGATCCGGAGCCACCGCCCGCGAGTAATCAACCGTAAACCGTCCTGCTTTAATATTGTCCCAGCTACCAATGCGGCCATAGCCCTCAGGCTCCATGATGTCGACAGCCTTGGCAACACCCTTGAGATCATAGGGGATCCACGTCGGCCCTATGTAAGTCGGGTCGCCCGCATACTGCATCCGGAAGCTGACCGCATGATTCGGATCGACCGAGCGCACCAGTTCGCGTGCCTGGCTGTAATGTTCATGCAACAAATCATTAAGGAAAGCGCCATAGTCGAGCGCCATGTTGTCCCATGAGCCGGATTCATACCACTGCTTGCTCTGTGGCACCGGGAACAGCCCATTGATCAAGTCCGCTTGGAAGCCCCAGCCCTTGAAGGCCGCCTCCAGACCGCCGTGTTTCTTGGTAATCCAATCGTTCCATTCCTTGGTGTAGCGCGAACGGTCCTCGAAGCCCTCAAAGTGTGGCTCCCAAGCCAGGTCATAGGCGAACACCACCTTGTTGGTGGCCAGACGGCTTTTCTCGATCATCTCGCGGACCTTGTCCCACTCGAAATCGAAGGGAGTTCCGGGACGCAGCGAGAGATTGACCCGCAGGTTGTTCACCTCGCACTGACGCAGAAAATCGATCAAGTTCCCCCAAGGAAGTGAATCGTGGTAGAGGAACACGCTGACCATGTTCATTCCCATTTCCTTGATGCGATAAAGGTCGCGTCCCACGATCTTGGGGTCGTACCCTTGCGGCCCGAGCCACTGCTCGAATGGCTTCCACTCCTCACGTGCGATCCCGGAGGAGGGCATGTAATTCACGCCATAGGGGTACCAGGGTTTTCCATCGAGATAGAAGTCCCCCTTTTCAACCTTCACCGGAAGGAAATCGGGTTTGGGCTCCCATTCATAAATGGAATGTGAGATGGAATCGATCACCTTTCCATCGCGGGTAAGAGAGACTTGGACAAAAGGACCTTTTACATCCTTGGGGAATCCCGAATTGAGGGGTACCACCTCAGGCTCACCCGGCGAAAGGGAGATATCCTTACTCCACAGTGTTTTGGTAACCGAACGAGAACCCTTGATGGATTGGAGAGACTTATCGGGGTTTATGGAACAAACGCTGACGGTCAGTTTATCATTGCCGCCTGTTTGCGCGGTCACACCCGCCCCGATGGAGATCTTCTCTCCAGGGAAGTAGGTGTACCTGGAGGCTCCACCTTCCCAGATGAACACGGGATCCTGCATTCGTTTGGTCAAATCAACGATGCATTCCTGGACCGGCTTCTGCACATAGAAATTAGGGTCCTGAATCGCAAAGGCCGCCCACATCTGTTCCGTGTGTTGAGTGAAACGCAGAGCGGCAACTGTGCCCGCCAGTTCGAAGCGCCGTTTCGCTTCCAGGAGAGAAATCCAACGGTGGGTCCGTTGTTTTCCATAGCCAGTGGATTGGGGACGGGGGTGAAGGGCGAAGACATGCTCCGGGGGTTGGATTTCTGTCGACCAGCTGAGAAGTGCTTGATTCCAACCGGTTTTAATGGATTCCACATCCTTGCAGGAGTAAGTGTGATAGCTCGGATAGAGCATCTCATGCGGCTTGAAATCCACCCGCCAATCGATGGGCGGAACACCGGACTCGCCGCAGGTACCAATACCGGTAATCCAGAACTCCTGGTCCCCCCATAAACCGCCGGTGTGCGTAGACGCCAGACCGACATTGAAGCGCGTGGTATTGGCGAGATTGAGGTGGGTGTCCTTGCGCACGGGGACACTCTCCCAGAAGGAGAAGTCACTCTCGGAGAGAACATAACGCTTCCACTCGGGAGTCAGTTCCACCACCCCCATCCAACGCGAGCCATCCTTCTCTTGCCACTCGAAAAGCAACCGGTTGGTGTGCCGGCCACCCTTGGCCCAGAAGCAGGTGAAGTGCTGACCCTCCGGTACCGGCTGAGCGAGCGGGGGCGAATTCAGAGTATCCCACCCATCCAGGGCACGGATGTTCCGGTGCAGGCAGGGGCCCTGGGTGGGGTCTTGGACGACCTCATGGGTGCTGGGATG
Source organism: uncultured bacterium (assembly GCA_964422415.1). GTDB lineage: Bacteria > Hinthialibacterota > Hinthialibacteria > OLB16 > OLB16 > OLB16. The sequence continues at coordinate 6,968 of CAYRBI010000157.1, read as the reverse complement.
GCTGGGTTCATTGGAGGAACGGGACCATTGGGATAGATCTCCTGACGGGGGCAGGAGTGCAACTCCTCCCCCAGCTGGTGGTTGGCCGGAGAAGTCCGTAATCACATGCTCAAGCGGTACCTTGGCCCACAGGGCCTCATAATCCTTGCGTGTGATCCACTTACCCTCGAGCTCCCCAATGGGATTACGGAACAGGGTACCCCCCAGCGCGATCAGCCGTCCTCCCTTATCGATGAACTCCTCCAAGGGTTTCGCGGCGCTGAGCGGCAGGGTACCGCATTCGGTCAAAATGAGCATCTTTTCGCGCGAAGGTTCCGCCAGAAACGGAACCAGTTCCCGCGCGGCAATCCCCTTCGCCTCGATCCCCTGACTCTTGATGGTTTCGACCAGTGCGGTTCCCACCGCCGGGGAAGCTCCGGGCAGATCATTGATGAGGATACGGAGATCGGCGGCAAGTGTTGTGGAGGCAATGGAGAGGAAGAAAGTGAAAAACAAACAACGGAACGCTGTGGACATGAGAGCACCTCCGCAGGATGTATGGACTACAAGATTACACTTTCACACCATTCAATAACTAATGTGAGGAGGGAATGTGCACGTTCACGGTCAACACCCGCATCATCACTCCAGTCCTCGTATCGGTACTCAATCGCAAATGGAGACCACTCAACAGTTTCTTCCAGTTTTGTTGGTACCTTGATTTGGTTGTCTTCGAGCAGGTCATAAAGCTCCTGTAAATCATGCGTCTTCCGATAGGGGACGCCATACCACGCAAGCACTGCCTTCATGGATTTCTCACAGCCCTGCTGAAAATGAAATCCAACCACTTCATCTGGGATTTCAGGATCCGTAACAGATTTACGGACAATCACAGCGTCTTGGTTTGCTTTACGAAGGAGAAGTCTGGCCTGAAGCTTCCATGTCATAGAGAACCCTCCCCTCGCGGAGAGCATCATAAAGATAGCTTCCAGGAAAGGTTGCCCAGGAGGACTGGACATGATCCTCGGATGCCACTAACACATCCACAGGGATACGCAATGGGCTGAGTGCTCTCCGTAACCGGGCCATTTCCTTCCGCCGGTCCAGCAGACTTCTCTCTATCACCAGGAGGTCGAGGTCTGAATCCTCCCGGGCATCACCTCTCTGTTGGGAACCAAAGAGGATCACCTTAAGCGGTTGTGCCTCCCGCACCAGAATACCGACCGCAGCTTGAATATCTGAGTCCGAAATCATGATCATTTGTCCATCCCACTACAAAGGAGTGTAGGGGCCTCTCTTAAAACCTCAAGCCGTAAACCCCTAATCCCCTTCCTCTCCACCCGCCACCTGCTCGGTGGGAGCCGTAATCCGGTCGCGGAAGAAATATTCCAGGATCTGTCTGGCCAGTGGGCCCGAGGTAGTACCTCCATGCCCGCCCCCCTCGATGACGACAGCCAGCGCGATCTCGGGGGCCTCGAAGGGGGCATAACAGCAGAACCAGGCATCCGAAGGTTTTTTGTAATGCTCGGCGGTGCCGGTCTTCCCCGCAACCGTGATCTCCGCTAGACGTGCTGAACGTCCCGTCCCACCCCGTTCGTTAACCACCTGCCGCATACATTCTTGTACAATCTTCACCACCTCTGGCGAGACCGGGATACCCGGACGGACGACTGGTTCGGCCTGCCAGGTGAGTGCTCCCGTGCCATCCCGGCGGTGCGAGAGAAGCTGTGGCTGAAGGAGCTGGCCGCCATTGGCCACAAAGGCAGTCAGGAGTGCGATCTGGAGTGGTGTCACCAGGAGGAAACCCTGCCCAATGGCAGTGTTGAGGGTATCTCCCAAACCCCACTCACCAAACTTGGAGTTGACGATCTTCCACGCCGGATCGGGAACAATCCCCGGAGCTTCCTGCAGGTCCGCGGGCAGCCCAGTCTTGCTGCCCAACCCCAGGCCGCGTGCGTATTCGGCGAGAAGCTCCGGTCCGAGGCGTTCTCCCACCCGGTAGAAATAGACATCACAAGAGGCACGGAAGCCACCATACAAGTCCAGCGACCCATGCCCACGGCGTAAATGGCAATGCTTGTATTGGTGGCCGACCGCGACACCTCCACTGCATGAGAAGGTGGTGCCGGGATTGATGATCTCCGACTGTAGGCCAGCGATGGAGGTGATGATCTTGAACACCGATCCAGGCGGATAACCCCCTCCTCCCTTACCCGTGGAGCGGTCGATGAAAGGTTTTCCGGGATCCGCCAGAAGGGCGGCGAAATCATTTTGTTGAATACCACCACGAAAGAGATCGAGATTGAACCCTGGACTACTGGCCAGCGCCAGAATCTGTCCACTCCTTGGATCGACCGCCGCGATGCCCCCCTTCTTTCCCTCCAGAAGGGACTCCGCCATGATCTGAAGCCCCAGATCGAGTGAAAGGAACAAGTCCTCTCCGGGAGTTGGCGGTACACGCCGCGAGAGGATCTCCTCCTCCACCAGGTTCGTGGCATACCGCCGTTGCCAGGAGATGCCCCGCTGACCCCTTAAGAGGTGATCATATGCCCTCTCCAAGCCATCCCGTCCGATCCAGTCGGTCATCCGGTAGCCTTTATCCTTAAGGGTCTGGTAATCCTCGCGTGAAATCGGGCCGGTGTATCCCAGAAGATGACAGGCCAGCCGTCCCTGATAGTATTTGCGCCGTTCACCCTCCTCGATCCGGATGCCGGGGAGCTCCGAGCTATGCTCCTGAAGCTTGACCACATCCAGAAAGTCGAGCCGATCCTCCAGGATCACATAGCCACTTGGTGAACGGCGTTTCTCTTCAACCCAACCCCGGTAGATGTCCGGGATGAGTCCCAAAACCTGCTCCTTCTTCTCCGGCGGCCAGGAGAGCAGCTCCGCGGCCCGTGTCATCCCTTCGCGCGCCTCTCCCGATGAGATGCCATCACTGCCCTTTCCGCCCCAGGAACGGTCCAAAACCAGCCGGTAGAAGGGCTCATTCGAGACCAGCAGGTTGCCCGCCCGGTCAAGTATCCGCCCTCGTACCGGATCGGTAATCACCTTCTTCTCGACATTCTTCTTGGCTTGGTCCTCGTAACTCTCACGCGAAAGAAATTGCAGGGAATAGAGACGGAAGGCCAGGATGCCAAAGACCATCAAGATGAACATCCGCAGGCCAGCAGCACGGACCAGCAGAAGGTCACGGTTCCTCTCCGTGATGCGGCCTGGATTCCGGACTCCCTCCGTAGGATAGGAGAGCCGTGGCATGATCTATGGAACCACTTCCTTGGGCTGGTGGGGTAAGAACCGGACTACCACTAAGGCCCATAAAGCCAGGTTCCAGGTTAGCAGTTCCAGTGTTTCAAGGATGGCGGTCTTTCCCCACACTCCCCCTGGCTCGAAGGTTTGAACAATACTCAAGAGAAACACCTGCTTGAACAATGTGGCCACTGCCACCAGAATCAGACCGGTCATACGGCTCTCGGAAACCATGACATAGTGAGCCCATTCTGGCAGGTATGCGGCGGCTAATTTGGGCAAAGCTTGGATACCGAGCGGTTGAACATAATCCACCGAGCCTTGCACCAGCCCGCCCACAAAGGCCACCATCAGAGCCACATTAGTCTGTCTCTGAAGACCTAGGAAAAGAACATACAAGAGCAACAGATCCGGCGCGGGTCCACCGATACTCCAGGCCACCTCCATCGAACCTTGAAAGAAACCCAGTGCGATCCCCAACAACAAATAAGTGAGGGGCTTCACGGTTTCACCTCTGCCTGGGGCTGAGTTTCCGTGGTGTTCCATAACGGTAGGCACAGCACCTCACGGATACGTGGCCATTCCTCCACTGGATGCACCGGCCGCACCCGGTAACTCTTCATCAGTCCCAGCTCGGCGGCCACGAAAGGATCCTTGTCATTGGCCTCCGCCTCTCCCTCAATGACACCAACCAAGAGCCCTTCCGGAAACAGATCGCTTAAATGCGAGGTCAACACCCGCTCGTTCTGAGGCACTAGTTCCGCGCGGTCCAATCTGACAAAAAGATTCCCATCGCGGCTGTAAAGAATACCTTGTGACTGAGTCTTCTCCAGTGTCACTCCGATCGAGCAGGCGGCATCAGTAATCAGGCGGACAGTGGAGACACGGTCCGTGAGCGCGACAATTCTCCCGAGGAGCTGCCCGCCCTGGGTGAGTACGGGCTGGCCAAGCGAAAGGTTCTCGAGCTTCCCGGCACGCAGTGTCAAGATCCGTTGCGCGGCTTCGTCGCGGTACCGGAGCACCTCAGCGGCCACGGCTTTGGGCGCGGCTTCGGCCTTCAGATCCAAGAGCTCCCGCAAGCGCTGATTTTCCTCACTGGCATCCTGAAAAGCGTGGACTTGTCCCTCGAGCTCCTCGATCCGTGCACGCAGGGTGGTGTTTTCTCTCCGCGCCGAAAAAGTCTCCTGAATAAAACCCGCCGAACGGGATATGGGTGCGATCAGGAGATCTATGGAATGCACCACCGGTCCCGACAAGTTCCCAATCCCCGTGGCCAGCCACCGGAATCCGTAACGCAGATCGATCGCCGTGATGATACACGAGAGACACACCAGTAAAATGAAGAGGGGCAGATAACGCGCGGGTTGCCGGACCCACGGAGAAGGGTCGGAGGAGATAAGAGGGGAATGCTTACGATAGATGACCTCCGGCAGGTCTTCACCGCGTCTGACCATGTCGATACCTGGAACCGCCTTAACTCATCCGGGAGTAGTCCGCCCCCCATTGTAGCGTGGCACGCGGACTATCGCAGTCCCAGTGGACTGAGCCACAACCTCAATCATATTGCCGTAGCACGGAAGAATAACGGTCCATCTCATCCAGTGCCTTACCCGTCCCAAGCACCACCGCTGTCAAGGGATCCTTGCACACCTGCACCTTGATTCCCGTCTCATCCGAAAGCAGCTTGTCCAATCCGCGCAGGAGGGAACCACCCCCAGTCAATGTGATCCCCCGTTCCATGATATCCGCCGCTAACTCCGGCGGTGTATCCTCCAAAGAGTTCTTGACCGTCTCCACCACCTCATTAATCGGTTCGGTCAGAGCCTCGCGTATATGCCCCGAGGTCACTTCGACCACCTTCGGCAGTCCGCTGACTAGATCCCGGCCCTTGAGATGGATCGACTCCTCCTCTCCAGAGGGAACCGCGGAACCAATCTTGAGCTTGGTCTGTTCGGCGGTGCGCTCGCCAATCATGAGGTTGAAGTTCTTCTTGATGTAGGCGGTAATCGCATCGTCCATCTCATCACCCGCCACACGGATGGAGGTGCTGACCACAATACCGCCCAGAGAGATCACGGCCACCTCGGTGGTGCCGCCACCGATGTCCACCAGCATCGTTCCGCTGGCCTCCTCGATGGGCAGCCCCGCGCCAATGGCCGCCGCCATCGGCTCCTCGATCAAATCCACGCGCGAGGCCCCAGCTTGCCAGGCGCTGTCACGTACCGCACGGCGCTCCACACTGGTGATACCCGAGGGAACACAGATCACCACGCGTGGACGGTGGATCCCACGTTTGTTGTGAACCCGCTTGATAAAATAACTGAGCATCGCCTCGGTGATCTCGAAATCGGCGATAACCCCATCCTTCATGGGGCGGATGGCCACAATGTTCCCCGGCGTACGCCCGATCATCTTCTTGGCCTCGGCGCCCACCGCGCGTACCTTCCCGGTCGACTTGTCAATCGCCACCACCGAGGGTTCCGAGAGCACTATGCCCTGACCCTTTACATATACGAGTGTATTGGCTGTTCCAAGATCCACGCCCAGATCACGGGAGAAGAACTTGGCAAACCAGCGTGGTGGAATCATTCTTTGTCCTCAGGGGGCTCACTTCTCTCTTGCAGGTGTTTCAGACGCAGCCGTTCAACCTCGCTGAGCAGTTCCTGGACATCTCTCCGCCTCTCGGCTGATTGGCTGCGCTTCTCTAGAGATTCCACTGTCTTGCGGGTGATCACCGCCTGGAGCCGCCTGGCCTCATCATCGGTCAGTAGCCCCTTATTCTTCAGGCTTGATATATCTTCCGTGTTTAAATCCCGGAACACTATCTCCGAAGTCCCCTCGCGCGGTCTCCGTTTCAGATAATGCCCCACCAGAAGGACCATCACCGCCGTTGCCAATAGACCGATCAGCAGTATACCGAATTGCCAAATTAGATCGTCGGGTCTCACTGTTTCAGCCGTATCTCCAGCAGATTGAAAAACCTTTCAAGCATAAGGTTGGATGCTTCTGATCGCAAGAGACCACGGTTTTTCGAGGGGAACTTGTATGTTGTTCATGCTTCAGCATGTGGGTTTCGTTCCAGCCCTGATCTTCGTTCCAGCCGTGTGTAACATGCTGAAGCATGAACAACGTACACCCATTGACATCCTCATACTATCCGTGAAATCGTAAGACATCAAACCAAGGAGACTTCCATGCGTCACACCTTTTCAATCTTACTCGCAACCTTGATCCTGTTCATTATGATTCAGACCAACCATCTCAACGCCAATGAAGCGGATCCTGATCCTGGCGCTGGCCAATCAGACCTTACCAGTCACCTGCCCTTCCAACCCTTGACCCCCAAGGACATCGAACGTTTCCATGGCCATCTCGGCCCCAATGTCCTATTTGGAGTCCGTATGGGAGAACACGCCTGTGGGGTGTTGGGATTCCCTCAGCACTTCGGCCTCACTGTGTCAGTCGAATGCCTGGATGGTCCACCGCACACCTGTCTGATCGATGGTCTTCAGCTCTCCACCGGCGCCACCATGGGCAAAGAGAACATTTCTCATATCTCCGCCCAACAGGTACGGGTCACCATCAAAGAAGATGCCTCCGGACGAATGGTCAGCTACCGTCTCAAGGACTCAACCAAGGCACAGATCAAGAAGTGGCAGGCGGACAAGGTCTCCTTGCAGGACCAATCCATGCACATCTATGAAATGAAGCCCGAGGACTTGTTCGAGATCGAGGTGACTCCC
>CAYRBI010000156.1:0-14988 GCA_964422415.1 uncultured bacterium | reverse complement strand
AAGCGTTCACGTTTTCGAGAGCCTGCTGAGTTTATCCCGTTGGCTCTCCACTTCCTGAGCTTCCTCTTGTCCAATACCCCGAGCAGCCGCCCAGCCTTTTCTGGCCCGGCCAATGGGTCAAAACGACATGATGGATTCTTCTTGGTTTCAGTCTTCTTTCTACACCTGCCCTACTTGTGAGGTGGGAGCGGTATTGTTGAATTTCACTTGCTCAACAACTGACCCAGGTTCGAGCGGGTTCATTTGGGTGATCCAGTTCCAAGTTGTACCGTCTTTAACCGGTTTGGATTCCCCTTCGGTTATGTCCTCTCAACCAATGAAGCCGGAGTAATTGAGACCTTGGGGAATATCGGTGACATCCATGTCCAAACTGAATTTCATGAGTTCCTCCCTAAAGCTCATTGGAGTGGGAAGAAAACGGGTGAGAAGATATGTCTTGCTGGGGTGGGCTCCTCATTCGTCGCTCTGCTAGACTGTATTTTTCACATATTCACAGAGCGACTGGCACCACCATGGGTGTGAATAATCCATCTATCCCTTTATGTGTAATCTTGTGAGTTATAGTCTGAAAAGCAGGTCCTTCACAATTATGGAAAACAGTGGATATTCTCCAATTCGTTATTCCAACAAAACCGGGGATCCAAAAACACAATAACCTTTCTATCGGATCGCCAAGCTGCTTCGAGCCTTCACCACATCATGCTGGATAATCCATGCGACGGTGAGTACGTGTAACGTAGAAATCATCAATTACACCACGGTAAGTGGTAACCCGTAACGTGAAAAACCCGCAAAACTGACGCGGTCTGGTCGCCCCACCAGTGAGCCCGTCGCCGTAGCATCCGATTTCGCCATAGCCGGGATTGTCGGTTAGGATCAGGACAATGTTGGGCTTTGTGTCGGCGGTTTGGGCGTTCTCACAGCACGCGAACAGCGCAAGGCTGGCAGTAAACATAGCAACAGCGATGAGGTTTCATGAGCGTGTGGTCCTCATAATTGAGTCCATTCGAGGGCTGATTGGTTTGTTCAATTCTATTCATCAATTAGAGCTTTTAGCCGCCCGGCGCTTATCGCCTTCACCAGGTCCGCATGATCCTCCTCAGTTTGATCCGCATATGCCAGCGCAAATTCACCCAGCGCCTTGTCAAAAGTGTCGCCCTTGCCCAGATAGCCACTGATGGTCGCGGTATCCCCGGACTTAGCGTGGGCACGGGCTAAGGTCCAGCCGCAGACATCGGCGTAGCGTTTGAGTTGTACGGCAGAAAATCCCCCAACGGGGAGGGACATCTTCATATCCCGCAACTGGCGCACATAAAAGTCATAACCCCGCCGCCCCCGCACCCATCCTAAAAAGATGTCACTGGAGGATTGCATCAGCCGTTGTCCCATGACGACGCGCTCCCCCTGATTGTCATAACCGCTCTTCCCCGCATAGGGTTCGAGGACAGAATGTCGGGCTTCCTTGAATTGGAGCACTAGAGGATGGTCTTCTTCGTCGAACAACAGTCCGATGTAGCAACGGGTTCCAACGCTTCCAATACCCACCACTTTCATTGCGTAGTCTTCCAGGTGATAGCGATCCAGGAGGACACGGCGCTCATCGGACAGAGACTCCCGGTAGTCTTCCAGTCCCTCCCAAATCCGTTCCCCGATGTCTGTGTCAGCGACGTGGAAGAGTATCGGCGGTTGATCGACCAAACGGCGTTTTCCAGCCACTTTGCCGACTATCTTGGGAATGAGGTTCTCGACCACACGCTTGCGGGCTCTGTTTGCCTGTTGTTCCCGATATTCCTTCGCATTCTCATCGGGTGCCATGGCAATGATGGTCTCAACGTCCAGGCGCGTGTACCAGACTTCCAAAGGACTCATCAGTGAATACTCCCGCAGATGATTCCGATAGGAGCGCACACATACCAGAACAGCTTCACGAGAATCTTCATCGGACAACTGGTTATCGCGTCCAGCGATTGCAAAACTTACGGCTAACCGTTTGAGATCCCATTCCCAGGGTGCAGGCAGCGTTTCGTCAAAGTCGTTCAGATCGAAAACCAGATGGCGCTCTGGGGTGGCAAACAGACCGAAATTCAGAAGGTGACAATCCCCACAGGCTTGGACCCGAAGACCTGTGGTTGGAGTGGTAGCAAGGTCGTAGGCCATGAGTGCCGCCGCACCACGCAAGAAAGTAAAGGGACTGCAGAGCATGCGGCCGTAACGGATCGGCACCAATTCCGGCAGTCGATCCTGATTCGATTCTTCCAAGATAACGATGGGGTCTCTGCGCTTGGCCGATGGTTTCCAATCGGCATGGCTCCGGCGTGGCACGCTGTTGCGAAACGCTCGACCGACGGCGATGCGTTCTCCGCGGGGATGGAAGATCGGGATGTCCTCCTTTACTTTACTGATTTCACGCTTGGCTTTCGTGCGCGCCTTCTTCAAAGATGCCACGGCTGTCTCCCTTCTGAGGCAAGGAAAGTCAGAGGCCACTGGCCTTCCCAGTCAACTGGGTGGTGTCGAAGGAAGTTGACTGAGCTGGAAATGGAAGAATGGGTGTATTTTCCAAGTTATTATCAATGTGGAACCGAGGATCCAAAAGAATGACAACCTTCCTTTCGGACCGGGAAGCCGATTCGAGCCTTCACCACATCATGCTAGATAATCCAAGCGAGGATGAGTACATACAACGCAGAAATCATCAGTTGCGCTGCGGTAAGTGGTAACCCATAACGCGAAAAACCAGCAAAACTGACGCGACGGCCTTGGCTAGCACAGATGCCTACGGTCACTACATTTGCGGAACTACCGATCATGGTTGCATTACCGCCTAGTGTCGCACCGAACATCATGGCAATAAAAATTGGCATTGTGTTAGCTGGCCAATCGATAAAACCGGCCGCAAAAGCTGTTTCGGGTACCACCTCGGTGGCTACCAGGTAACCGATGATCATCGTTAGAGAAGCGGCGACCACCGGGATGTTGGCAAGGATACTGGATAGGATCGCAATACCGACAAGCATTACCATCGCCACAATCATAAAGTCAGAGCCAAACCATCCATGCATCTTCAATGATATTGCCTGGAGCAAGCCGGTCTTGACGAAACCGCGTACGAGGAAAAAAATCGCTCCAAGGAATAACAAGGTTTTCCAATCGACCGCCTGGATGACTTCATCCACCGGTTCGACTTTCACGGAATAGACAACCAGCAACGCAAGTGTGGCCGCGACGATGGCCACTGTCGGCGGCCCGATCCTGAACGGGAGTTTCTCTCCAAACAGAAACAGGAGCACCATCAGGGCAAGGTCACCGAGAGCGAGGAAGACAAAGCCTGGCCGCTCGATGGGTGGAATATTTTGCGCACTCGGAAGTTTGTAGTGGGTATGCCATATATCGGGGAGTAACCGTGGAAGTAATGGAATAACGACCAGCACTGAGAGCAATCCACCCAGGCTGACCTTGCGCAGATACTCGCCGAAGGTCATACCAATTGAACTGCCAACGATATACGTCGCCGGATCACCCACCAAAGTAAGCATCCCCGCCGAATTGCTAACAATTGCAGTGAGCACCATGGGTCCGACGAAATCCACGTTGAGCGACTTGGCAACGTGGATGATCACTGGGGCAAGGAGAATGACAGTCGTGGCGTTGGGTAGGAAAGCGCACACCGGAGCCACCAGAAAAACCAGTATCAGCAGATAACGCTTCCCACTGCCACGCGTAGATTGCAGGTATACCGCGCTTAGGCGTTCAAAGAGGCCAGTTTTGGATAAGACATGCGCCACAACCATCCCTCCAAAGAGCAGTGCGATGGAGCCTCCGCAAGACTTGACGGCCTCAATCATGTCGTGCTCATTGAGAATATCGAACACAATCATCAAGCACACCCCTAGCAGGGCAGCGATCATCATATCCAGAATGTTGATTGCGATCACCAAAATGACGGTCAGGAAAATGCCAAGGGTGATGTAAATCTGAATGTCAGTCATAAATGCCTTCTGTTCATCAGTTGATTGGCGGGGAATACATCAACCCGCCATCCTTCCAAAGACGATTGAGTCCTCGATCAATCTTCAGCAGGCTGCCAGTTCCAACGTTCCTTTCATACATTTCGCCGTAGTTGCCGGCCGCTTTTACTGCTCGCACCGCCCAGTCACCTTCAACTCCCATCGCCTTAACAATTAGGGGCTCCCGCCCTGCAACGATGCGCCAGGCCGCATTGGGCGACTGACTAGCTTTGGCATCCACATTGTCCTGAGTGATCCCACTTTCCTCAGCCAGGATTTGTGCAAATAACACCCACCGGACGATCGTCGCCCACTGTTCATCACCACGAACCACAGCCGGGCTGAGAGGCTCTTTGGAGATTCGGTCAGGCAGGATGACATATTGATCGGGACCTTCGGGCGCGGTCAACCGCATGGCCGCCAATTGAGAAGCAACCGATGTGTAGGCCTGACAACGCCCGGAAAACAAAGCATCCGCAGCCCCTGCAGCCGAATCAATCACCATAGGTTTCACCGAAAGGCCACGTTCGCTGAAGCGTTCAACCAGATGCTGTTCCTCAGTGGTTCCTTTCTCAACAGAGATGTCCAGTCCATTCAAGTCGGCGACCGTCTTTACCTGGGTGTTCCCAGGTACCATGAACGCCTGGCCGTCATAAAACAAAACGGCAGGGAAAACCACGCCAAGTAGTACTTCGCGCTCGAACGTCCAGGTTGTTTGATGCGCGAGTAAATCAATCCGTCGAGACAATAAGGCAGGGAAACGCTCCGAAGATTTGAGCGGTACAAATACAATCTTTTCTGGATCACTGAGGACCGCGGCTGCGACAGCACGGCAAAAATCAACGTCGAGGCCAGTCCAACGCCCCGATGCGTCCTGCGCCGAGAATCCGGGAACGCCTTCACTAACGCCACACCGTAGCTCACCTCTCGCTTTAATGGCCTCAAGGATTTCACCACCAACTGCGGGAGCTAGCAAAATATCCGAGAGGAGAATGAACCCTAAAGACACGATTCGTCCAATAAAAAGTCTCATTCGAAGTGTCCTCATTTAGTTGACAGAGTTGAGTCTGATTGTGTACCCATCTCAGGGTCAAGACTGTTAAAATCAGATTCCTTTCTGGTGTCGTCGCATTCTCCCCGCTAACGATATCTACTGTACCATGAAGCGGCATCCGATACGAAGACTCGTTTTTCCGGCTCACATCAAGGACCGGAAGGCGAACAATTTCTCTGGCCCTTACATTGGGGGCAGGTCAGGTCCATTTCCTGGAATTAATTCTGACACTGCATCTAAAAAAACTCCTGTCCTCTTAGATGCCTCTTTTGCTATGAGGCCGGTCTGAATGAGCTGAAAGGAGTTCATGGGGTCTTCTCCAACAACGAATCCAGATGGTTGCGAAACTGGACGGGCAGTGATCGGTTTGAGTGACCCTGTTGAATAACTCTCTCGACGTCATTTCCCTTCCCCCCCTTCTTGTAGAGTTCGATTAGGAACATGTAAGCATCGGGGTAATTCATTCCTTCATCCACCATCGCCTGAAGGATCTCAATAGCGCTTACGGTGTCGCCATTTTGGGCTTGGTAGAAAGCGAGTGTATAAGAATATTGGGGATCTTTCGGCTTCAGGTCACGCGCTTTCTTCAACCAACTGACGGATTCTACGGGCCGTTCACTTGCCAAGAGCAATCCAAGATTGTAAGCGGCTCTGTCCAACGTTGGGTCGGCATCCAGAGCTGTTCGCAAACACCATTCCGCTTCTTCTGTTTCTCCCTTTCCGGCCAGCAGGAGTCCCAGATTGAAGTTAGCCGCTGAATTCCTGGGGGCGAGTCTTAGCGCCTGCCGCAATACTGCTTCAGCTTCGGGATCCTGTCCCAAGCGCGCATAGGCGATCGAAGTGTTGACAAGAGGCAAGACAGCATCGGGGCGGAGTTTGGTGGCGGTCTTAAAAGCGGCCACTGATTGTTCCAGGTTCCCCTGAGTCATGTAAAGATTGCCCAAGTTATAATGCGAAGACCAGTCATCAGGCCGGCTGGTAAGCGAGGTCAACATTTCCTCATTGGCGCGTTTTAACGAGTCCCCCATATCTGACGGCAAAGCGACTGTGGGTAGTCCAGCGAGAGCCCCGGCCGCCTGGATTCGCACTAGTCGAAACTTATCGGTGGTAGCACGTAGGAGCGCCGCGATTCCTTCGGGTGTAAAATAGCCCGTCAATCCTTCCGCCGCAGCGGAACGGACCAAAGGGGACGGATCGTTCAACGCCGCAATGAGCGCGGGGTACTTCCGTTCATCCTCACAAGACACCAACAAGCGGATGAGTGAGGTGGCGAAGACTTCATCTCTTTCATCATTTTTCAGGTAAGCCAACATATCCGGGAGTCGCTTCCATTCACGTTTTCTGGCCGCCTCGATCAGACCAGCGCGATGAAGGACCGGCGCTTGGTAATCTTCAGACCGCCAATCGCGGACCCATTTGTCCGCCCAAGCAGCGTCTTTGTCCGCGTGACAGAGATTACAAGCGTTTGGAGATTCGTAAGCGAGGGTTGTGGCAGGGGTCGGGGGGAGCATCGAATGGTCCGTCCGATTCATGGCCGCGAATCGAGTCATGGGCATGTGACAATCGATGCAGTGGTTCCCGGGACCTCCCTTTGGATGATGGTGATGGCCGAACGCAGTGTTAACACGTTCTTCATGGCAGGGAAGACAAGACTGATCGGGATTATCCTTGTGACGATACCGTCCGCTGGAAGTGTGACAGTGCAGACAATCGATCTCACCCGACTTTAGGCATGGACTGAGTCTCCATGTGGTATAGGTATAGTTCTCACCGAGATCCCTACCATCCGGATAAAAGTCCGGGTGCTCGAGAGTTATCAGATCGTAGTGATCGAAATAGCGGTCCCCTGGTTTTATGGTATTCGTCAGAGGTCTCATCTTGGCGTGACAAGGTGCACACATCGTATTGGTTTGTTCGGTTGTAAAGGTCTTTGTTTGGATTATCTTCAAGTCCGTTGGTACTTTGTCGGGTGGTGCCTCCTGACAAACGCGAACATGTTCTTCGGCGGGGCCATGGCAAACCTCGCAATTGATACCCGGTTCGGCCCAGACCGTGTTGTAAGTGTCTGTCTTCAGGTCGTAGTTCGTGATCAACTGGCTGACATGGCAGCTATAACAGGAGGTATTGAATGTGTAGGCACTGTCTGTCCAATGAAGAGGTTTGTCCGCCGGGTTTGCCGGGAAATGGCGTACACCACTGGCCGTAGTGTCGTACCACTCGCGTGTTTTGATGTCGTAGGCTAATGGGAGCGTTTGGAGACGCCCGCGCTCAAGTGGTGATAAAAAATAGTAAACGTTTTTCCCTCCCATCACATGTGCGATGGGAAAATGTTTTTGGCCCGTTGGACCAGTTTCGGTGACCCAGCCATGATCCGGTTCAATTTCAGTTTGGTAAGTACAATCGCCAATCCGGGCCGCATTCTGCTGAGGTGCCAGATTTTCATGTGCAAAGGTCGCGGAATAGGGCTGCATTGCCGTCCCATGATGGGAAGTCGACCAAAGTTGGTAAAACTTGTCATGACAGTCTCGGCAGCTGAGAGACCCGGCGAACTTCTTGGACTCGAGATCCGCCTCATTTGCGAAAGAAGGACTGCCTTCCACACAAAGGGAAAGGCAAACCAGTAACCAAATTGAGAGAGTCTGATTGAACACTGGCCTCAAGAATTCCATCACTTTCATTCTCATTTTCGCCTTGATCCAGTGTACCGGTTGGAGGTACTCACCACATTGCTCCAGAGTGGCCCAAACTCGTTCCACATCTACACTGGCATATTTTCAGTTGTGTCATTCACTCAATTACGCAACTATTCAAGTCGTTCTGAATCGTCAGAATCTTAACACCACAATTGCTAGTTCATAGATTGAATTGGTTAAAAAGAAAAATTGACTCACTTGCGGAGGAATGCTAAAGTCGATTTCACTCGAATTCAGTTCACTAGAGGAGAAAGGAGGGTTGTCCTTTTTACTCCCGCTAGTCGCGTGCATATAACCCTGCATCTAATAACAGTATATATCTACTGCGTTGACAAATATTAAAGGAGTGCATCATGAAGCAACCTGTGTTTGGTTTCCGTTTCTATGGTCTCCTTTTTCTGTTGATTGTCTTGATGTTGTGCGGAGTTGTCCCCACGCAGGCACAAGAGAAGAAACCGAACATCGTAGTTATCTGGGGTGATGACATCGGCCTCACCGATATCAGCGCCTATTCTCTCGGTGTGATGGGGTTCAAGACGCCCAACATTGACAGGATTGCCAGGGAAGGGATGATTTTTACAGATTATTATGCCGAGCAGAGTTGCACCGCTGGGCGTTCAACCTTCATCACTGGCCAGTGCACTGCACGCACTGGGCTCTCCAAGGTGGGCATGCCAAGTGCCCCACAGGGATTACAAGAGCAGACTATCTGTATGGCACAGGTTTTTAAGGAATTGGGTTACGCCACCGGCCAGTTTGGCAAGAACCATCTCGGGGACCGGGATGAGTTCCTCCCAACTAACCATGGTTTTGATGAATTCTACGGTAACCTTTATCACCTCAATGCTGAAGAAGAGCCGGAACTGCCTGATTATCCCAAGAATCCCGAGTTCAAGAAGAAATACGGTCCCCGGGGTGTGATCCACTCCACTGCCGGCGGCAAAATCGAAGATACCGGACCTTTGACCAAAAAACGGATGGAGACCATTGACGACGATATCCAGGCCCATTCCCAGGATTTCATCGAACGCCAGGTCAAGGCAAATAAGCCGTTTTTCCTGTGGACATGCTACACCCATATGCACTTCCGCACCCACACCAAACCGGAAAGCCTTGGACAGGCAGGTCCGGATCAGGGTTTCTATCATGACACCATGATCGACCATGACAAGAATGTGGGAGCCATCCTGGATACCATCGACAAACTGGGTATCGCTGATAACACCATTGTTGTTTATGGCACGGATAATGGCCCACACATGAACTCCTGGCCCGACGCCGCCATGACACCTTTCCGCAATGAGAAAAACTCCGGCTGGGAAGGGGCCTTCAGGGTTCCGGCCATGATACGCTGGCCCGGTCATATCAAACCAGGGCAGGTCTCAAACGAGGTTATTTCCGGCTTGGACTGGTTCCCCACATTGGTTGCTGCTGCCGGCGATCCCAATATCAAGGATGAGCTGATGAAAGGCTACAGTGCCATGGGGAAAACCTTCAAGAACCACTTGGACGGCTATAATCAGCTTCCCTATTTGACCGGGGCAGAAAGCAAAAGTCCACGTAAAGAATTTTGGTACTTCTCCGATGACCTCGACCTGTTGGCCGCGCGCTACGGCAATTGGAAGTTGCACTTCATGGTCCAGGATCAGCCAGGGACCCTTGAGATTTGGCAGCGTGAATTCCGCAACCTGCGTTGCCCACTGTTTATCAACCTGAGGATGGATCCTTTCGAGCGGGCGCCCATCACCTCCAACACTTACTGGGACTGGTACATCGATCACGCTTTCCTAATCTATCCGCTGCATGATGAGCTCAGTACCTTCATGGAAACCTTCAAAGAGTATCCACCGGTACAAATGCCCGGCAGTTTCACGATTGACGGTGTAAAAAAGGCCCTTCTTCAACTGGAATCTGCATCTTCTGGAAGTCATTAACCGTAAACGACCTTCTTCTTGAAAATGATCCCAGTTTATTGCTATTACTGGGGATCAATTGATTGATGACACGGGGCAGGAAAAGTGGTGGTGATAGGACACCCTCTCCCAGGAATAAACTGTTTAGTACCTGACGTTAGTCGGAGATCTTGAAAACAGTGTAAAAAGGAGGTCCTCATGATTCAGTTCAAGAGTCGTCTGCGTTTTCCTATTCTCCTTCTATTCACAGTGGCCGTGATATCGTGTGGAGTCGTACAAACGCAAGCCCAGGAATTGAAGCCAAACATCTTGTTCATAGTATCCGATGACACCGGTTACGGTGACCTTGGTCCTTATGGAGGTGGTGTAGGGCGTGGCATGCCCACGCCTAACATTGATCGTCTCGCGGACGAAGGAATGACTTTCTTTTCTTTTTACGCACAGCCAAGCTGCACACCTGGACGGGCAGCCATGCAGACCGGACGGATTCCTAATCGCAGCGGAATGACTACGGTGGCCTTCCAAGGCCAGGGAGGTGGGTTGCCGAAAGCAGAGTGGACCTTAGCTTCTGTTCTCAAGACAGCAGGCTACAAGACTTACTTCACTGGGAAATGGCATCTGGGAGAAGCCGACTACGCCTTGCCCAACGCTCAGGGTTATGATGTGATGGAACACTGCTTCCTGTACCACTGCAACGCATACACCTATGGTGATGAGGCTTGGTTTCCAGACATGGACCCGAAGCTGCGCGAGATGTTTAACAGCGTGACCAAAGGATCGCTGTCCGGTAACGTCGGGGAACAAGCAAAGGAAGATTTCAAGGTCAATGGCCAGTATGTGGACACGCCAGACAAAGGTCTCATCGGCATCCCTTTCATGGACAAGTATATCGAACAATCCGGACTGAATTTTCTGGAGGACGCCGCGAAGAACCCCGATCAACCGTTCTTTATCAACATCAATTTCATGAAGGTCCATCAACCGAACCTCCCTGCGCCTGAATTCGAGCACAAGTCTCTCTCAAAGTCGAAATACGCCGATTCCGTGGTTGAACTGGACACGCGGATCGGCCACATCATGGATAAACTTAGGGACCTGAAACTAGATCAAAAAACCCTGGTGTTTTACACGACTGACAACGGTGCCTGGCAGGATGTTTACCCCGATGCCGGATATACTCCTTTTCGCGGTACAAAAGGTACCGTCCGCGAGGGGGGAAACCGCGTACCGGCTTTCGCGGTTTGGCCTGGTAAAATCAAGGGGGGGCAGCGGAACCACGACATTGTTGGCGGTCTCGACCTGATGGCTACTTTCGCTTCCGTCGCTGGCGTAAAACTTCCGGAGAAGGACCGTGAAGGTCAGCCTATTATTTTTGATAGCTACGACATGTCCCCTCTACTGCTTGGCAACGGTAAATCAGCACGCAACTCATGGTTCTACTTCACGGAAAACGAGCTCACCCCCGGAGCGGCTCGCGTCGGTAATTACAAGGCCGTGTTCAACCTTCGTGGCGATAACGGCACTGAGACCGGTGGCTTGGCAGTCGATTCCAATCTGGGTTGGAAGGGGCCGGATAAGTACGTTGCCACAGTACCGCAGGTCTTCGACCTATGGGCTGACCCGCAGGAGCGTTACGACATCTTCATGAACAACTACACGGAGCGTACCTGGACATTGGTTACGATCAACGCAGCAGTCAAGGAGCTGATGAAAACTTACATTGATCATCCTCCCCGGAAGATTCAGAGTGAAGTCTACACCGGACCGATCACCATTTCCCAATACCAACGATTCGAATATGTAAGGGAAATGCTCCAAAAAGAGGGGATCAGCCTTCCTCTTCCAACGGGCAATTAGCCATACAGGAGAATCCACAGAATGCGGGTCGCTCGTTGTATTGAGCGACCCGTTACTTGTCCTTTAGGAATTCTATAACAGCGAGGTCAATTCAATGAAAATATTCCGCACTCAAATATTCCTTTCAGCAGTAACCGCCGTCCTGATTGTGTCCACATCCCATCATTCATGGGCGGCCGACCCACTCCCCTCGTGGAAGGATTCAGAAGCGAAAAAAAGTATTATCGATTTTGTCGGGAAGGTGACCCAAGATGATTCATCTGATTTCGTACCTCCAGCAGAGCGTATCGCCGTCTTTGACAATGATGGCACTCTTTGGAGTGAACAGCCGATGTACTTTCAGCTGGCTTTCGCCTTTGACCGAGTGAAAGTCCTCGCACCGGATCATCCTGAATGGAAAACGAAGGAGCCGTTTTCGTCTTTGCTCAAAGGCGATATGAAAGGCGTTGCCGCTTCAGGCATGAAGGGCCTGTTAGAAATTGTAGCCGCCACGCACAGTGGAATGACCACCGAGGAGTTTGATGAAATCGTTATCAATTGGATTAACACCGCAAAGCATCCAGTGACAGGGAAGCTCTACACGGAAATGGTTTTCCAACCAATGCTCGAACTGCTCGATTACTTGCGTGCGAAGGGATTCAAGACCTTTATTGTATCGGGTGGTGGTGTCGAGTTTATGCGTCCCTGGACCGAACGTGTCTATGGCATCCCCCCTGAACAGGTTGTGGGATCCAGTATAAAAATAGAATACGAAGTGCGGGATGGAAAACCGGTGATCATGCGGTTACCAGAAGTGGACTTCATCGATGACAAGTCCGGAAAACCTCTTGGGATAAACGCCCATATTGGCCGCCGCCCCATTCTGGCATTTGGTAACTCCGACGGAGACTTTCAGATGTTGGAGTGGACAACCGCTGGAAAAGGTCCACGCCTTGGATTGCTTGTTCATCATACCGACGCCGAACGCGAGTACGCCTACGACCGCGATTCACACTTCGGGAAACTCGACAAGGGCCTCGACGAAGCCAGCAAGCGCGGTTGGATCATAGTTGATATGAAAAATGATTGGGACCGGATCTTCCCCGAATCGGTGAAATGATGAAAACAACATCTGACAGAATGTAATAGTATCGAATGTTTCCTGCAATCCAGTTATCCAATGTTATTTCAGAAGGGGGTACGGGTGATAATGTGTTATATTGAGAGATTAAGCCAAAATTTAAATGTGGTAATCCTCTTTTTGGTAGGGATTTTCATGTCTTTGGGCTGGCCCTGTTGTGGACAGGTTAACCAAGAATCTTTCTGGCTCTCTGAACCTCAGGAAAAGGGTTTGTCAGTAGAGGATCTGGATGAAGGACAATTCCACAATAATTTCTCCGAATTCAACAACCAACTTGCCCTGCATCTTTCATCGGACACTTGGATAGCCGACAATAACCTTTCTACTACGTCAACACAAACATCGACACAAGATAATGGTGGAACTCACCTTGCCGGCAGTGAAACCGAAGGTATTCCCGGATTACATCACGCTGGACCTGTAGAGACCAAAGAACCCACCGCCGACGAAAAACGTTTGAGTCTAACCCTCACAAGCGCGTGGTCATCGAAATGGATGTGGCGTGGTTATAACATATTTGACAATCCCATGTACGCGAATGCTTTAAACGCGAAGTTATGGAATACAGGGTTTAATTTTACAGTTGCGAACATCGGAACTGCAGAGGATCGAGACGAATCCATCATCCCCGATAAAGTACCCGACTGGATTCGCGATGCATTGCCCAACTTCAAGCACAGAGATTTCGACGCGAACCTCTACCGTGCGGCCTGGGACAGCTCGATATGTGACCAGATCGATGTCAGCCTCGGAGCACAATATTACGATTTCTATGGGATTTCGAGCAGCCGGCTCGATTACATGGAAGGCTTCGGCACGCTGACACTCTCGAAATGGCCTTTATCTCCCCATGTCGGATTCTTCTATGGTTGGCCCTATGGAAGCGCGAGACAAGGCGAAGGATGGATGGTCGATTATGGGGTGTCCCATTTTTGCCCCTTTAAACCGATTTCACTCTGTGGTTTAAAACCCCTTGGCATCCTTGTGAAAGGGGACCTCTGGTACAATGGTGGGGCCTGGGCTCCTCGACAAGCGCCCGGATGGAGCCACGCTACATTTACTGGTGCTATCCCCATTGCTTTAACAGATAAGTTGAATCTGACTCCAACGATAAACTACCAGTACTCGATTGAAGACAGAGTTGATCCAGACAATGAATGGTACACCGCAGTGGCTCTTCAGTATAAATGGTGACAGAAGTTTCCAGGTCGATTTACTAAAGAGGGTATGGGAGTGTGAGAGGCGGACTCCCTATTAACGAAGTCAAGGGGAAGATTTGTTCCGCCTCACCTGAAATCCGACAGTTGGGTTCTTGGGATAAGCAACATAGAATCTTATCCAAAGGAAGGATCCCAACATGCCCAACAGCCGGAAACAGTACTCTCCCAGCGAGAAAGCCGTCATTCTTCGCGAGCACCTGATCGACCGGGTTCCCGTCTCGGATGTGTGTGAAAAACACGGCATCCACCCGACCCTCTTCTATCAGTGGCAGAAAACACTCTTTGAGAATATACCCAGCCTCTTTGACCGAAAGGCCGGGAAACCGGTCAAGGCTAACAACAGCCAGATCGACGCACTCCAACAGAAACTCACCCACAAAGATAAAGTCATCGCCGCCATCATGGAGGACTTCATCGCAGTAAAAAAAGGGCTTGGGGAAGCCTGATGCGCGCCTGGGTTTCCCCTTCCATCCGCGATGAGTTACCGCATTCGCAGGATGTTTCGAAAAGAAACAAGCACGCATGACAGGCAGCGGCGTGGATGGTGTATCGATCGGATGCGGGTACATGTTCCGAACAGAGTGGGTCAGAGGAGCATAGCCTGGCTCTTTCGAGGGCTTGAGTAAGGTGAAGATTCAGGCTCTCGCTCCTACCCAGACTGACCAGTCCTCCGAGAGTACCTTCACTGTCAGATGCCACTGTGTATATCAGGACTCCGGCTTCTGCCCCAGAAGGTGCCGATGGCTCGGTTGAGTAAATCGGTTCGCGGATGGTGGCCGATGTGTAGCCACACTCCAGAGAGAATTGGCGCATTAATGCATGGGCGAAGGAATGGAGTAGGACGAATCGCATTCCCCGGAATCCTGCTTCTGGATGCTCGATATACCGGGTTCTCCGCCAAAAACAATGGCCCCGAAAGATCTCTTCAGCGAGTTCCTTGACCTGCTTCTTCTGGAGCCAATCTTGGATTTTCGTTTCTGAAAACTGGACGAAAATCCCCTCGCCTCGCACCTCTGTTGCGGGAATTCACTTCGGGGTGGTTCTTGAGAGAGGTGCCAATCTTTCGGTTTCACTGTCCTGGTTCAGCCTGAATCCGACAAACTGGGGAGAGAAATAAGCAACTTACG
>CAYRBI010000155.1:0-15104 GCA_964422415.1 uncultured bacterium | reverse complement strand
TGAGTACCCCCAAGGGTGGGGGCGATGCCCATGCGGGCCACAATCATTGAGATGGAAAGGACCAATAGATGCTCAAACGTATAGTCTCCGCCGCGCTCCAATTCCGTCTCTATGTGGTGATTGGCGCGATTGTTATTTCCGGGTATGGGGCGTTGACCGCCACCCGCTTGCCGGTGGATGTCTTCCCCGACATGAACCGTCCGACTGTCACTATTCTTACCGAGGGGCATGGATTTGCCCCCGAGGAGATTGAGAAACTGATCACCTTTCACATTGAGTCGGCCATGAATGGCGCTCCTGGAGCGATGCGTGTCCGTTCGATTTCAACCGTCGGCCTCTCGATGGTCATGGTCGAATTTGACTGGGACCGTGACATTTACTTGTGCCGTCAGATTGTCCAGGAACGCCTGCAGATGGCGCAAGAAAAACTGCCGGAGGGGATCACTCCCACGCTTGCACCCGCTTCTTCGGTGACAGGCGAGGTTCTGCGTATGGCGCTGACCTCGGATGGAAGCGATTCCATGCGCGACCTCCGAGCCATTGCCGACTGGGAGATACGTCCACGGCTTCTGACCGTACAAGGCGTGGCGCAGGTCTTCACCATCGGGGGCGAGGCCAGGGAGTACCAGATCGTGGTGGATCCCACCGCCATGGCCAAGTACAGCGTGCCCATCAACGACCTGCTGGAGATCCTCCGGGGGGCTAATGCCAACACTCCCGGTGGTTTTGTGTATCTGGAGGGCACTGAGCTGCTCATCCGCAACATCGGGAAACCTGAGCACATCGCGGAACTCGAGAGCCTGGTCATCAAAACCGGTGAGCATGGTTCCGTACGGCTCAAGGATGTGGCCAAGGTCCAAGAGGGCCGGAAGATCCCGGTGGGCACGGCCGGCCTTAACGATCAAGAGGCGGTCATTATCAATGTCCTCAAGCAGCCGGAGGCCAACACCCTCGATCTTACCGAACGGCTCAAGAGCGAGATCGAGGGGATCCGCATGGCGCTGCCCAAGGGCGTGACTCTACATGACAAGGTCTACAGCCAGGCCCGTTTCATCGAGACTGCCATTCATAATGTGATCGAGGCGGTACGCGATGGTTCTCTTATTGTCATTGTGATCATCGTCCTCTTTCTCATGAGCTTACGTATGTCGGTCATCATCTTGACAGCTATCCCCCTTTCGGTGTTGACCACCCTGATCGTGTTCAGCTGGTTCGGACTGAGTGTCAACACGATGACCTTGGGTGGAATTGCGGTGGCGGTTGGCGAGTTGGTGGACTGTGCCATTGTGGGGGCGGAGAACATTTACCGCCGGTTGCGGGAGAACCTGGTCAAACCACGTTCTGAACGCAGTCCCTTCCTTCCCTTGGTGGCGGAGGCGACCTCCGAGGTTTTCGGGGGTATCGTGCTGGGAACCATCATCACCCTGCTGGTGGTCTTTCCGCTCTTCGCCCTGCCGGGCATTGTCGGCCGGATCTTCTCGCCCATCGGCATTGCTTATATGGTCTCCAACCTGACCTCGATGCTGGTCTCGATCACGATTACACCAGTGCTCTGTTCGTACCTTCTGGCGGGTAAACTCCCCGAGTATGGAAGAGACACCTGGCTGGTCCGGATCCTCAAACGCGCCATCGAACCGGTCGTACTCACCTCGGTGAGGTGGCCGGTAGTGATACTGGCGGTGGGGACCTGCCTGGCCTGTTGGGCGGTGTGGAAGGGAACACGCCTCGGTCTGGATCTCCTTCCAGAGTTCAATGAGGGGTCCATCTTCGTGCTGGTCATGTCTCCACCAGGCACCGACCTGAAGACCTCCAGCAGCCTGTCCAAGGCGGCTGCCGTGGCCATTCAACAGGTTCCAGAGGTCGCAGCGAGCCAGACCGGGCACCGGACCGGACGCGCTGAGGGAGATGAACATGCTCATGCCACAAGCTCATCCGATGTCGAGGCTGAACTGATCACCCCGGAGGGTGAGAAGCCACGTACCCTTCAGGAAATCCAACAGGATATCCGTAAGGCCCTATCCAAGGTTCCCGGCGCGGTGACTGAGCTGGCTCAACCCATTGGCCATTTAATCTCACATCTCATTGGTGGCGCTCGTTCCCAAGTGGTCGTTAAAATTTTTGGGCCGGATCTCGACGAACTCCAACGTTTAGGAAAGGAGGTCCACGCCGAACTGAAGACGGTCGCGGGGGTCGTGGATGATTATGTCGAGCAACAGACCCTGATCCCGCAGCTCCGGATCATTCCCAACGATTTCGAGCTGTCTCGTTATGGCTTGAAGATGGGCGATGTTCTTAAAACCTTGGAGATTGGCTTGCAGGGTGAGGTGCTCTCGCAGGTGCAAGCGGGCGAACGGTATTTCGATCTCGTCTTGCGTGGCAATGATTCCATACGAAACCAACCTGAGGCGATTGGAGATTTCCTGTTGCCGACTCCCACCGGAGGGACAGTTCCGCTGAAAACAGTCGCGGAGATTGGCCAGTATCCCGGACCCAACATGATCAACCATGAGAATTCTCGACGGCGCTTGTATGTCTTGTGCAATGTTTCCGGGCGAGACCTTGGAAGCACGGTCCAGGAGATCACGCGCAAGGTCTCGGAGGTTCCTTTTCCGGAGGGCTACAGTTGGGCGATGGGTGGGCAATATGAACAGCTCATTGAGTCAGGACAGGTGATGACCTCACTCTTCATCCTGACCCTCCTGCTCATGTTGGTTCTCCTGGCGGCGGAGTTCCGTTCGATCGCTTTAGCTTTGGTGGTCATGCTGAACATCCCGCAGGCGGTGATCGGGGCCGTGTTGGCTTTGATGGTGACTGGAGTGACCCTGAACATGGGAGCGGTGGTGGGTTTCGTGGCGCTGTGCGGGATTGCCGCGCGCAATGGAATCCTGCTTATCTCCCACTGGGTGACGCTGATCCGTGAGGAGGGGCATGAGTTCAATTCACAGACCCTGCTCTTGGGCTGCAAGGAACGTCTGACACCGGTGATTATGACCGCGCTCACCACCAACCTGGGACTCATTCCCTTGGTCTTGGCGAAGGGGCAATCCGGAAAAGAGATCCTGCATCCTGTGGCAGTGGTTATCTTTGGGGGGCTTCTGACCTCGACATTACTTGACTTCACAATCACCCCAGCGGCCGCCGCGTTGTATGGCAAGAAAGCGATCCTCCGCTTGGCGGCGCGCAAGGATCATCCGATGGAACGGGAACACCTGACCACGGATGATTTACAGGTCTGTGAGAGCGAGGCGGAAACGTTTCCGGCGAAGTAAGGTTATTAACAAACGGATGCCGGGGCGCGGTTCAACGCACCCCGGCATTATCCGCACCGGAGATAACACCGGTGCTAATGCTGCAGGCACGCTGATGCGCGTTATTATCCCTATTATTCAGGGTGCTTTAACGTCCTTTCAACATTAGGCCCGGTCTTCAGACCGGGACTCTCACTCACCCAGTGCCAGCCGCAGATTACCGCCTACTTGTTGCAGGCGGTCGGTGGCTGCTTCGGCTGAAATCCCTAGGCGATGGACTAGAATAGCGAGTTTGACTGATTTGTGAGACCTTTCCAGGAGTTCCACCGCCTCATCCCGCTCCAAGCCGGTGAAAAAGCGAGTGGTACGGATTGCCCGTTCACGGAGTTTATCGCAGGTCAGGTACAGATCGACCATGCGGTTCCGGTAGACCTTGCCAGACTGGATCATTGCTCCGGTGGTGAGACGGTTTAGAAATAACTTAGTGGCGGTTCCGGCCTTAAGACGGGTTGAGCCCGTGAGAACCTCCGGTCCGGTTGGCAGAATAATTAACCGGTCCAGATCGAAATCGGCCACCGCTCCTTCATGACAGGTGAGTAGGACGGTGTAGGCTCCCACCCGCAACGCTTTCTGGAGAGCTCCGCGTACAAAGGGGGTGGTGCTGCTGGCGGCGATACCCAGCACAAAATCCTTGTTCGTCACACCGTGCTCCAGCACCGCCTTGCCGCCGGCGGTCACATCATCCTCGGCGCCTTCGACTGAACGTACCAGGCATTCAAAACCTCCCGCCAGGATAGCTTGAACCTGTTCTCGCGGAACCCCGAAGGTTGGGGGGCATTCGGTGGCATCCAACATCCCCAGCCGCCCACTTGTTCCCGCTCCCACATAGAACAGACGGCCGCCATCGAAAAATCGTCCCGCGAGAATCCCGATTAAATCCGCCAGATCCTGGCGGACCTTCTCCAGGGCTGCCAGGACCCGCTGTTCCTCCTCTTGCATCAGGTCCACAAACTCAAGGGGAGACAAACGGTCAAGATACTCACTCCGTGGATTGGGTTGTTCGGTGGAGAGATGAGCATAACGGTCTTTGGATTTCATCGTGCTGGAAAGATCTCAAAAATCGGCGCCGGTGTCAGGGGTTTGGGTTCGTGACGCGCCAGACGCGCTTTTGCCAAGCGTCCGAAATAAGTCTCGCCACATTCACCGCAGAGTTGTGACCAGGTAGTCTGAGCCTCTTCTTCGCGATCTTCAGACTCCAGCACTGAAGCCAACCGGACAGCGACTTCCCAGCGGGCCAATGGATACAGGCTCAGGTTCTCCGCTAATTGAAGACGCCGGTGAGACTCCTGGTAGTTCTCCTCAATCTGGTGCAGCCGGGCACAACATAGATGATAAATCCGTGCAATACCGTGGTGGTTGGGATGGGTTGTCAGGTAATTATGAAGCCCGGACACGGAACGCCATGCTGCGGGAAGGTTGTTCAGGGAAGCCGCTTGTTCTACACGGAATCTCAAGTAAGCCATCCGGGCCATGGCTTCGCGGCTGGAGTGGTGCTGGAGCTTGTGCAGGATCCAATCCAGTCCATCGAAGTCTTGTTCCCGTAAGAAGCTCTCGGCTTTGAGTAACCAGGCGGAGTGTCTGAGATTTCGTCTGGGACCATCGGGTTGACGGGAAAGGCTTCCCAGGATCTGGTCGGCTAACGCCCGCGCCGTCTGGGTCTGATCCGCCAGCAAGGCCACCTCCGCACGGGCCAGGATGACCCACTCGCGCCAGCCGAAGAGTTTCTCCACCTCGCCGAGAGATTGGTTGGCTTCCTCAATATGACCTTCTTGATAGAAGAACAAAGCCTTGAGTCTAAGTACGAGCTCATAGACATATCGTGCCTGCCGGAGATGTGGTTCCCAGACCAGGCTGATGAGGTCTTCCGCTTCGAAGAGGAAATGGTGTGCTTCTTCGCGGTTGCCACGGCGAGCAGCAAGATCCGCCAACAAGCACAGGAGTACCGTCCGGGTACTGGGACGTTCCTCGTTGAGACTGCGTGCGCGTAGGCTGGCCTCATCTTCGGAGGGAAGATTTAGGAGATCATGGGGTATTTTGGGAGCAAGGGTATCACCGGTGGAGATCCACGATGAATCGAAAAGGGCGGCCCAAGAGGCTGGACCGCCCTCGTTGGATTCCCGGCGGCGAGTCCTCCTCAACCGCATCCATGACAGATACGGCCCGCCGGGAAAGAATGACCGCTGGGCCAGTTCCAGCAGGACTCGGCCCAGCGTACTACCCCCAAACCACAACATAGCCCCCCATTGAATTGTCTCCCCATGCATCCCCTAGAGACAATCACAAATAGTTTGATCTATTTCTCTTACGATGTCAAGATTAACTTTATGGATGATGATAGGCTACCGCAGATACTCCATTCAGCTCCAGTTGGTTGCAGAGGTGTAAAGGTTAATAGAATTCCTATGAATACTATAAATCATGCAATACTTGAAAAAAGGGTAGACTTTGTGCATGAATTGTTCGATAATTTGGTAGTCTTTCGGCTGGTATTGTAATACTTCAGGTTCTCCCCCCTGAGAGTGACTCTTTGTATGCGGAGGAATAAAGTGTTTGAAATCAAGTCTGTACGGACAAAGATTGCTCTTCTGTCTGTTTTGTCGATTATCCTTACTGTTGGTGTCTTGTTGGCTGTACTTGAGGTTGGACGCCAGGGTATGGAGCAGGATGTGACTAAGGAACTTGATCTCCTTGCACAGAACGAGGTCATAAAATTGGCCAAGAGTGTTTTTCTTCTTTGCCGCACACAAAACGAGATCCTCTCTCAGCAGCTGGCTGGCAATGTGGAGGTGGCCAAGGATCTCATTGCCCGTTCGGGTGGGATGCATAAATCGACTGAAGTGATCACATGGGAGGCCATCAACCAGAACACCAAAGAAAGCTTAAAAATTAATCTCCCCAAGGTAATGTTGGGTGAAACTTGGTTGGGCCAGAATGGGGATGTGTCGGTCCCTTCTTTAATCGTGGATGAAGTCAAGAAAGTGGTGGGGGGGACCTGCACCCTTTTTCAACGGATGAATGAAGAAGGGGACCTGCTCAGGATTTGTACCAACGTACCCACTGCGGACGGTAAGCGTGCTATTGGAACCTATATGCCTTCCAAACAGGCGGATGGCTCTCCCAATGAGGTGGTTCAGAAGGTCCTCTCTGGTCAACCCTTCAAGGGCCGGGTGCGTATGTTTGGAAAGGACTACCTCACCCAATATGAACCAGTCACCGATGCGCAGGGCAAGGTGATCGGTGCGATCTACTCTGGTGTGGATATCCTCAGTATTGCTGGAATTCGCCAGGGCATCATCGATATGAAGGTGGGCAAGACAGGATATGTGTCGATCATCAGTGGAAAAGGGGCACAACAAGGCACTTATGTCATTTCCAAGGACGGAAAACGGGACGGTGAGAATATCTGGGGACAAGCAGATGCCAGTGGAAACCTGATTATCCAGGAAATAGTCAAAAAGGGGCTTGAAACTAAGGATGGTGATTCTCAGATTGTCCACTATCTGTGGAAGAATCCAGAGGATCCTCAACCCCGGCGGAAGATCGGAGCGTGTTCGTATTTTGAGTCATGGGATTGGGTGATCATCCCCTCCGCGTATCAGGATGATTTCCTGGACGCGCAGACTCACATGACCGATTCGATGAAGCGTATGGTCAAGTTGTGTTTCCTCGCGGCTATTCTACTGGCGATCCTCCTCATCGTTGCCTCATTCCTCGTGGCCAATGGGATCTCCAGACCCTTACGCAAAGCAGTTGACTTAGCGGAAATAGTGGCGGAAGGCGATCTGACTCAACAAGTTGAGGTACTTCATAATGATGAAGTCGGTGTCCTTGCCCGGACGCTCAATAGCATGTCCTCGAGACTGCGCGAGGCCTTTCGGCAGGTGGCCGCCGAGAGCCAGAGTGTGATGGGGCAAGCGACGGATCTGACTTCGTTAGCTCAAGGCATGGCAGCCAGTGCCGAGGAGACGACCTCGCAGGCGGGTGTAGTGGCTGCCGCGACCGAGGAAATGTCGGCGACGATTGCGGGTGTCTCCGGAAATGCAAGTGAAATGGCATCCTCAGTCGACAATGTAGCCAGCGCCATGGAGGAAATGAATGCCTCTTTGGGTGAAGTTGCCCGCCATACAGCGCATGGAACCGAGACTGCCGCGAAGGCCGACCAACGCGCCAAAGAGGCCAGTACCGCCATGGCTCGCTTGAGTGTGGCCGCACAAGAGATCGGCATGGTGGTCGAGACGATTAACGCTATCGCTGGACAGACCAACCTACTCGCTCTGAATGCAACCATTGAGGCCGCCCGGGCTGGAGAAGCCGGGAAAGGCTTCGCTGTGGTGGCCAATGAGGTTAAAGACCTCGCGGCGCAGACCGCCAAAGCGACTGATGAGATAAAAACTCGTGTCGATGCCATCCAGTCCGAGACCAAGTCTTCTTTGGTTCAGATCGAGGATACAGTGAAGACTATCGAGGAGATGAAGGAGTCTTCGATGGCCATCGCCAGCGCGGTCCAAGAGCAATCCGTCACCACAGCGGAGATCTCGCAGAGTTTATTAGTGGCCTCCAGCGCCGCACGTGATATTGCCAAACATGTGGAGGAAGCCTCCAAAGCAGCGGGTGAGATCAGCATGAATATCATGGGCGTGAACTCAGCCGCCCAATCAACTGCAGCGGGGGCTACACAAACCAGCGCCAGTGCAACGCATCTCTCAGATCTGGCGGAACGGCTGCAAGAGATGGTCGGCAAGTTCAAAGTCTAGATATCTCGTATCGGTCCCAGTGAATGCCCGTTTACATGGGCATTCACTGGGATGATTCAATCTCCCTTTTGCTTATGGTTAAAAGTGATGGTTACATCATGGTTAATATTTCAGTCTCAATGAATCCATGTTCGTTTTCGAGATCAGGAGAAATAACAGAGCCCAACATCTTTATTACAGGAATGATAGGATATTCCGCACCCTTATTCATCTCGATATATACGCGAAATCATACCAATCATGCAATTGATGCTGGACTTTTACAGCAAATGGCTTGATAATTGACTTGGTTTCATGTGTGTGCATCCGGGATGTGTGTACTCAACCACCCGGCAATATCCCTGCTACCGGGGGTCATAATCGCCATGTTCGCCATCAAATCAGTCCGTACCAAAATTGCTCTCCTTGCGGTTTCCTCAGTTATTCTCACAGTGTTGGTTTTGCTTACAGTCATTGCTTTTGGCCGCCATGGTATGGAACGGAGTATATCCACCGAACTCGACACCTTGGGCCAGAATGAGGTCACCAAGGTGGCCAAAGCGGTTTACCTCCTCTGCCGTTCGCAGGATGTCTCGATACGGAAGCAAATTTCGGGGACTTTGTCTGTTGTTAAAAACCTTCAATCTCGCGCGGGGGGGATCAAGATTGTAGAGGAAAAAGTTCCCTGGGAGGTCACAAATCAAGTAACCAAGGAGGTAAGCAAGATTGATCTCCCCAAGATGAATGTGGGGGAAACCTGGCTGGGGCAAAATCAGGACTTTAACACCCCCTCTCCCATTGTGGATGAGGCTAAGCAAATGATCGGTGGCTCATGCACCATTTTTCAGCGGATGAATGAAGCGGGTGATCTGCTCCGTGTCTGCACCAATGTGGCCCGGGCCGATGGAAATCGCGCGATCGGGACTTTTATCCCGGCCAAGGGACCGGATGGGACAGCCAATCCGGTGGTGGAAAAAGTGCTGAAGAAAGAGGTTTACACGGGTAGAGTCCGGATTCTCGATAAAGACTACCTCGGGCAATATGAGCCGATTACAGATGCGCAGGGCAAGGTGATCGGAGCTATTTATTCTGGCATCGACTATCTGAGTGATGCTGGCATCCGGCAAGGTGTCATGGATATGAAAGTTGGAAAGACGGGGTATGTGGCCATTATCGGAGGCAAGGGAGACCGGAGAGGCTGTTATATCATCTCCCTGGGAGGGAAACGTGACGGTGAGAATGTCTGGGATCAAAAGGATGCCGATGGAAATTTTATGATCCAGGACATTGTCAAAAATGGTCTTGAGGCCAAGGAGGGTGAATCCCAGATTGTCCATTATTGGTGGAAGAATCCGGAAGATCCTGCACCACGGCAGAAAATTGGCGCCTGTTCCTACTATGAACCCTGGGATTGGGTGATTATCTCGAGCGCTTACCAGGATGATTTCATGGATGCGCAATCCCGCATGGGCGATGCGATGAGCCAAATGGTCAAGTTGTGCATGATCGCGGCGATTGTGTTGGCTCTCATTCTGGTTGGCACCTCGTTCTTAATGGCGGGAGGGATTTCCAATCCCCTACGCAAAGCGGTGGCGATGGCTGAGCAGGTGGCCGGAGGAGACCTAACCCAACAGCTGGATGTCCATCTCTCGGATGAAGTCGGGCATCTCGCCCAGACTCTCAACAGCATGTCCGCCAAACTCCGCGAGGCCTTCACTCAAGTGATGATTGAGAGCCGGAGTGTCTCGGACCAGGCTTCGGAGCTAACCACGGTGGCCCAAGGCATGGCGGCCAGCGCCGAGGAA
Source organism: uncultured bacterium (assembly GCA_964422415.1). Taxonomy (GTDB): domain Bacteria; phylum Hinthialibacterota; class Hinthialibacteria; order OLB16; family OLB16; genus OLB16. The sequence goes on along the minus strand of CAYRBI010000155.1, from coordinate 5,258 downwards.
ACGACTTCCCAAGCAGGGGTGGTAGCGGCGGCCACCGAGGAAATGTCGGCGACTATTTCCAGTGTCTCCACAAGCGCTTCGGAGATGGCGGCCTCGGTGGATAACGTGGCCAGTGCCACGGAGGAGATGAATTCTTCCCTGGCGGAGGTGGCTCGTCATACTACCCAAGGGACTGAGACTGCCGCGAAGGCGGATCAGCGCATCAAAGAAGCCAGTACCGCGATGGAACGGCTGAGTGTGGCGGCTCAAGAAATCGGTATGGTGGTCGAAACGATCAATGCTATTGCGGGGCAGACCAACCTGCTCGCGCTCAACGCCACGATTGAGGCAGCCCGCGCTGGTGAGGCCGGGAAAGGCTTCGCGGTGGTGGCCAATGAGGTGAAGGATCTGGCCGCACAGACTGCCAAGGCGACTGAAGAGATTAAAACCCGGGTTGATTCCATCCAGGGGGAAACGCGGGCCTCTCTGGCTCAGATCCAGGATACCGTGAAGACCATCGAGGAAATGAAGGAATCCTCGCTGGCCATTGCTAGCGCGGTCCAGGAACAGTCCGCGACTACAGCGGAAATATCACGGAGCCTGATGGCCGCTTCCAATGCCGCGCGGAACATCGCTCAGAATGTTCAGGAAGCCTCCAAGGCGGCGGGTGAAATCAGTAACAATATCCAGGGTGTAAACACCGCCGCGCACACCACCGCCGAGGGAGCCACCCAGACGAGTAGCAATGCGGGGATCCTGTCGAGATTGGCGGAACGCCTGCAAGGGATGGTGGCCAAGTTCAAGGTATAGGAACCTCTCTTGGGACCCTCCTTTAGATCGTGTAGGATCAAGGAGATTCAGTCGGCTTGAGTGAGAGGATCGTTATACCATGGTGGATGTGATGGAGCGCTCAACCTTTGAGGCTCTCGAAGATTACAGCCGTAAAGAACCCGGGGAATTGGCCGCCATCATCCGGGGACATAAGCAAAGGCTGGGCACTAAGCTCCTGATTCTCGGTCATTTCTACCAGAAGCCGGAAGTGATTGACCTGGCGGACATCACCGGTGATTCCTATGGTCTCTCTAAAGCCGCCGCGGAGGCCGCTGAGTGTGAAACAATCCTCTTCTGCGGCGTCCATTTTATGGCGGAAGCCGCGCGGATCCTCGCGCGTGAAGATCAAGTTGTCCTTCACCCAGATCAACGCGCGGGTTGTCCCATGGCGGACATGGCCAACCTGGACACGGTCACTCAGGCCTGGAACGAACTGGCCGGTGTGACCAGTATCTCCCGTGTCATCCCGGTCACCTATATGAACAGTGACTCCGAGCTGAAGGCCTTCTGCGGTCAGCATGGGGGCATTGTGTGTACCTCCTCGAATGCCGCCAAGGTGTTCGACTGGTGTTTCCAACGGGGGGACAAGATCCTCTTCTTCCCCGATGAACACCTGGGACGGAACACCGGCAACCAGAAAGGAATTCCCAAGACCCAGATGCCTCTCTGGAATTGGAAAGAATTCCAAGGGGGGCTTTCCAAAGAGGAGATTCAGAACTCCAAGGTGATCCTCTGGAAGGGATACTGCCATGTGCATACTCACTTCACGCTTGAGCAAATTGCACAGGTCCGGGCGAGTGAACCGGGAGCCGTGATCCTGGTTCACCCTGAGTGCCCGGAAGAGGTGGTAGCCGCCGCGGATGGTTGCGGCTCCACTGAGTACATGCGCCGGTATGCCCAGAAGGCCGCCGCTGGAGCCATCATCTATCTCGGGACCGAGATCAACCACGTAATCAACCTATCACGCCAGATCCCCCATCTCACGATCAAGTACCTCTCCCGCTCGCTGTGTCCGAATATGTGGAAGATCGGTCTCAATGACATGGCCTATACACTTGACATGGGGGGACGTGTGAACCGGGTGGAACTACCGGATTCGATCCGTATCCCCGGACGGGTGGCACTGGAAAGGATGCTGGAGGTGGGATAACCGGGACAGACCGAGAGGGGATTCGAATCAGTTTCACTATCTCCATGAACCTGGAGGAACGCATGAACCAGTCCTTGCTGTTGCTTCCGCTTTCGTTTGTTCTATTTTTCGTTATTACGGATCCTTGCGCCCAGGGGGATACTGACAAAACCATCCACCTGACCGGTGTGAAGGCCGAGATCAGTACCTTTTATGGCACTGAGGAGGGGCTTCCCAGCGAGGATATCAAGCGTGTCTCCCTCACGGAGGATGGGACTCCGTGGGCGTTAACCCCAAAGGGAGGAATGGTTCTACAGGGAGACAAGTGGCTGCCTCTGATGGATGTCCCGCCAAATATTTCTGGCCCACTTAACCGTGAGCAAGAGATATCGGAGCGTTTTCTTCAATGGTGCGAGGTATCGCTCCGGGAACGGCTCCTGCGGGAGGGCAAAGCAGCAGATTCTAATAGAATCCCATCTACCAGTTTTCATCAGGTAGCCATTGGGGGCCACCGGGCTGCTCTGGCGCTTTCCGAGGGGCTGTATCTCCATGAGGAGCCCAACGGCTCGTGGGAGCGTGTCTTTCCACGGGATGGCGCGCGTAGCTGGGCGCCCGTGGATGTTCGAGGCGTTGCCTTCGACCAGGAGGGGCATTTGTGGTTCGCCTCGCCGCAAGGTGTGGGCCATGAGAAGGATGGTGGCTGGACCCTCTATAACCACGAGGAGGGCGTACCCTTTACTGATTTCACTACAGTAGCTGCCGGTCCGAAGGGCGAGGTCTACTTTGGCACCACCAAAGGGCTGATCCGTTTCGATGGCAAGGAGTGGGACTACCGCCAGGGACCGCGCTGGCTTCCTTCGGATGAGGTGCGCTCCATCGCGGTTTCCCCGGATGGGACTGCCTGGATTGGTACCGCCAAGGGTATCGCCAAACTTGAGCAAAAGCCGATGAAACTCGCTGAGAAAGCACGTTTCTTCGAGGAGGAGATCGACCTGCGTCATCGCCGCACCCCCTTTGGTTATGTCATGGGGGTCAGCCTTGAATCCGCGGGTGATAAGAGCAAGTGGGCCAACCAGGACAGTGATAATGATGGCCTGTGGACCGGGATGTATGGTGCGGGCGAGTGCTTTGCCTATGCCGCCACCCAGGATCCTTTCCACAAGGAACGTGCCAAAGCGGCCTTCGAGGCTCTCCGCTTCTTGAGCCAGGTGACTCAAGGGGGCGAACATCCCGCGCCACCTGGCTTCCCAGCCCGCTCCATTCTCCCCACCGATGGTCCCGATCCGAATGAGTCCGAGTACACCCTGGAAAAAGATCAGATGAAACGGGCCACCAGTGATCCGCTTTGGAAGATCATGCATCCCCGCTGGCCACGTAGCGCCGATGGCAAGTGGTTCTGGAAATGCGACACCAGTTCCGATGAACTCGATGGGCATTACTTCCTGTACGCCACCTATTATGACCTGGTAGCGGAGACTGAAGAGGAGAAGCAGCGGGTTAGGGAGGTTGTAGTGGCCATCACCGATCACCTCATCGAGCATGATTACCAACTGGTGGACTGGGATGGCCAGCCAACCCGCTGGGCACGGTTCGGTCCGGCTCTCCTGAACCATGATCCCTCCTATGCGAATGAGCGTGGCCTGAACTCTTTGAGCATCCTCTCTTACCTGAAGACCGCTGAGTACATGACCGGCGACCCCAAGTACAAGGAGCATTACAACGAACTGATTCTGAACCATGGGTATGCCATGAATCTTACAGTTCCAAAACTCCAGCTGGGTCCCGGCTCCGGCAACCACTCGGATGATGAGATGGCCTTCATGAGCTTCTACAACCTCATCAAGTATGAGCAAGATCCGGATCTCCGCAACCTTTATGCCGGCACTCTCTCAATGTACTGGATGCTCGAGCGTCCGGAGATGAATCCCTTCTTTAACTACATCTATGCCGCGGCGTGCGAGGGTGCGATCCAACCAGGACCGTGGGGTGGCGCTGATCTCTCCGCTGGACGTGAGTGTCTGGAGGAAGCAGCCAGCACCCTGGTGGATTTCCCGCTCGATCGGATCAGCTGGCCGTATCAAAACAGTCACCGCCTCGATGTGGTCCCTCTGAGTGAAGCCGGAATGTTTGATAATGATGGGGCACGTGGGCATCGGCGTGATGGTTTTGTGCTTCCTATCGATGAGCGCTCGATGGAGTATTGGAACTACGACCCATGGGGCCTGGATTCAGGAGGTGGTGGACAATACCTCGCGGATGGACAAGCCTTTCTGCTTCCATACTACATGGGGCTTTATCACCATTTCCTGGTGGAGGATTAATACATGGCTGCGCGCATCAAAGTCTTGCAGTATGGACTGGGACCGATCGGGATCGAGGCGGTCAAACTGATCGCTGCGCGCCCGAACCTGGATCTAGTAGGTGCGATTGATATCAATCCCGGTAAGGTGGGGCAGGATGTGGGCGAACTCACCGGCCTGGGGAAGATGGGAGTCAAGGTGGTTTCCTCCTTGGCGGACCTGCCCAAGAAGGCGCGTCCACAAGTGGCGGTCCATACCACCGTCTCCTGGCTGGAGGATGCGGTTCCGCAGCTGCTCGAACTAGCCGCCCATGGCATCCATGTGGTCTCCTCGACTGAGGAGTTGCTCTATCCCCACTGGAAGTACCCACGGCTCGCCAAGCAGCTGGAGAGCGCGGCACGTAAGGCTGGAACCGTGATTTATGGGACCGGCGTCAATCCAGGCTTCGTGCTCGATACGGTGGCCATCCTGATTACCGCCGCCTGCACTCAGGTCGACCGGATCGTCCTGGAGCGTCAGGTGGATGCTGGGACACGGCGTGAGCCGCTCCAGCGGAAGGTCGGTGCGGGGATCACCAAGGCGGAATTCAAGAAGCGGGTCCAAACCGGACGGATGGGGCATGCGGGCTTCATAGAGACTGTCGCCCTGGTGGCGAAGGCGATGGGGTGGAAGTTGGATGCCATCAACGAGACCATCCAGCCGGTGGTCTCGGAGAAGGTGGTCCACACACAGTACCTGGCGGTCGAACCGGGCCAGGTGGCGGGCATCCACCAGACCTGCAAGGGCCAGGTGGGAGGCAAGGTCCTCATCGATGCCGATCTGAAAATGTTTGTGGGCGCTACCGAACCTCATGACCGCCTCATCATCGAGGGCACCCCGCGCATTGACTGCTGCTTCGAGGGGGGTGTGGCCGGCGATCAGGCCACCATCGCCATGCTGGTCAATGCGGTACCGCTGGTGTGCCAGGCCACACCGGGATTGAAGACGGTGCTGGATCTGCCAATTTTGAGGTGGACAGG
>CAYRBI010000154.1:0-15155 GCA_964422415.1 uncultured bacterium | reverse complement strand
TTGACACCACGCTCTGCCAGCCACGGTGGTAGCAGGCCGGGTTGATGAGGTGGCGGATCAACCAATTCTTTGGCGGTAATCGTTTTGTTATCAGCGTCAACCAAAATAAACGCAAATTGTTCACAGTGGCCAAAATGATTGGCCAATCTTCCCTCGGCCAATGGTATTGCTATCTTCATTATTTTCTCCTCTTTCCTGTTAACGGATTGATTCATTATTGTTTGATTGTTTGTCTGGTCCTGTTGTAGAATAGGTTGAATTATCTGGCGCATAATGGAGGCGGTAGGAGAATTCTCATAGTATTGAACGAATGGCCTACCCTGGTCACAGGCCTCCACAATACTTGGATCGATGGGGATAGAGCCGAGGAATGGGATGTCCATGTCATCTGAGATCTGTTTACCACCCCCCGACGAAAGAATCGGTGTCAGTTCTCCACACTTCGGACACACAAATCCGCTCATATTTTCCACCACACCGAGTATGGGCACCTTGAGTTGACGGCAGAATGTAATTGACTTGCGTACATCCACTGAGGCCACTTTCTGAGGAGTAGTCACAACAACGGCCCCACCAATCTGGTCTATCAACTGACAAACAGAAAGTGGTTCATCTCCGGTTCCAGGTGGCGAATCGATGATAAGATAATCCAGGTCACCCCAAGCCACATCCGTCAGGAACTGCTTGATGACAGTCATTTTCATCGGTCCACGCCAGATTATGGCATCATCCTGGTTATCCAACAGGAAACCAAGCGACATGACTTTCATCTTGTTGACTATGATGGGTTCCAGCCCATCCTCAGATTCATGAATCACCTCGTGCCTCAAGCCCAGCATGGTGGGAACACTGGGGCCATGGATATCCACATCGAGTAACCCAACCCGTTTCCCGGCCATCATTAATGCATTGGCAAGATTGATAGCCACTGTGCTTTTGCCGACTCCACCTTTCCCTGAAAGGACAATCACCTTGTGACGGATTCGTCCAAGCCGTGATCTAAGTCTTTGACGTTCCTGGTATTCATCCGATATTTCATCTTCCTTTTCTCGACCCGACGAACAGCCGGTATCAGTACAGACACCTCTCTTGGAGTCACATTCGCGGGCGCTCTCAGTTTGCCGTATTGTGGGATCACTCATGAAATCCTCTAGTGCTGCTTTGAGTGTTGTTACGGCAAGAAGAGCGCAGTGCTCAGAGTCTTCTGGTAGACCACCGAGGGCATCCAATAAAGTCTGATGAGAAAGTCCTGCCACAAAGTTTGTAGTGTTACCAATCGCAATACTTGTAGCCATGCTTCCTGACGCCCTTGAAGGGCCACAACCATCCGTAATAAAAGATACAGCCTCCACTATCCCCTTTCCTGCGAACAACCAAAACTCCATCGTGTCACCACAGGGCCCTTTGATCCGAGCATGTCCATTGTATTCCTTCAATCGACCCATATTGCGCGGTCTTTGCGCGTGTTCCAGAGACACGGACGTAAACGCGCCATGATCAGTACATTCCATAAGTAAGTTATGCCTCCCAATGATTCATTTCATCCCATATATGACGTATATCTTGTGCTGCCATAGAATCTGTTTCGACAACGGCACGGGCTTCCACTTGGGCGGTGGTTACAGAACGGTCGTACCTGACGCGACCCAATACCCTTGCTCCCACTTGCCTTGCTCTCTCCTCGATACATTCTGTCATTTGAGGGTTGAGATCCCACTTGTTTACACAAATACCAGAGGGGATACCAAAGTGATGTGTGAGTGACAGTATCCGCTCCAGATCATGTATTCCTGAAACGGTGGGTTCAGTCACGATGAGGGCCACACTGGCTCCGGTCAATGACGCGATCACAGGACAACCAATACCCGGGGGTCCATCCACGATAATCAGAGAATGTCCTTGATCCTGCGCAATTCTCTTTGCTTCTTGTCGTACCGTGGAAACCAGCTTGCCTGAGTTTTCGGCCGCGACTCCCAACCGGGCGTGAACCATCGGCCCATTGCGTGTCTCTGAGACCATCCATTGCCCACAATGGCTTTCTGGGAAGTCGATGGCCTTCATCGGACACAATCGTACACAAGCTCCACAGCCTTCACACAAAACCGTATCGATTGTAAAGATCGCATCACCTGCGGATTTTCCATTCATTGTGACCGCGCCAAAACGGCAGTAAGTTAGACACCCTCCACATTGAGCACAGTCATCCTGGCGGATGACGGCCTTATGTCCGCTAAAAAACTCATGCGTCTCCAGAACACGTGGCTCAAGGACCAAATGGAGATCAGCCGCATCGACATCGCAATCCGCGATCACTGGTTTATCAGCCAAAATCGCCAGGGACGCGGTCAGGCTTGTTTTCCCTGTTCCCCCCTTACCACTGACGACCACCAGCTCTTTGAGCCCAATGGTTCCTGGGAATACATTGCGGACAAGATTTGATATGGGAATTACATTACTCATTATTATTCTGTCCGAGTGTCATGTAATAATTGCGCCCATTTCTGTGTACCATTTGTATCTTTCCCAGAGAGGCAAGGGCGTTAAGGCGCTTTAGTGAATCTGTGTTATGAATATGGAGACCGGCCGAGACATCCTCGTATGTACAAGGCCGCCGGCTAAGCAAAGCCATCAGATCCTCATCATTCATACCATTCTGATACTGTGAATCATCCCTATTAGAACAACTATCACCTATGATTTCTACGTTTCCCTCAAATGCCCTCGAGAGAGATAGCATCTGTTCTGGATCTATTGGTAACGCGAAGTCCATTGCTGGGGGACGTGTCACTGTGTTCAACTGGACTTTCTTGGGGGTAATTCGTTTAGCTATGGATGAAATCTTGTTTACTTCTGGAGAGAGTCCAGTCAGTCCAGCCATCAGGAGGACCTCCAGCCATACCTCTCCTGGATACTCTTTAGTAAAATCCCGTAAACCATTGATCATCCGAATAAATGAAACATCATGATGTGGGCGGTTGATGTGACGGAACAGCTGTTCGCTACCGCCATCCAATGACGGCAATACAATGTCGGCAGCCATCAAGGATTCCTGAACCTCCTTCATCCACAACAAGGATCCATTGGTCAAAACAGTCAAGGGAATACTGGTTATCTCCTTGATTCCGACTATGAGATCCTCAATCCCACTGTTGAGGGTCGGTTCACCCGAACCCGCGATACTGATATAATCAGCAGTGATTCCCTCATCCAATTTACATTTCAACTCATTCAACACTGCTTGGATCGGAACGTACTCTTTTCTTTCAATAGTCTTGTTAGTTGTCCGTCCCAATTGACAGTAAACGCAGTCATACGAACAGGTCTTTTGCGGGACAAGATCGATTCCAAGAGATCTTCCCAGTCGCCGGGATGGAACGGGTCCATAAACATAATGATAAATATTTGTCCTCAAGGTCTGCCTCCTGCTTTTATTGAGCAACACTCGGAGTCAGAGGCCAATGTATCTTTGAGTTGTGGTGGTGAAGTACAAATCTTGATCTTGTCGCACAAATCCTGGAAGAGACTCCGGTATTGTGGAAGCATATCCACAACCAAATCTCCTCTTGAATAGACCTCCGCGATCTGTCTGTCTTCGGGTATTTCTAAAAGAATAGGAATACCTTCATTACAGCAATAGTGATGAACACGATCATCACCAACGCCAACACGATTGATCACCACCCCAAATGGGATCTTGAGATGACGAACCATTTCTACTGCCAGGGTGAGGTCATTTAATCCAAAGGGAGTCGGCTCGGTCACAAGTACGACATAATCGACTCCACGAATGGTTGCGATCACTGGACAGGAGGTACCGGGAGGAGCATCAAGTATGGTGAAGTCCCCATTCCGCTGAAGATTTCTGAGTGCGCGTATGAGCGGTGTCGCCATCGGTGAACCAACATCGAGAATACCCTGACCTAACGTTATCCCCTCTGCCCGAGTTCTTCGTATGATACCAATACGGCTATCAACCTCTTGTATTGCTTGATTTGGGCATACTCTGGCACAACCGCCGCAGCCGTGGCATAGCTCGGGAAATATCAGGGGAGTAGTTCCAAACGATACCATTGCATGGTATTCACAGAATCTGCCACATTCGCCACAACCATCACATAGATTATCATCTACCTTTGGAATTGGAATTCCAATGACAGTTTCATCCAGGATGTCTCCTTTGAGAAATAAATGATCATTGGGCTCCTCGACATCGCAGTCGATGAGGTGGACACCCTCCCCGATGACTCTCGCCATGTTTACGGAGAGGAGTGTTTTCCCCGTTCCACCTTTACCGCTGGCAATCGCGAGAATCACGATTTCCTCCGATAGGCAACAAGGGTGTCCTGTTTATTTCCCGTATAATATTCCACTTCAAATTCACGGCGTAGAAGCATTATCATTAAATTTGCCAATTTTGTTTTACCAACTTCATGCTTCCCCCCCTCAAGAGCGTGGATTTCATCCATCACCGAGAATCCTCGATCATTCAAGTCACTGATCACGAGTTTTCCGGACGGAGACAGCACCCGGATCAGCTCATCCATTACCTTTTCTCCTGAGGAAAGGTGGTGAACCATGTTGACCGAGAATACCGCATCAAAGCGTCCGTCGGGAAAGGAAAGAGATTCCGCATTGGCAATATGCAGATGTACCTGTTGTTCAAGTCCATAATACTGCAAGTTGAGCAAGGCGTAATTCTGCTCAGTTATGGAGAGGTCAAAAGATGTAAAAGACAGACCTCTTTGCGCCAAAGCCAGAGTAAAATATCCCTTCCCAGTACCCGCCTCGAGAATATTCCCTTGTATTTGACCGGCTTTCTCAATGACAAAGGCTCTTTCACCATCCACATCATATCCATGTTGAAGATAAAGAGCCTTCCGGGCCAAGTACTGTTCGTGGTTTGAGATGACCTCCTGGTTCATGAGTGGAGCGCCTGCACCTTCTTTTCAGCACTGGATGAATTGCCTGTGTGAGTGATCATTGTATCGTTATTATTCGATTTGAAACCGCGCCTTCCTTGTTGTTGAGCCATACCCTCATCAACCTCATCCTGCCATCCATTATGTTGGGTATCGACATGGTCAAACCTGGGCACATAGGGTTTGATATCCAGCAGCGGTGTTCCCTCGAGGATATCTAATCCATCTACATACAGCAGACTACCTTCGCGGCGGACCAGTTTTACAATACAAAGGCCCATGTGATTGGGACGGTGTGGAGAACGTGTCGCGAACACACCACGTTCAATATCCTGAAAAAATGGCTTCACTACCAGATCTACTTGATCTGTGCGATGAAAATGGTAGAGAAGATAGAGATACTGAAAACCATCCAGATCACGAAGGCCATCCACAAATTCAGGAAATATCTCGATATGTCCCTTACAACCCTTCGCATAAAGGAATTGAATGGGCGTCTCCTCTGGATTAGTATGACAACTATGAATGACACCAATGGGTGTTAACATTAATTCAGCAATACTCATTTGTTCATCTTTCGTGGGATTCAACATAATGGCATCTCTGGATATTGCGCATTGTGATTACTGGGTCTTCAGCTCCCACTGATGGCACTGACAGGACATTCACCTTCGCAGACTCCACAATCGAGGCACTTCTCACCATCCACTTGTGCTTTTCCATCCAGCATCGTAATCGCTTCAGCCGGACACACTTCCATACAGGCTCCACAACCTGTGCATAATTCCGTGTCGACAATCAATTCATTTACTCCTTGTTATGATACAATAAAAGTTGCATTTTCTAGGATGGAGGGTCTCTGGGTTATGCCCAGTGACCCTCCACATTAGCCACTTTCAACTCAGCCAACCGCCCAGTACGATACAGTTCGAGTGCCTCACCAACTGTTGACGCACTGGAGTTGATTATTTTTATTCCCGCCGCTAACAGCACACGAAAGGCTTTGGGGCCACAATGACCCGTAATGAGTGCCTTAGCTCCGGTACGAGCCACGGTTTCCGCAGATTGAATGCCCGCCCCTTGTACCGCGTTAAGATTCTGTTGATTATCTACGATTTCGTAGGTGCCCTCTTCCATATCATAGATGAGGAACTTCGAAGCGCGCCCGAAACGGCTGTCAAGCGGCGAATTCAACCCAGTACCCGATGTAGTAAAAGCTACTTTCACTTGTTTTCTCCTGAATTCCGATAGGATCCTTCCATTACTTGGGACACTTTTTGAGAACCATGAACCAATCCAGGACCGTGGTATCCGCACCTGGGTGAGACACTCGCTCACGGGCGCTTCCACAAGATCCCGGAGGCGGTACGATCACATCATCTCCTGGCTGCCAATTAGCGGGAGTCGCGACACCATACTGATCTGAATGCTGCAAAGCTATCAGCAGCCGTTTGATCTCTTCCACATTGCGTCCATTGCTGAGGGGATAGTAGAGAATTGCCCGTACGATTGATTCAGGGTCAATAATAAAGACCGCACGTACGGCTTGGGTGTTACTGGCCGCTGGTTGAAGCATTCCGAAGGCACGAGAGACTTCCATGGTCAGATCACTAATCACCGGGAAGGTCACCTCGACACCTTTCATCCCCTTGAACTCGATCTTCTCATAAATGGTCCGCAGCCAAGCGATATGGCTGTAGGTGCTGTCAATCGAGAGACCGAGGAGTTTACAATTGAGCTTCTCCAGTTCCGGTTGCATACAGGCAAAGGTAATGAACTCAGTGGTGCAAACCGGGGTGAAGTCAGCCGGATGGGAGAAGAAGATCACCCATTTACCCTTGAAATCATCGGGGAAGTTTATGGGTCCCTGGGTCGTCTCTGCTTTGAAGTCCGGAGCCTTTTCACCAATCAACGGAAGTCTTGCTGGTTGTTCCATATTTCAATCTCTCCTTATCAGAATTACTCCATCCCTTACTGGATGGGATTATCAGACCACAATTATGGCGTAGTGTTCTTGTAAATCTCATCCAATCTTGAATGGATTAAATTCAATTCAGATTGGAGCAGCTCGGCACGGTTTTTTAGGTCATCAGCTTCCACGGCCGACGGTAAGTTTTTACTTGGCGAGTCATCCAGTCCAAACTCCATCCACACCGGACGTCCCGTGGCGTAGAACCGGTGCCGCCACCCACGTCCACCGCCAAAACCTCTGGCTCCACCAAAACCACGCCCACCTCCACATCGAATTCCCAAACCACGACCTGGTGTCCTGTTCATAAAACCAGGCTGGCTCATTCCTACGCAATGCCCTGCTCCACGTCCCGTTCTTGGTCCCCTTCCCAACGGACCTGTTCTATCTCCTCCTGGCATCTTCTTTCCTCCTATACTGAGATTGGTTGTTATTCCCTTGTCATTACAGCGCCGCACTTCGGGCAGATGAGCTCGTAGCAGGGAATACCGTATTGATGAGGTTGTTTATGCCCACACTGTGGACAGACGCACACGCCGGTGGTTTCCTCCATGCCTGGATCAACAGACCGGCTACAAACACGCCCATAGCGGCCCTGCTTTGATCGACCGCCACGGCTCCCCCCAACACACTGACTGGCGGTAATCCCCACCTCCGGGCCAACAAAATCAGTGCCCCGCATACGGTGGCGTCCATTTCTACAGCACCCCGGCATCGCGAAAACTTTCCCCAGCGAAGTTCCCTCAAGGCGAGCTTGTATCACCTCTCTCAAATCACCGGACACAAAGGGAATCACTTCTATCCCATAGGCGGTAATCATCGAATGCAGTGGCTTAGTAACCGCGCCGCATACCAGAGTGTCCACTCCCAGCTCCACTAAACAGAGAGCCTTTTGAACTGGGGAATCATCCGGTAAGGTTTCCTGCCACTCGCTGAGGATTCGTCCCGCTTCAGCCTCCAGCAGGTGGACCGGACGCGCAACATCGAACACAGGCGCGATCCGTTTTTCCCAGATTGAGAATGCTGTTCTTGTTTTGTGGGGTTGCGCTGGGCTCACAATGTAGTAGATATTGCAATGCCTGTGCCACATCCAAAAGAGCGGCATAAGGCAAACCTAATCAACTGAAATTACAGAGGATATGCTGTCACAAAGGCCGATCACTGGAGACTGGCGAGTAGCGAACATGCTACTCCTGATGATTGCAGTAGGTGCGCCACCGCTACTCTCGCCCTTTTTGACGGGAGCGGCCATCACATTCGGGAAGGGGGATGCCCAATTTCTTCATCCTACGGAAGAGTGTTGTCTTGTGGACACCCAGGTCTTTCGCGGCAGCCAACCGGTTGAAGTTGTTGCGCTCAAGTGCGGATTGAAGCGCCTGGGCATCAAGAATGTCGTGGGCTGACTGAACACTCATATCTCCGCCAGCAGATAGTCCACGGGCGGTCAACTCCTCGGGGAGATGCCCAATGGAAATCTGTCCCTCATGACAGAGAATGAAAGCGCGTTCAATCACATTCTCCAGCTCACGGATGTTGCCGGGCCAGTCATGCGCCATAAGGAGAGAGAGCGTATCTGTGGAAATCCCCTGTACTGACCTCTGCTGCAACCGGTTAAAACGGTTGATGAATTGATCCACCAGAGAGGGAATATCTTCTTTTCTACGGCGCAGTGGAGGGAGTTCAATGCGCACCACATTTACACGGTAGTAAAGGTCTTCACGAAAATCACCTTGCTTCACTTGTTCCGCAAGATCCCGATTGGTAGCCACAATAACCCGGACATCGGAGGTCTCAGAACGGGTCGCGCCCAGGGGTTCATAGGTCCGTTCCTGCAACACCCGGAGGAGACGTACCTGGAGGGCGGGACTCACCTCGCCAATCTCGTCGAGAAACAGTGTGCCCCCTTTGGCCATGGCAAACCGGCCAGGCTTGTCTTTATTCGCCCCCGTAAATGCCCCGGCCTTGTAGCCGAAGAGTTCCGACTCCAAGAGGGTATCGGGTAGGGCCCCGCAATTGATGCCGACGAAAGGTCCTTTGCGCCGGGCGCTCAAATCATGAATGGTCCGCGCCAACCGCTCTTTTCCAGTTCCTGTTTCACCTTGTATTAATACCGTACTGGGACTCACAGCCACGGCAGGCAGGACCTCAAGGACCCTCTGCATTAACGGGCTCTGGCTCGAAAGATCACCAGCCGTGGATTTGCCCTTCAATTCTTGTCGTAAGGCTTCCACTTCAGACAGGTCACGGAATGTTTCCGCTCCACCTATGACTGTGCCATCGGTTTCTCTCAGTACGGCGGTGGATACGCTGATGGGGATACGCTCCCCATCGGCATCGATGATATATCCCGCCTGGCCGATCACCGGCTTCCCGTTTTTCAAGGTCCGCTGTAGCGCACAGTCCTCGCCACACATACTAGAACGGAAGACCTCGGAACAACGCCGTCCCATCGCGTCTTCACGCGGAACCCCTGTAATCTCCTCCGCCGCACGGTTGAAGGAAGAAATACACCAATTCATATCCACCGTGAAAACACCGTCCGAAATACTTTCGAGGATAGCCTCGGTCGGTGTGACATGCGGCCGTGATGTGGCTCTCTTTCGGTTGCTCATACTATCGAGATCCAGGATTGCACCCCTGGGACCCCCTCCTGTTGGGTGGAATCGCTGAGCACTCCCTCCCCTACTTTCATATTCCGGCTCTGCAAGGGAGGATGCGAGACTCCCAGCGTATCCAGAATTGTGGTGGCGAAATCAATAATCTTTGGATCGGGAATCGAGAGGGTTCCATTACAGAACAGAATCCCGGTCGTAAGCGATGGATCGATCCCACAGTGATCACCACTCCATTTATCACGGTTGGGGGTCAGCACCTCCTCAGAGATCCCTCCCAAGGTGGATTGCCAATCCACACGGTATCCCTCTTCAAAACCCACCACCAGATCTGGGAAAGTGACGCTATCGGGATTCGCGTAAGGGCCATGGTAGATGTCAGTCCCACGGTACACCTTGTGGATCACCTTCCGGCTATTCGATGGATCGATCAGCCCCTCAAGTCCTTGAATGATCTCATCACAGACAGCGGCATATTCCGATTTGGGTACACACCCCCAGGTTTCACGCCCCTTCAAGTTGATAAAAATCGAATTGAGTCCTAACGCAAAGGCCTTGGTTTCAGACCAGTTCACGTAATACTCAGACTTGGTGGTTCCCGTATCCGGATCGACAACCTGGGTGGTGAAGAAATCAGTACTCCCACCCAGAACTTCCTGGAGTTGATATTTTCGAGTGGCTGGTAGTCTCAATTTCATGAAGGGGCGATCCGCATTCCCCCCCAGTCCATTCCGTGAGAGCCATGTGTTCAGGTTGACCCCAGTCCGGAATGGGCGGAAGCCATGGTCCGAAATGATGTAGAAATCGGTATGCTCCAAATCGATCTTTGCCCGGACCTTGCCAACTACATCATCCATCTTGCGATAGATTCTCTCCATGGTGTCCCCATACTTCGCCACCAGATCCGGATCGTACATCGGGTGTTCGGGATCAATGAGACGCCACATGAGGTGACTGGTTCGATCAGTCTCCGACAGGACTCCAACAAAAAGCCCCCAGTCGTCCTCATCAAGGGCATCCAAGATCATCTCCGTGTGTTGATCCATTGAAAGAAAGGTATCCTCGATGAAGGCCTTCTCATCGATGGCACCCTCCTTCAGTCCAGCGGTATCGGACTCCCAACCACGTGTTTTGAAGAGCCCGGTCTTTTGGGCCAATCTACGGGTGTAATCCCGGGGATGAGAGATGGGAAGAACAGGGTTCTCGGGATCGATCTCGATGGGGGAAACGTAGATCCTTACTTCGGGTATCACCGAATGCAGAAGAACCTTGCAGATACCATATACGGAGATGAAGTGAGTCACTTTGAAATGAACCCTGAACCAGTCACTCCATTCCCCAATCTCAACCACTTGCTCATCCTCATCAATACGGACACATGCGGTTTGCCCATCTGTTCCCGGTTCGATCTCGATGGGCATGGAAAGCCGATCGGGATTCTGTGAAAAACTCTTCAGATCATTCTCAATCTGTTTCACCTCAGAATCAGATGTTGCCTTTTGTTCAGCGGTAAGGCCTGCTTTATGGGCCGCCTCTTTGGCCTGATCCAGAAGGTCAGTCCTCCTGGCCTTTTCCTGTTTCCATAGAGGGGCAATGGGTCCGGTGAGTTGTCCCTGAAATAGATTGCCTGTCTGGGTCAGGAGACTGGCCATCCCACCAAACTCGGTTGCTTTGTCCGGACTAAGTTCATTCTTGTCCGAGGTGAGAGAGAAATACGTGGCTTGAGTTCCGCACAGATCGGGAACTCCCAAACCAGAGACAGCCAGTCCGTTCGGTAACTCAGGGGGAGGAAAGGTGACCGGAATGAGAACCAGAGCCGTCTTGATCCCCGCCTCCGCCGCATAGTCCCAGAAGGCTTTACCACCCCGTTTGTTGATGGCTTTGGGACGGCAAATGGGAATACCCGCGAGGAAACGCGCCTCTTCTTGTCCGACAAATGATTCGGGATTGGGAAAGTAGGTTGGATCCTTACTGGTTCGTGTAAGAAAGTCGAACACGCCGTGTTGCCCCGGATCACCTCCTACCGCGAATGAACTCCATGAGACAGGGGATTGTGAGGGGTTAACCGTTCCCAACTCCGTGAAGACTCCCGCTTTCGCAAGGGCCGACAGATTCGGCAAGAGCCCCTTCTGCATATAGTCACGGCAAAGCCGTGGATCGACGCCATCGAACCCAAGAACAACCACTTTTCGCTTGGGCTGGCGGACAGGAATTTGCTGCAGGTGTGAGTAGGCGGTCCAGGCGCCCCCGATCGTTATGGCGGCCGTTGTACCCGCAACGAATCCACGTCTGCTCAAGTTCTTAGTCATGGTTGCTCGTGTTTTCCTTGGATATCAAACTGGTACCACATCTTTTGTTCCCGGTTTTTATCGTTGAAGATGAGGCTTGCTGTGGTTTCTCCACCCGTGGCCGGAAAGACTTCCGCCGCCTTTCATTTCCATCGAATTCAACGTGCTCATCGATGGAGTCTGCCTGACGGTGGATTCTCTCTCCCTCACAATGTGGACACTGCTCAGGCCGTCCAGTCCCAAAGGGGAGTTCAAAGGTCCGTGTGCAGGTTTCACATTCAAAGACTCTGGACTGGTTGGAGGTGACGTGGCCACCCTGGAAGACAATCGATTTCCCATGGATGAGGGCATCCGCGATCTTCCTCCGGGCGCTGGACAGAACACGCCCGAAGGTGGCGCGGGAAATCCCCATCCGCATGGCGGCCTCTTCATGATACAGCCCCTCCAGGTCGGCCAGACGGACCGCCTCCAGTTCGTCCCATCCGAGTTCTTGCTTTTCGAGCATCCAGAGTGGGATACCACGTGGTTTGTAAACCGTGGCAGCGGGATCAGCGGAAACACAGCGGTTTTTGGGTGGTCTGGCCATGGAGAACCCCTTGTGTTATGAGCATACGCTCACATTACCACGTGTCAACTGTCGGCTTTGACTGGTCATCTACCGCCGTGAATGTCAGGATTGGAGAAAGAAACCTCGTTGATCCATCAGTCTACTCCTGTGGACACTGGTGAGTACTGAGGACGATTACATATAGGAGAGTTTGCAATGGTCTCGTGGACAACCTTCCTCGCAATCGGTTCACTTGCCGGTGTGGCGGCGGGATTCTTCGGTGTTGGTGGCGGAATTGTGATTGTTCCCGCACTGATCTACTGGGCGGGTTTCACCCAACATAAGGCGACCGGTACCAGCCTCGCTGTTCTTTTGCCCCCCATTGGTTTGGCGGCGGCGCTGGAATACTACCGGAATGGGAATGTGGACATCCCAGCGGCGATCCTTCTGGCTGCTGGCATGTTGGTGGGCAGTGGAGTGGGCGCTTACTTCGCCAACCTCATGAAAGGACCCCACCTCCGATTGGCCTTTGGCCTTTTCGTTTGCATACTTGGCGTGTATCTCGTCTATGGTGCATGCAAGCGGTTGGAATGGATATAGAGTTTTTTATACAGTTCATGGACCGCCAACCAGGTGTGGGCATGGGTGTCGTCTGTCCATCACTATCAAGTTTCCCCAAAGCGGTTGATCATCCTTGACTCGAAAAGAGCCCGATGGGTATCGCAAGGTTGACAAAGACAGAGTTCGTCTCTAAGAATGAAATCAATTATCACCTCGTCACAGGGTAGGGCTCAGTGGAAGCAGTAAGACGTTGAAGGACAGGGATAGCAATCCCATGATGACACGAAGAGAGTGGCTGGCTCATGGGTTCTCGATGAAGAATCAAGTAGTAGCCATTCTGCTTTTCGCGGTCGGTCCTTGGCTGGTCCATCCGTACATCCACCCGCACACCCTGTTTCACCTCCAATCCGCACAAAATTCATCTCACGATAATGACGAAGATGGTCAGGCTCCAGGACCACACTCTCACGGCGATGAAGGATGTTGTGAACTCTGTGTGGCCTGTTCGGACCCGCCCCCCCCGGTCTTTTCGCAAACCTCTCTCCTCGCCTCCCTCAGGGGACGGGAGGAGTCTCATCGACTCCCTGATGAAACAGACTTGGCCCCATCTCTCCCGTGGAACAGTTCCATCTCACGTAGAGGCCACCCCGCTGTTACCCAAGCCTAACTTGGGACCGTTACACCACAAGAGACCAGACTTTTCATACCCAGAAGAAGGAAGACCTCCCAACAGGTGAGGTTGTCTCCTCATCCCGGATCGAGTGGTTGCCGGTTCCAGGGCTTCGGAACTCCGTCGGCGCTTGGCGTTGTCCGGAGTCCGGAGACTGATTCCCCTACTGGACATAGGCATATGGCCGCCTCAAGGGGGAACCACTCACGCTTGGAGGTGACCAAATGGAATCGTTACGCTTCAAAATGGATGTCCGGAATTCTACCCCGTTGGGAAGCCGAACCGCCTTTACCCTGATCGAACTCCTCATTGTCATTGCAATCATCCTGATCCTGATCTCAATCGCCCTACCGAATTTCCTGGAGGCGCAGACACGCGCCAAAGTGACCAAGGCAAAAGGAGATATGCGTTCCATGGCCCTAGCCATCGAGTCCTATACGGTGGACTGGAGAAGGAATCCTTGGGCGGCAAGCCTGTTGGACCTCGGTCGGCCTGCTCTCCCCCCTCTTGATCCCTTCGAGACCCACTTGCCAGCTGTCCTGACAACACCCAACAAGTACATTAGCGAGCTTTACCCGGATCCATTTACCAATAGCTTCGCGGAGGGAAACGATATTGAACAACAAGCACCCTATCACTATGAGGAGCAGGAAACAGTCAAGCGACTCGGAGCCCCCCTCTTCATCAATCAACTTGTCTTTGTGCTCTTTGGCCAGCCACGATCTGCCGTCTACTATATCTTCAGTCATGGTCCGGACAACGACCATGATGAGGACCTGACCCGTACAGATCCAAAGATCTCAGCCTACTTTTACAGCCCAACGAATGGGACGAAGAGTAGCGGAGATACGTACTATTTTGGGCCGGGGATCGGATACAACTGAGAGGAATATGGACAGAACAACGGCTCGATTTCGTGTCCTTTCCACGAGGAGGAAACATGGTCGATCTTGTTTTCTCCGGCGAGACCTCTTTCCCGACTCTTGTCAAAACCGGCGTTCTTATGTGAAGGCCTTGTGAATGCCATTCACGGAATCGGATGGTGTTATGCCATGGTTCCCAGAGATGGTGAGGGAGCATGGGCGGGAAGAGTGGACGGTCAGGGGGGAAACAGAGTGCTTCCCCCCCCTCGCTCTGAACTTCGACTATCCTGCCCGGTCATCGGGGTGAGATCACTCAGTGACCGGTTACCTGAAGTCTATCTTGTTTACGGCACGTGCAATCGGCTGGAATGGATATAGGAAATACAGCCTTTTCTTCCTATATCTCAGAGGAGAATCCAACCCCCTATTCTTGTCGGTCTTCCGGGAAGTATTTCTTCCACAGTGGCTCGGGGAGGTTCCACTCGATGTCATCAAAAGCCTTCACTGGCGTGTGATCCGGGTCTGTGATGATGGGGCGTGTGAATCCAAAGAAGTCATTCTCAAAAAGTTCCCCCATTAGCGCCATCTGGCAGTTGGGGCAGAGGTTGAGCTCGCTCCATACACGTCCTTCCATGTCAGCCGCTCTTAAGTTGTCAAAGCATGGGGTGCAAGGCCTGAAACGATCGGCCCGGTCATCGCTACCGCGGTCTACCCAGATGAGACCTT